>NZ_JAKDJE010000009.1 GCF_030454045.1 Psychrobacter sp. | reverse complement strand
GTTCTGGCGCCGCAAGGTGTGAGAGTTCGAGTCTCTCCAGCCCCACCATTTTCGGATAGTGAATAAATTGTCTCAAACCTATACTAAACCTGCCTTCGGGCAGGTTTTTTTATTGCCTAAAATTTGATAAGTATTTATTAAAGGTGCTGTTGTCGCAGTTTTGTCGCAGTTTCTATAATTCAACTACCGAGTAACCCTCGGCAGTTAGTCCCCATAATCCAGCTTCATCATCTCAGTCTGCATGCGCTCGGTATTAATCCACTTTGCATAGATTTTAGTGAACGTGATGATGTCATGGCCCATCTGATAAGCCGCTGCAGAAACATCGATCATACTATTGAGCATCGTCGTCGCATAAGTATGACGGCAATTATAAGCAGGTCGAGCTCTTACGCCGATCACTGGTAGGACTTCTTGAAACTTTTCGGACAACTTATCTGGTCGTGTCCATGGCTCATCGGTGTGTAAGCTGATAAACAGACGTGACTGGTGGCCAGTGAGTACCTTGAGTCTATCCAATACAACCAATATCTTATCGTTGAGATAGATATTACGTATTTCATTGGTCTTAGTTGATAGCTGCACCTTGCCACTGCTCAACGTCTTACTTATTTTTGCTAGTCGATTGGGTATATCTATGTCAGCCCAGTCTATGGCCAATGATTCGCCAGGGCGACAACCGGTCCAAAACTGCCATACAAAATATAGATACCAAATCTCTTTACCATCTGTCCAATGGCTTTGCATATAATCAAGTATGGCCAAACGCTCATTAGGCAAAAAAGGATCTGGCTCATCCTTTTGAGTTTTCTTATTACGGATACGTTTAGTGGGCAACTCTTCAATAATTTCGTCAATAAATGCTAAATCAAACACTCCGCGCAGTGGCGTGAGTGCGTCGTTAGCAGTTTTAGTGCTGCTAAAGTCATTCTGTGCGAGTGCAGTGCGCACCATTGCCGGTGTTATGTCTGCAATTGCTATAGATGCAAAAAAAGGCATCCATTTATTTTTGAGGATGCCTTTGTATTTACGTCTAGTGCCTGTATTACCACTATCTAAGCTATCAAGATAAAGCTGCGCATAGTCTGCAAAAATTGGTCTATCATCTGCTTTCGTTTCATCGATAATATTACAAGCCAATTCAATATCTGTTACTGTCAGATTCTCCCATTTTCTACGAGCCATCAAACTAGCTCGTAGCTTTCCCGCTTGGGCAATGTTTTTCGGCGTCGCCGTGTACGGGAGGACGAAGTACCTGCGCCCTTCTCCTTTGATTGGGATATTAATTTCGACGCTGCCGCTTCGCACTCTAACGCCTTTTGGATACCCTGTTGATCCAGCCATTCATTCCACCCATTCAGACTAAAGTAAATCTTATTATCAACCCTTTTCCACACTTCACCTTCTGGCCATTTATCTTTTGCCATGTATAAGCGTTCGTGCGGTAGACCAATAAGTTTACCAAATTGAGGGAGCGTTACCCAGTCCAACGGAACATTTGATTTGATAATTTCAATAACGTCCATTTTTCAGTCCTCACTTATTACTTTAAACTCAATAACCCAAACCCAAGGATTGTCCCACCATGCGTCATCGCCATACTTCGCCATCCAGTAGGTAATAAACGCAGATAAAGGTTTTGGTTTCAATTTTTCATAACCAGCAAAATTAAAACAACCTTCTGCCTCCGCACTAGCTGCGTTAATATCTCGTACACTCTCAATGCGAATATCGATTATTTCTAAAAGCAAGCGACTTGCCCAACGTGGCATGTGCTCAGCACCGATAGGCCCTATGTATTCTTGATGCTCGTCGTCCCAAGGTAAATGCAAATCACCTGGTGTGAAAGGCTCTTTGCATTCGACCAGCGTATTGTCAGCGTAAAACCAATCCCAATCACAATGAATTAATGACGGCTCCTGCACCCACAGCCGCTCACCCATCTCCCCGAAAGGACAAGGTTTAAGTAAAACCTCCTGCCGTTCGTCATCTATTTCTTTTATACAGACCGCACTATCACCCTCTGCACTAAAATCCCATTCAAAACCTTCGTCAATCTCTTTCGCAGTCAATACAGGCAATCTGTGCTGCGTCTTATCGCCTGCTAACACTGCATTAACTTCTTGTGCGGTTAAGATTATTGGACGTTCTTTTGCATTAATCACAGTCATTCTCCGTTATTCAACTCAATCGATAATAGCCAAATCACTGCGACAATGAGCATGCCCAGTAAGATAGCAGTGCCGGTGATTACTAAAAGTTGTTCATTATCAGTCAACATCACCGTCCCCTTTTCTCAAATACGCTTTGGCAGTCTACACAGAGCGTTACCCCGCCCATTGATTGACGTTTAGCGGGGATATCCTCGCCACATTCCAAGCACTCAGCCAGTGACGGCTTGTCAAATTTTGGCGCTCGACTCAGATACTGAGTCATCGTTAAATCAACATAGTCATTTGCGCGATCTGCATCATCAGCCATTATCTACCCCATCTTCTCAACAGTCGCATTGATGGCCGTGTAGGTTGACCCAGTGCGATATTCAATTTTATTGCCACGGTCAGCCAAGCGACATGCTCGGCCCACCAGGTGACGCCCTTCCCCGCACGCGCCGACAATCTCCCAGCTGTGCATATTTACATCAAGCCACCGCAATCCGTAATTATTACGTGCAAACGTAACTCGCTTAATCTGCTTTGACATTACTGCTCTCACTTTCTTTGATCATTTTGCTTAACCACTCATGGATCTCTTTTAGGCGTTCCAGCTCAAACTTTTTCATGATGTAATAATCGTCGCGTTTTGGATCACGCTGATTTTGACGTTGCAGCTTGATAAAAAACTGTCCGTCTTTGACAAATAGATGAGCACGACGGCTAAGTGATAATGTTTTACTCATCGCTTTAGCTCCCGTAATATCAGACTTTTAATCGTACCGGCTGCGTATAACTGCCCGTTTTTACCATCGATGTTGACGACATGATGATTTTTAGTACCGTAATGCGATCTTTCTATCGATAGATAGGCTTCATGATGCGCAGCTTTTTTGCGCTTATCAGTGCGATTACGGATTGCTTTGTTGTAACCATCTATTGATGAGCTAAGCAGTACACTCATGTCAGGGACGACTCCTTCACTGTCCCAAAGCGGATGTATTAAGCGCCGCTTAACTGCTGAATCCGCATTGCGATGTTTATCAAACAAGATGACGTCTAGGTGCATATAGTTACCAAGCAAAAAGTCATCATTAAAATTGATCACATCAATGCCACGCTCAAGCGTAATAACATCTGTGATGATGCCCTGTGCATTGAGACATCGCTGCACACGGTCACAAGCCGTAGTTACACCAATATGCGGCGCGCCACATACGCTAATCATCAACGGTTTTTTTGATTGCTTTGACATTACGCTACCTCGCTGTGGTCACTATTGACGGCTACGGTGTCAAGTAGCGGCTCAAGGTTGATATTGGCTAAATATGCAGTACGCAAGTCAGCCTCTAGACGTACCAATATTGGCCACTGGGTTGGATTGATACGACATTGGCGTTGAGACACTTGCACGATGACCAGCCGCAGCTGGTCTGCAACATCGATAAGTGTCTGCTGATCACGGTTGCATCTTGGTTTGGCGATATGAGCCGACCACTGGATATTAGCGTCACGCAACGCTGTACGGCTGACAGTGTTTGTGAGCTTTGCGCTTTGGATAAGAGAGGCTAGGACTGCCGATGGCTTGATGTTGGCGATGTTACGCATAGCACGCCTCCAATGCCGCGCGGAATGCTGGCAGCTCGGCTTCGGTGATGGTGCGATAAGTTTCGTTGTGCCAAACCGATATCTTTACGTACTGACCTGTATGAATAAACTGATTCAGTGAAAAACGGCTGGTAAGATCGGCTATGCCAAAGCTTGATTTATCACTATGCTCTATATTTGATGTTGCTATGACAATCGCAAAATTAGGACGCTTATCATTAAAGGAATTTTTACCAATCACGATGTCCCACGCTATCAACTTATCGCCACCAATCGCATAGTCGTCTTCACTAAAGCGGTCCATGCTATGCATGCGCTGAATTAGGCATTCCGATAGATTTTTGATAAAGATAAGCTGCATATCAGCTTGGGTGATTTGTGGTACTGACTCAGATAGCCAATTACGTTGGTCTAATACATCATCGATATGTGGGACGCATTCGTCTAAGTCGTTACCGCTTAGATAATCGACATCGTTGACGGACGCGCGCTTAAGATCATTTTCCCACGGAGTGTGCGTTATAGGCGCATCATTAGCTGCTTCAGCTTGCATCGCAGCAAGTAAGCGGTCACCGTGACTGTCATTTTTAACTGACAGCGCGCGCGTCAATTCGTCGATTTTCGCTTTTAAAGCATCAATATCAGCTTTGGTTTCGTTATCAAATCCGATTTCAAAGCGTGTGATTAGCTTGCCTAGCTTGTTTTGAGTGCTCATGCTGCACCTCCCAACGACAAAACAACAATCAACAAAACGCAAAAAACCATAAGCAAACGCATAGTTTTATGCGCTTGCTTATAGTTAATCTGTGTGTGAGTGATTGTCTGCTCAGCAGCTTGTAGCTGTTGGTTACGTTCGGCTAGGATTGTTTGTAGGCGCTCAATCTCTAGCTGAGCGCGATTTGGTGTGACAGTTCCATTGTTTTGATATTGAGACATGACGTTATACCCGTTTTGTTGATTACGGGTATATATTAATCATTTGTTGTTAATAATGTCAAATCTTTTGTTGTTTATATTAAAAATAATTAAATATTAACAACAAAACATGTTAAGAAATTAAGTGCTTTAGTTAGTCCAACTCGTAGACTTCAATATAAACACACCAGCCCCTAACTAAAGGGTTGTCTTCTGAGACTGGTTTAGCATGTGCAAAGTAATGCTCAACCCAATACTCTATCCATGGTCTGCTAGGCATTGTTATATCCCCGTACATTCATTATCCAATAAGTGCAGCTCATCACGCAGTCTGCTTGGCGGTTGTATTTCTACAAATGGGTTTAGAACATTTACCTCTTCACAGTTGAAAGACATTCGTTCCATTCCATTAACAGATATAACAGTAATAATGCCATGTTGACAGCTAACAAACTCTTTAATCATGTTGCGACCATCTGCTAATACAATATGCACATATTCGCCAGCGCACGGATCTCTTTTAGGATCGAACACTATGTACCATCCTGAACGCAATGCAGGGAACATGCTGTCACCTACGGCACGTATGACATACGCTGAATCACTAGCATTATTTACCTCTAAGTATCCATCCCCGCCATTCCCCATGTAATCCAGCTCCAGCCAATATCCGTTATCACCCATCTGAGCTGAACCTTTAACTGGAACGTACTTAATAGGGCTCTTAACTATACCGTTTCCCTTCTCTTTTTCCTTTTTAATCATTTCGCCCGTACCGCTCATCAACCAATCAATGTCGATATCCAGTGCTTTCGCTATTTGAGCAGAATAAGAACTCTTCTTACTGTCTCTTTTTTCTAATGTAGATAATGCTTGCTGTGTCCATCCGATTAGATCAGCAAGCTCTCCTTGTTTAAGACCTCTAAACTCTCTAGCTTCTTTAACTCGCTGTCCAAGTGCCATAATTATATCCTCTGTAATTTCTCTTAATTTAAAACAAATGATGTTGCAAAGCTAACAACAAAAGATTTGACATAATTAACAACAAATGATTAAATACACTAAAATTAACAACAAAGGATTTACATCATGATTATTGATCCAATTACTCCAAAAGAAGCTCTTATGGGAGCCGTTCATAAGGCTGGAGGTCAAACCGAGCTTGCAAAGCTAATCGACGCAAAACAACAAAACGTTTGGCAATGGCTGAATAGAGACGGTAGAGCATCTGCTAAGTATGTTGCAAAAATTAGCGAAGCTACTGGCGTCCCATGTCACGAGTTACGTCCAGATATATTCCCCACTCCCGAACCAGCAAACGATCCAAGTAATCAACAACAACTAGCTTAACGCTACAGCCGAAATAAAAGAACGACAATAACGGGGGCAATATGTCGAAACAAAAATACACAGCCGCACAGCGTGCCGAGAAATGCGTATTAGATCTGGAAGCCGCAATCTATCAAGCTGCAATGAAACCACGCGGTACACTTGGCGGTATCTGTGAGACGTTTGGGCTTAATTACAATACTACCGCGCTACAAGTAAATCCCAAGCGCACATCTCATACCTGCTCACCTGTGCTTATTGAGCAACTATTAAGCAGCACTCAATCATCTCTAATAATGGATGCTATCTGCTGCGCGCATGGTAACGCTGGATGGTTCTTGCTGCCTGATGACAACAACCAATGCGACGAGATGGTTGATATTGCATTACTTGGTCAAAAGTTCGCGGATCTTAATAGCACCTCATTGGACGCTTATGCTGACAAGGTCATCGAACCTGACGAATATGCAAGTATGAAAAAAGACGGTCACGCATTGATTAGTCATATTCAAACCATCTTAAAAAATGCTGAACGGAACATGGAGAGACACAATGACAGATAAACGCACCCCGCTTGATTTTGACGCCATTCGCGCAGCAGCTGTCGGTAATTATGTCTCAAATATATTCCCTGCTGCTGGCATTAGCTTCACTAAACCTGCACATCAGCATCAAGCATGTCCAATGTGTGGCGGCTCTGATAGATTCCGTTGTGATGACAAACGTGGTGAGGGTACTTGGATATGCTCACAATGTGGTGCTGGTAATGGCTTTATGCTCGTGCAGCAATTCACTGGTCTTGATGTTTATGAGACCAATAAGCTGATAGCAGGCGCTATCGGACTTGATGCGACTAGTGAAGTGACAGATGAGCAGCGCGCACAGTGGCAATCACAACAAGTCGAGCGTGAAGCAGCTGAGAAAGCTGAGAAGCGACAAGCCCGTCTTGATGCTGCTAGCCGTGCTCAAAGTATTTGGGATAATGCAAAACCCGCAACCGATGACCATCCTTATCTATTACGCAAAAATGTCGCAGCTATCGGCTTACGTAAAGATGACAGCGACAATCTAATCATACCCATGCAGTACTACAACATAACAACCGAAGGGACTACGTTGGTCAATGTACAAACCATCGCACCTGACAGCGAAAAGCTTTTCCTAAAAGGCGGCTTAGTGAGTGGCGCTTACTTTACGATTGGCAATAGCCCTATGTTTGGCGCGGGTGTGATACTAATTTGCGAAGGCTATGCAACTGGTGCAACTGTGTTTGATGCAATGAGCTATAGCCTACCTGTAGTTGTAGCTTTCAACGCCCATAATTTGATACCAGTAGCCAAAGCAATCCGCGCTCAACATCCTGATCATCGCATTATCATCTGCGCTGATGACGATAGTGCAACTGCACTCAAGATGCGTGATAAGGACATAGTAGACGGCAAAGAGCCAAAGCCACTTGTTGAGTACAATGCAGGCATACGTGATGGCAAACTGGCAGCAATAGCAGTTAATGGCGAATTGGTTATACCCAGTTTTGATGTAGTAGATATAGATAAGGACGCAGCGTAATGCAAGACAAACAACACTCAGATTTTAACGACCTCGCAGCAACCGCTGGACTCAACGAAGTGGCGCGGCAAATCAAACATGCAGTAGCTAACAAATCAATCGTCACTCAAGCTGCCAATGATGATCATAGTGTTGTTGATGCGCCTACTGTCTCACATAATGGCAACGTACCCGCTGATGTTGAACAAGATATGCGCTTGGCTGACATGCTCAAGCAATACGCTCAAATTACCGATATCGGCAAAGTAACCAATAAAGTCTATGACATCGTAAATAAGATTGAGTATACAAAAACTCAGTTCGCCAATGAGATCGGCAATAAAAAACTAGCGGTGCGTTGGTGGGAGTCTAAGCACGAAAAGATTAGTAAAGCAGACGTTAGCAAAGACCGAGACGAGCTATTAGCGGTTGAAGCAAAATCAATGTTTGACCGCTACTTTCTCATATATGGCACAAAAGAAGTGTGGGACGACGTTGAGCACATAAGACTACCAGTGGACACTATCAAGCTAGCATGGCCCAATGAGTATGAGATTTGGCTAAAAAGCGAATCACGCACAACAGTAAAAGCTGACAATATCTGGTTCGACCCAACTCACTCCAAACAACCCAAAAACCCTAATGATATCGCTATCAACACGTTTGACGGCTTACCGCTTAAGCCTATCGAGACTGAGTTAAGTGATGCAGCCACTATGTGCAAGCCGATCACGGACCTACTACTACATTTGTGTGAAGGCAAACAAGAAGTTTACGAATGGGTGCTTAGATGGTTGGCCATACCCTTACAGCAACCTGGTACCAAGCTCGATACCGCATTGATATTTCATGGCGAAGTACAAGGTGCTGGTAAGTCGTTATTCTTTGACCGCATCATGTCACGTATCTATGGCGACTATGCTGTCACGCTTGGACAAGGTCAGCTTGAATCTCAGTACAACGACTGGGTGTCTAATAAGCTCTATGCACTTTTTGAAGAGATATTCAGTGGCAGCGACCGCTACTCACAGATGGGTATGGTCAAGCAGCTCATCACGGGCAACACAATCTATATCAGCAAGAAATTCATGAGTGGCTGGCAGCAAGACAACTTCGTTAATGCGATATTCTTATCCAATAACATGATGCCTCTATCACTTGAGCAAAACGATAGACGTCATGTAGTCTGCTATCCACAACAAAAGATTCCCGCACCCATCCTAAATGAAGTCGCATCAGCTCTATCTGATACCGATGACAAGATGCTACGTGCTTTTTATACGCTACTCATGATGACAGACTTAAAAGACCAGACAGCGCATACACCTGCGCTTATGACCAACAGCAAACGTCAGCTCATTCGATTAAGCCAACCAAACTGGGAAGTATTCTACGATGATTGGGTGATAGGCGAAGCCGGTATACCTTATTGCAGCTGCTTAACTGACGATCTGTATGACTACTACCAGTACTGGTGCCGTAAAGGTGGTGAACGTGGCACTACTAAAACCAAATTAATGACATATATTGGTAGACGTGAACACAAAGAGCGGCTAAGATACCAACTGCCTGCTGTCAATCGAGTAGTTCAAGCGACTGTTATTGCCGTCAAGATGCCAACAATGTTCCCCACAGCTGACGCAGCCAACCAACAACTGTGGCTTGGCAAAGAAATACAGGTCATGAAGAACGCTATCGGTCATAAACTTGACCCCAAATAGCCAACCATGTGCATAGTGTGCACCCCATGTGCATAGTTTAAAATACAACTATGCACGTCTACAGCCCTTACCGTATATAGCTTATAGCGACCCTGTGCATAGTGTGCAGGGTTTTTCGTATGCGCGCGCGGGAAATAATTTATTTTTATTATCAACCTATGATAACAACAAAATATTTTTATCCTCGTGCGTAAATATAACTATGCACACTATGCACACTATGAACATCAGTCTTACAAGCCAGTAATACCAAAGGGTTCAGACGTGCATAGTTTAAAATCAACTATGCACATCTTGACGTAACTATGCACACGATCCTATATTGAATCTAAATAACGGGGGATATTTATCATGCGTCAAGAGTACTTACGAGCAGCTGCTGAAGCGTTTGCAAACATCACACCTATTGAGTCTGACTGCTATCATTATCTGAACGACGGCTTTGATACGGCTATCCAAGCACGACTATCAGCATCCTACTCAGACAAGCTATCAAGGCAAGCAATAAGAAAAAGATATATTGATAAAGTAGTCTGCACCGCGTTGGCAGAATGTCAGTATCCGATTAATACTGCACTTGGTTCAGCTTGGACAGACAGCGAGCGAGCTGCATTTGCTGGTATTGCAAAACAAACTTGGTCTGACAATAAACTATCTGATCATATTAATTTTATATTAAAAGATATCAACGCAAACTCACGCGCTGTATGGTCTGCAACAAAATTACAAGTCGTCGGCTACTCGGAGGCTACTTGAGTTTTCGGACAGATTACCTTAAGATTTCTCATATTCGAAGTTCCTGCCTAATCGTAAAGCACACGGCAGCATCAACCAAACATTACCAGTTAAGCCCATTGCCCCCGCAGTGGGCTTTCTTTATGAGCAATCCTTATGCCATCGATGCCTACTACGCTTTGCAGCCATGCAGGTTGCAACGCCAGTACTGGTACCAATGGTGTTTGTAAGCTACATAAGCCCAAGCCAAAACATCAAAAAGCCACGCAAATCAAGCAAGCCGAACCTGCCAAGCTTAAGCGTATAGACAACAGACCGTCATCTGCTCAGCGCGGATACGATGCCCGATGGCGCTCAGCTCGCTTACTATTTCTGAATGATAATCCGCTGTGCAAACATTGCAAAGCCAACGAAATTATTAGAGCCGCTGACGTAGTCGATCACATCCTACCGCATCGCGGCAATCAGGAATTGTTTTGGGATCAGACAAACTGGCAGCCTCTTTGCTACTCATGTCACTCAATCAAAACAACGACCATCGATAATAAATTATCTGATTATGATGTCGCCCAGCTCAAGGCAGGGTGGGGTAAAAAGTAAACACGATTGTCCTCCACGACCACCGCCCCCAAGAGAATTTTCGCATGGTCAAAACCCTATAGGGGGTATACCCCCTCAAAAAATAACTGTTCTCAGGTGACACTATGTCTCGTCCACGCAAACCAACGCAGCTCAAAGTGTTGCAAGGCAGCCGTGTCCGTAGCGACCGTGAAGCTGCCAACAACGCTGCTCAACCAACACTGGCTATACCACCCTGCCCTGATTGGCTAGACGCCAAATCACGCAAACAGTGGGACAAGATAGCGCCTCAATTAGTCGCCCTCGGATTGCTATCAGTTATTGATGGTGATTTATTTGGCGCGTATGCCGAGACGTCGGCCCGTTATGGTGACGTCTGTACCAAGCTTGAGAATGTTGATACTTGGATTGGCACAACGCCTAACGGTTTTCAAGTACAGACTGCTTTGGTCAGCATTCGTAACACATTACAAAAACAGCTTATATCATTGGGCCGCGAATTTGGTCTATCTCCTGCTGCACGCTCCAGTATCAAAGTCGATGTCGCTCAAGGTAACTTATTTGGCGATAGTGAATTTGGGGAGTTTAAACAAGGTTAAAAAACTATGTCCGATGTTATTGCCTACGCTAATATCGCGGCGCAATACGCAACGGATGTAATCGACGGCACTATCGATGCGTGTGTCTATGTGCGTCAGGCGTGTCAACGTCACCTAACGGATCTTAAACGCGCAAAGAATGAATCTGCATTTGAGTTTGAATTTGATAGTCAGCTGGCTGCGAAGGCTTGCCGATTCATAGAGCTGCTGCCACACGTCAAAGGTGAGCTGGCAAACAAGCGTGAATTGATACTACTTGAGCCTTGGCAAATATTCATTGTGGCCAACTTATTTGGCTGGGTAGATTTTGACGGCAAACGCCGCTTTCGCTATGCATACGTTGAAATACCTCGTAAAAATGCTAAGTCTACACTCGCTGCTGGTATTGGGCTTTACTTGTGCTTCGCTGACGGGGAGATGGGTGCTGAAGTTTACTCAGCCGCTACTACTCGCGACCAGGCGCGTGTCGTCTTTGAAGTCGCACAGGGCATGGTGCGAAAACGCCCAGATATGCAAAAAGCAATGGGTATAAGCGTCGCAGCTCATGCAGTCAGCTCTGTCTCGACTGAATCCACGTTCAAAGCGTTAAGCCGCGACTACGGTGGCAACTTGGACGGACTCAACGTTCATGGCGCTATCATTGATGAGCTGCACGCGCACAAATCAAACGATACTTACGAGGTCATGGCAACGGGTATGGGAGCGCGTGAACAGCCCTTGCTATTTGCTATTACGACAGCTGGCTTTATCTTAGATGGCGTTTGCTATGAGCAGCGCACGTTGGTCACTAAGGTTTTATCAGGACTTGAGTCCCATGACCGCTACTTCGGCATTATTTACACGATAGATGACGCTGATGATTGGCGTGACCCTGCAAGCTGGCGCAAAGCCAATCCCAACTACGGCGTATCAGTACACAAAGAAGCGCTGCAAGCGGAATATCAACGTGCTGCTATCAGCCCTGACTCACAAGCTGACTTCTTGACCAAGCATTTATGCGTTTGGGTAGCTGCTCGCAGCGGTTGGCTCAACATTCAAGATTGGGATGACGCGGCAAACAAGGCTTTTCAGCCAAGTATGTTTGATAAATATCCATGCTTTGGCGGCCTTGATCTAGCATCTAAAGTTGATTTAGCGGCGCGTATTAAATTATTTGTCAAAAAAATAGACGATGAATCGCATTATTATTTCTTTGCAGATTTTTATATCAATCGTGCACAGCTAGACAACGCTAATAACCCTAATCAAAAACGATTTATCGAATGGGAACGTCAAGGCTGGCTAACGGTCACTGATGGCAATATCACAGACTTTGAACGTATTGAGCGTGACATTATTGCAGATGCAGCATGCTTCGACATGCAAGAAACAGGGTATGACCCTTTTAATGCAACATATCTAGCAATGCGACTTAATGAGCAGAGTTTAAATATGGTTGAAGTGCCACAGCGCGTCGCTTATTTGAGCGAACCAATGAAACATATTGGGGCTCTATTAGCAGCTAAACGTATTCATCATGATGGCAATCCAATCCTGCGCTGGTGTATGGGCAACGTCACTGTCAAAAAAGACGCTAACGACAACATATTCCCGCGTAAAGAATCAGACGCTAGCAAAATTGATGGCGCAGTTGCTGCAATTATCGCGACTAATCGCGCCCAATACTATGATGAAACGGGCGACTTGCCTAGCCAAGATTTTGAGACACAGCTTGGCGACTACTTAAACGACTTTGTAAGCTTTAGGGGATAACATGGCACTCATACAAACCGTCGCTGCATGGTTTGGTTACGCGCCGCGTGACCCCATTGACGGCAACCAAAACGCTACTCGCACTGTCACTAAAACTGCCAAACCTGTCACCTTTGATAGTGCTATGACAGTCACAGCGGTCTTTGCATCGATCAGATTGCTAGCTGAAACCATCGCTAGTATGCCCATTGATTTATATACAAAGGACAAAGATGGGTATTTAGATACCAAAGCAGATCATGACGTCATGAAATTGCTGAGATATAAACCCAATAAACGGCAAAACCGCATCGAGTTCATGGAACAACTGATGCTCAACTTGGTCAGCGATGGCAATGCATACGTCAGGATCACCAGGATAGGTGATAAAAACTCTCGTATTCTCAGTTTAGATATCATTAACTCTTCTAACATGACTGTCATTTTAAAGAATGATGAGCTTACTTATCGTCATCAAGTTACATCTGCATTTAGCCGCGACTACATAGAGTCTGATATTTGGCATGTTAAGTTGTTTGGTAACGGCATAAAAGGCTTATCACCGCTGCAACACGCTGCAAAAGCCGTCGCTGTAGCAGATGCATCAGACGATAAAATAACGTCACTCATGCGTAATGGTGCCAAGCCAACCGGCGCATTGATGACAAAGGGCTCACCAACTGCCGAACAACGCAAGGCACTTCGCGATGAAATGGGCGAATTAACCAGCGGCGATGAAACCTTTATGCCAGTGTTACCACTTGATATGAAGTTTGAGGCTATTAGCCTAACACCCTCAGACATTGAGCTTTTGGCCACGCGCCGTTTTAGCTTAGAAGAAATCGCTCGTATGTTCGGCGTGCCTAGTATTTTGATTAATGACAGTACGCAATCGAGCAACTGGGGCACTGGTATCTCAGCAATCATTGAAGCATTTCACAAATTTAACTTGCGGCCCTACCTTGAGCGCCTTGAGTTATCAATGTTGACTACACTAATTCCCCGTAAAGACTGGGACAAATACCAATTTGAAATTGATGCTGACGCAATTTTGAGATCAAGTCGCAAAGAACGCGTCGAGATGTATAACACTGAGATTACATCTGGTCAGCGTACGCCAAATGAAATACGCAGAGCTGAAGGTTGGAAGCCACAAGAAGGTGGCGATGATCTTTATATGCAATTAGGGTTTGCACCACTTAGTGTTGTCGCTAAACAATCTTCACTAGACCAAACAAAGGATACAAGCAATGAATAAACACTCACTGCAAACGCTGCACTGTCGCGATGGTCGCAGTGAGTTGCTGCAATCAGTTAGTACGCGACGCATGCCTATTGTCGATACAAAGATACGGTTTGCTGAACCTGACAAAGACGGGGTTACTACACATACTTTCGATGGTTACGCAGTTAAATGGGATAGCATCAACTTGCATGGCGAGAAATTTGCGCGTGGCGCTTTTGCAGATATGATTGCACTATTTGAATCACAAGCTAAAAAAGTACATATGTATTATAACCATGGCTGGCGTAATATGTTTGATACTACATCAGCGATGCGAATCGGCAAATGGACTGGTTTTGAAGAAGATGACGTTGGCCTATTAGTAAAAGGAGAGCTGACCCAAGGCCTTCGATTAGCAACCGATGTTGAGGCAATGCTACGCCATGAAACAGTTGATGGCTTATCTATCTGTTTTTATAATCCGACTGAAATGGATTATGAAGAACAAGACAACCATATTCTGATTAAACGCGCAGATTTATTCGAAATCAGCGTCGTTGATGAGCCTAGTGACCGTAGTGCTCGTATCAATCGCCAAGTAGAGACAATCAATAACTTAGCTGATGAACATGATGCGTGTGACATGCTGACCCAGCTCGGACTTGACCAAGCTGATGCAAGGCACTTTATTACCAAACTCGATAGCATCATGGGCACTCGCGCTGATGATACTAGCAAAGATGATGATCCGTTTGCATTTTTAGATAAGTAACCCAAACCAAACCCTCAATAAAGCTGCCATTTGGTAGCTATTTTTTTGCCTAAAGGAAAATATTATGCGCGATTTTAAAACTACTACTATTGCTGGCGCTATGCCTAGTGCGGGTGTCATGACTCGTGATGCTGGTGGCTCCAAAGATGAGTACGAAAAACTTGCGACTCAGCTCAAAAGTCGCTTAACCACACTCGACAAGCTTATCGAAGAAAAGCAAAAGCTACTTGCTGAAAACAAAGATGACAAAGAAACTCGTGATGCTATCACTGAGCTACAGAACAGTGTAAAAGAAGTCGGTGACCTATCAGCCCGCTTTGAAGAGTTTGAGCAAAAGATGGTACGCGGTGTCCAAGACGGTGAGCTAGACGCAAACAGCATTGGTGGCCTACTCTCTCGCAATGAAGGTATCAGCCAAGAAATTAAAGCAATTAAGCATTCACGTGGCAAAGTACAGATTGATGGTGTCTCTGCACGTAACACCGTCATGCTTGGCACAATCAACACGGCTGGCAACATCAACGATGCCAGAATAATTAACCCCGCTAGTAATCCGCTGACGCTGGTCAACATGATCAATTGGATACCAACGTCAGTACCACTTATTCCTTATGTACGTGAAAGTGCTGTCACCTTCATGGCTGATATCGTGGCTGAAGGTGAGCTTAAGCCTGAATCAAGCCTTACGTTTGGTCCTGATTCATTAGAAATTGACGTTATTGCTCATTGGGTACGTGTTAGCAATCAGGTGTTAGATGATGCGCCGGCACTGGCTGCTTATATCGAAGGTCGCATGTCTTACGGCTTGCGTCTAAAGCTTGAATATCTGGTCATCAATGGCGACACCAAAAGCTTCAAAGGCCTGATGAAAGCTGGCAACAGCTTGACCATCGTTGCCAACGACAATGCTATCGATACCATCAGTTCTGCAAAAGCAAAAGCTTATGCTAACTTCTTACCTCCTGAGACGGTTATTCTGAACCCGCAAGACTGGGCAGAGATTGAACAGGCTAAAGGCACCGATGGCCATTACTTATTTGGTTCACCAGGCGCGGCCGTTCAACCTTTCGTTTGGGGCTTGGCGGTTAGCCAGTCACCATCGATGCCAGTTGGCAAATACTGGGTCGGCAACATCACCATGGCAACTGAAGGCTATATTCGCCAAGATGCGACCGTTGAGCTGTCTACTGAAGATGGTGACAACTTCCGCAAAAACTTAGTGACGGTACGTGCTGAAATGCGCGCCGCCTTTGGCGTCGTCATGCCTGATGCAGCTGTGACGGGCGACCTAGTTAACGTCGGGCCATAAGATTAGATAACTATTAGTTGAAACCGTTATTACCAGCCGCTGGTGGCAAGTCTACCAGCGGTCTTTTTTATCCTAACTCAATATAGGCATCACCTATGATCACTGCATCCATCACGCTTGAGCAAGCCAAGTCACACTTGCATGTCACACATGAGATAGATGATGCGTATATTGCCGGTCTTATACCAACGTCATTTCGCTTGATAGCTGACGAACTGGATCGTGAGCTGACAGAAGACATTTGCTTAACATCGACTGGTGAATTGTCAGAATCCTTACAACATGCTGCCCTACTCATCATTGGCGACTTATACCAAAATCGTGAAGCACAGCAAACAGAACAGTTACATATGAACCGTGCGCTTGACCGGTTGTTGAATAAATATCGTAAATGGGGAGTCTAAAATGGCAAAGGTTAGCCGAGGTCGGCTTAGTACACCAATTGGTGTCGTGCGAAAAATCACAACGAGAACCACCACTGGCGCCGTTAAGTCTACTAATAGCGTCATGCCACAGACGTGGTGTGAGCTACTACCCATCAGCACTCGGGACTTTGTAGAAGGTCATGCCGCTGGATCGTCAGTAGATGCAAAAATACTTGTCGATACGGCAACGGACATTAAAGCAAGTGATGAGATACAGGTTTTAGATGGTAGTGGCTTCGTTTATGAAGTACTAGGGATAATGCCCGTGCCAAAAGACAATAAAAAAATCGTAGTGTGTCGTACAAAAACAAATAGCTAGTTATTTCTAGTTTGTTTCTGTGATTGATAGATTAATGTTGTTACTCGTAATATACTCAGACATTATTTTACTATTAGTCAGGTAATAACAATGAAGCAGACTATCGCAGCATTATCAATAGCTTTATTTCTAACAGCCTGCGGCTCAAGCGAAGTAAAGAATACTGAAACCGAGCCAGAAGAAAAGAAAGTAAATACACTTAGCGGTATACCTAATCTAGGTGATAGATCTGAGGCCGAGTTGCTTACCGACTGTCAGGTTGATATACAAGCTAAACTAAATAATCCGCGATCAATGGATATTATCCACAGCAACCTAAAATATAAAAAAGAAACTAATCACGAATTATGGTTCCAGTTTTACGCAAAAAATCAATTCAATGCTGAGTCAAAACACACTGCAATGTGTGAGTTTGACGAAGATGGTAAGCTATTAAGTTCTAAGTATGAGTGAGAACTATGATGTTAAAAACCATAAGATGTGGTATCGACAGCCGGATTGATGAGCTTGAGCAATTAGCTTTAGAAACACATACCGCAACGACTGCCTATGCTTTTATTGACTTAGGTTTAGCATGGAATAGATTGCTTTATAATATATTTAACAATAAATAAAACCATTCAAATATAAGCCTCACGTGCTTATAACATGACGCAGTTCTCACCCCTGAACCGTCGCTAACTACGACTAATCGACCGTAACAATAGCCCTATCATCCGATGGGGCTTTTTATTGTCCAAAATAAGGATTCATCGTGAGCGCATCGATCAGAATAGATGGACTGGACCAGCTAGACAGACAGTTTGATAGGTTGATCGACACTTCCAAAAACAAGGTCATGCGAAAAGCACTGAACGCTGGTATCGCACCCATTAAAAAAGAAGCCAAACGCCTCGCTCCCGTCGATAAAGGCGTGCTAAAAAAACAAATCCGATCCAAGCAAATGCGATACACCGCAAAACCTTCAGTTGGTCTGTTTGTCTCAGCCAAAGGCTTTTATTGGTATTTTTTAGAGACAGGGACCAGCAGCATCGCACCTACCCCATTTATCAGACCTGCCGCAGACAGTAAACACGAAGAAGGCGTTGAAAGGTTTAAAGAAGTGCTCAAAGCTGAAATTGATAAAGTCATGATTGGATAAAAAGGCGTAATAAATGAAAGCAAGCGAGGTTATCTATAGCGTCCTAGGCGCATTTTTTGACGATAAAGTCTATCCATTGGTCCGACCAGAGGGCGAAACAGGCACACCGTATCTGGTCTATACCGTACTCAATACCAATGCAACCAATGTCGTAGCAGGATATACAGGTCGAGAATTGGCTTATATGCAGCTAGATGTGTATCACAACGACTATGACGACTGTGAAGACACCACCAATCAAATGATCAATATCCTGAAAGATAACGTAAAGCCGTTTTACTACGACAGCCGTAAATACCTCCACGATGAGAAGTCTGGGTTATACAGACAAAGCATCGAGTGTCATATCTGGCAAACCAATTAAGCAACCCTACCCTACCACCAATAAGAGAGTGATGATTATGGCTATATCCGCTGATGAATTAGTAAATGTGCAGTTTAAATGGAGCATCGCGACTGATGATGTCCCTACGTTCAACCAAGTAGAGTTTTTAAATGAAATGGAGATGCCCAAGCTGACTAAAGTCGTCGTCGATGTCACGCCGACTGATGCCACCTCTACTGTAAACGCAGTGCCCAACTTTAGAGAGACATCAGAAATACCGTTCACCTTGTATTATGTACCGACCGATCCGCAGCACATGGAATTGAAAGCCGCCTACAAAAATTCCACGGTCATTAAAAATAAAATTGAATTTATTGATCCTGCCGCCGCCAGTGAAGGTTACGTGTTTGACGGTATGGTTAAAGAATTTAATCTTATGGCAGAACAAAAAGACATGCTCAAAGTTGAGGGTGTCCTAGTCATCAGTTCAGAAATCACCCAAACACCTTAGTAATCAAATAAACCAGCGTCAACATTAATCAAAAGCGTAGAGCATTAACCAGCTCTGCGCTTTTTCTTTATTTTTAAATCATAAGTGAGCAATCAAATGACCAAACAAGCCTCTAAAAAAGTACTAAGTAAAGCGGATTTCATGCAATTAAAAACCAGCGTAAAAATATTGCCTATCCCTGAACTTGGTGACGTATACATCAAAGTGATGAGTGCTGCTGAGCGTGAGGGATTGGAAGGGCTGATGCAAAAAGAAGTAGAAACAAATGGTGTTCGAGCCACTATCTTTGTCTATTCAGTCTGTGATGCCGATGGTGTCTTAGAGTTTAATGATGACGATATCGAAATGGTCAAAGGCTTCCCCGCAGCCATTGTCTCAAAAGTCTATGACTTCTCAAGCGAGCTCAATGCCCTAAAACCTGAAAATCAAGAAGAAGTCACAAAAAACTAATAGCCCACCCTTTACGTATATTTAAGTTCAGGCTAGCCGCTCATTTGGGCAAAACGGTCGAGTGGATAGAAAACAATATGACCGCGCGTGAGCTGACTGAGTGGCAAGCTTTTAACTTGTACGTAGAGCCATTTGGTGGGGAATTATTAGACATGCATTTTGCCTCTCTGCGTATGCAAAATTACGCAGGTAAAGACAAGAAAACCATAAAAGATTTTATGTTATATGACCACCGATTGTTAACACCTGAGCAAAAAGAACAAGAAAGACAGCGTGAAAAAAGGCTACAAGCACATAAACAAGTCTCTGCGTTAAGAGATTTCTTAGCATCGAAAGTCAACGAACAAAAAACTGCAAGTAAATCATAGGAGGGTGTCATGGCTTCGGTGCTGAGTAGAATCCAAGTAATCATGGAGGCAAATACTGCCAACTATAATAACGAGCTACGCAAAGCACGAAAAAACAGCAAGTCAGCGTTCAATGATATCAGCACCAATGCCGCCAAAATGGCGCTGGGAGTTGGCGCCGCGCTTGCTGGTATGGGCGCATTATCAATCAAAACAGCCATGTCGTTTGAAAGCTCAATGGCTGAGATTGATAAGACCGTAGAATTTGCAACTAGCAACGGCTTGGCAAATATGCGTAAAGAGTTGCAAGCATTGACCACGCAGATTCCGCAGACTTTTGAAGAATTAGCGGCCGTCACGGCTACTGGCGGTCAGCTGGGCATCGCAGAAAAAGACCTAGTTCACTTTACCGAAGTGATGGCAAAAATGGGTGTCGCTTTTGATCTGCCAGCTCAGCAAGTTGCAGATAGTATGGCAAAGATCGCTAATGTATTTCAGATACCAATTGCAAATATTGACCGGCTTGGCGATGCGATTAATACGCTATCCAATAACACTCCTGCTACCGCTGCCCAGCTCATTGATTCACTGCTACGTGTTGGCGGTGTCGCCAAAGTCTATGGACTGTCAGAGGATGCAACATTAGGCTTAACAGGTGCATTGATTGCAATGGGTAAACCAGCTGAAGTTGCCTCTACCGCAGTCAACTCACTACTAACATCATTCTCTACATTAGACTATGCGACTAAGTCTCAGTTGATCGGATTTGAGCAGTTAGGATTAAATATTGATGATTTTAGTAAACTGGTAGCAACTGATGGTAAGCAAGCAATTATTACTTATCTTGATGCTATTAATGATCTGGAGGAATCTAAACGCATCGGCACGAACGCCTTAATTATCGGTAAGGAGTTCGGCGATGATATTACCATGCTCGCAGGCAGTGTGGGCGTACTAGAAAATAACTGGGAACTACTTGGTGAAACGGTCAACTCAACCAAGGATTACTTTGGCTCAATGGATGTTGAGTTTAAAAAAATCAGCGACACAACTGCTAATAAAATGGTCTTATTTAAGAACAACATCGATGGTGTGGTCGCCAGTGTTGGTGAAGCCTTTATACCAGCTTTAAATGAATTACTACTAAACATGACACCTATGGTCGCAACCATAGGCACCTGGGCATCTGCTAATCCTGAATTAATTCAACAAATCACACTCATTGGCGGTTCTTTAATTGCTACAGCAGTTGGTTTAAAGCTTGCTGTTGATGGTTTTACAGCGGCGAAGACTACAATTGACGGTTTGAAATTGGCTTATGTCGCTCTAGCTGGTCCAATGGGACTAACTATCATTGCATTAGGTGCTTTAGTTGCGGCTGGTGTGCTTGTCTATCAACATTGGGAAACCATAAAGCAGACTATTAGCGAAAACAAAGCCTTATTTATGGTACTTGGCGGCGTTGTAGGCGGTGTATCTGCAATATTATTAATTCACAATGCTGCGCTTATAGCCAGCTCTATTGCTGCGACTGCTGCTTCCGTTTCTACGGCCGTAATGACAGCTGCCACAGTGACATGGAGCGCGATCAGCACTGTGGCTGCCACTGCAACATGGGCATTTGGCGCTGCGCTTGCTGCTGTCACTAGTCCTATTGGTATTCTTGTTGTCGCTGTTGCAGGTTTGATAGCTATTGGCGTTGCTCTGTACAAAAATTGGGATGAGATAAACGCATGGGCTAACACTAAATGGGCTGCTATTACAGCTTCGATAAAATCCAGTCTTGAATCTGCAAAACAAGCAGTAAGCAATGCATGGAATAATATTAAGACAAACACAGTAACAGCATTTAATAGTATCCGTTTAAGTATCACAACTGCATTAAGTCAATTACCTAGCAAAATGCTGACAATCGGCAAGCAAATTATAAATGGCTTAATTAACGGCATAAAAGCAGGCGCAAGTGGTGTCGCTAGTGCAATCGGTAACATGGCATCAAGTGCTGTCGCTAAAGCTAAGAGCGTTCTTAACATCCGTTCACCATCTCGTGTCATGAAAACAGTTGGAGAACAGACTGCAGAAGGCATGGCCGTTGGCATAAAAAAAGGTGCTAAGGCGGTCGTCACCGAAGCTCAGCGAATGGCCGAGCAAGCTGCCAAAGCTGTTGAAGACGGTATTGATAGCTTTAGAAAACGCATTGCTTTATTTGGCAACACTAGTGAACTATCTTCCCTAATGTACGATATCAACGCTGGCAAATTTAAAGGCGCTAGTCAGGCTCGTATTAATGAATGGGTTAAACAAGCCGAGGCGTTGCAACAACTAGAATCACAGCTGAAAGCTACTAATGCACTAAAAGAAAGGTTTGATAAATGGCAAGATGAACGCGATAAAATGCGTAGTAAGGCGACTGATTTAATATCTGGTAGAGCCGCACAGTACCAAGCTGATAAAAAATCTATCGGTGTGGATTTTGACGGCTTAGACGTAAATGGCCCTCAGACTGAAGCGGAAAAATTGCGCGCTGCATACGATAAAAAGATGGCTATTGTTGATAAGTATGAGCAGACGCATACAGACAAAAAAGCACAGGCTGAAAAAGCACGCTTAGCCTTGACAGAGAACTTCAATCAGTCGTCCAAAGATTTGGAACTGCAACGGCAAGCCGCTAATCTAGGCAGCATCACCGCCCTATTTGGAATGGCTTTAGGAGAGACTAGCAAAGGCTATAAAGGCATGTTCTTGATTCAAAAAGCTTTTGATTTTGCCAGTGCGCAATCTGCCAGTTTTACCGCTATCGCAAAAGCATGGGGATCAGCCCCATTCCCTGCCAATATACCTGCCGTTGCTACTACTACGTTGCAAACAGGTATCATACCTGCCGCCATTCAAGCTCTAAACCCGAAAGGTTTTATGAAAGGCGGTTATACGGGCGACTATCCTACCAATATGCCAGTTGGGCCCGTCCACGGTAAAGAATTTGTTGCACATGCCGCCGCGACTACAAAATATCGATCAGAACTTGAATCGATGAATAACGGTACGTATGAGAGCAATAAACGCAATCAGGGTGTCATTATTTATATGACAAATAATGCTCCAGTAGATGTGGCCACCAATGTCAATAACGATGGCAGTATCGAAATGCGTATCGATAAACGGCTAGACCAGCGTCTACCACAAGCGATGGCACAACAAATCAACGACCCCTACAGTGCAACTAATCAGGCACTCAAAAACAACTATCACTTACAGCGCAAATTAGGATAAATCATGGCAGACATACCAAAGTTCATGCTAAAACCGCTGCGTGATGGTTACTCCTTCAGTCTTTCGCGTAATGTTGCTAGCACCGAAACCATCGTTGGCCTGCCACGTGAACGTAAAGATAGTGTGGGGAAAGTGCATCGAGCTAACGTCACTTATAAATGTGTCCGTTCACAGTGGCAGTACTTCTTAGCTTTCACACGCGCTTACGAAGGGCTGCCATTTTTAGCATATCTACTATTAGATTACGTTGATCACAAGTGGTATGAGTGCCGCATTGTTGGTGACTCTATGCCAGTACAACCACTTGGCGACCAGATATTTACCGTTCAGTTGTCACTGGTTGCTAAGCCCATCAAATATGATATCGACAACGATATTTTAATCTCAACCTTATATCAAATGACAGAAGGCCAAATCGAACTTTACTTCCAAAAGTTGGCAAAACTTGTCAACGAAGATCTACCAGATGCACTAGGAGGTCTGTAATGGCAACCATTAAAGAGATGGAGTATTGGTTACGCGGTCGCCATGACGATATACGCCTTGAGTGTATCGAAATTAAGCATCCATCTTTCAGCCGCGACTATCGCTTTGTACGCAATCATGCCGACGGTGTGCGCGTGCGCTACGAAGACAAAGTCTACCGTGATTATGAGCCTTTACCATTAACGATCCGGGCAGGTCAGTCAGCCGACAATTTACAACAAAGCTTTACCATTGGTATCGGTGATGTCGGTGAGATCATGCCTTTTGAGATTGATCGTTTGCGCCGTGGCCAACACTCAACAACACGGCCAACGCTTAACTATCGTGTGTATCTAACGAGCGACTTAACCGAACCAATGACCAGCGTGCGCGGCTTAGAAATAACCGACAATCAGCCGCAGAAGCGTGGCGCTGTCTTCAAGTGCCAAGCAAAGCAGCTGAATAAAACCAGCACCGGCGTCATATTTACTATTGACTTGGTTCCGACATTGCGAGGCGCTAGCTAATGCTTGTTTTATCTGACTACGACAATAAGCGGTATGACGATGACAATTATAACTGCCTACATTTTGCCGTTGATATTTATCGCGATATTACTGGCCGGGATATGGGCGTCTATGTTGCCGACCTGATGACTGGACGCACCAAACGCAAAGTTAATACTGCAAAGCTCAAAGAGTTTGCCCCGCTCGATAACCCTATCGACCCGTGCTTGGTGTTGATGCATGGCAAAGAGCTACACGCTGGTATTTACCACCAGGCTAAAATTATACATATGACTGAATCGGGACCGCAGTGTGTACCACCACATATTGCAGCGCTAAAACACGGACGGATAAAATATTATGCACTCTAATATCGAACTGATTGTTGTCCGCAATCCCATGTCTTATGCCTGCGACAACTCTGACTGTAAAATCGTGCGCGGTGAAGATTTATTTGAACTTGTTACTGGCATTTACCCAAAAGGACAGCCACCAAATACCTACTGGTATCACGAAACATGGGACACTGACTTTGACGTGACACCCAACACGCCTGACGATATCATTGCATTAAATGATAAAGGCGGGACTATCTATGTCGTCACTTATCCTGCGGGGCCTGAGACATGGATACCGATATTAGTATCGGCATTTATCACAGTCGCGGCTGTTCTGTTGATGCCCATGCCTGTGGTGCCGACTGGCTCAACCAATGCGCCGCCCAGCCCTAACAATGCCTTAGCGCAGCGCACGAATCGACTGCGCCAGGGCGGCCGAGTGGCAGAAATTTACGGTGAGGTATGGTCTGTACCTGACCGAGTTGCAACGACTTATACTGTCTACATTGATGGCCGTGCCATCGAGATGTCTTATATGTGGATTGGCCGCGGCTGGTACTTAGTGACAGAGGCATTGGACGATACAACGCCTCTTGATCAAGTATTTGGCAGCGGTGTTTTGGTCTTTGATGCAAACAGCACCCTTGATGATACACCCGCGTATCAGTTTGGCAGTGCCTTTACGCCAGATGAGGCCGCTTTATCCCGTTTCGCAACCAAACGTTATACCTCAGTAAACGGGCAACTCCTGCCGCCTACTGATAACTATCTGACATTAGACAAAGCCGTCTTTAGAGCCGGTGGCATCATAGAGCAATCAGGCTTTAACTTTGTCAGTCAGTTTAAGGTAGGAGATGCAATCACCATTGTACAGACAAATCCTGCTGACTCCGCAAATGGTATCACTGACCCAGTAGATCAAGGTGACCCACCGGCTAATCCACCTCTTGTCGGTCCAGTGACTACCTATAATTTAAGCGGTGTCTATACCATCAGCGCCCTAACAGAAGCGCAGATCACATTATCAAACCCAGCTACCATCAACCCAGACTGGCAAAAGCTTGCTGACAATGCAGATTACACGGCTGAGATAGAAACAACCGCTAGCACGCAATCTGACAGCTTGTGGCAGGGCTGGTTTTACACAAGCGAAAAAGATCATGAGTTCGTGATGGTTAATTTTTTATCATCAGGCGGGCTTTATATCACCGATGGTCAGACGTTTGAACCCATCGGTATTGAGGTCGAAATTGAGTCAGAAATTATTGATAGCACAAATAATCCAGTGCCAGGAACGCTGCAAATCGATACGCATATTATATATGGCTCTAAATACACGGATTATGCAAACAATGGTGGATTAGGCGTTTGGCGCGATGGCAACCATTGGTGGTCAGGCGCTCATGTCAGCAACACCGATGCTGCGCAGACTGCCGCCAGTACAATCAAGATTGAAAATGCAAACATGGCGACAGGCAAAAGACTGCGCTGGCGCTCACGCCGCAAGCATGGTCGGGTTATAACATCTAAAGGCTTCAGTGTTGTGCAAGATATTCGCGTAGCAGACTTCTATGGCGCAAGGCTGATGACTGCTGCCGATGCTGCACCAGGGTTTACCAAAATATATAGTAAAGCCGCCGCAACTGAAGGCGCACTGTCGCTCAAAGAGCGTAAGCTTACTGTGCTATCGCAGCGTCTTGAGCGTGACTGGCAAAATAATGATGCACTTATTCCATCAAAGCGTATTGATGACATCATATATGACATTGCTACTGACCCAGTAACCAGCAATATGACTGCTGATGACTTGGATATGGTGCAAATAAAGGCCGAAGTTGACGCGCAGATTGCTTACTTTGGCACTGATTTGTGTGCTCAGTTCTGCGGAACGTTTGATAGTAAGGACATTACAACTGAAGAGATGATACAGACGGTTGCGATGGCAGGATTTTTTACCGCTTATCGCATTAACAATAAAGTCTGTCTGCACTTTGAGCGTCCTGAGCCTTACCCAGTTGCGACATTTAACAGTCACAGTATTACGCCAGACAGCTTTGAGTATAGTGAGACATTTGGACCACGTGACGGCTTTGACGGCGTCGAAGTGACATATACCGACCCCGTGGACGACGCGAAAGTTACACTGCGTTATCCCGATGACGGATCTGCAACCAACTTTGACACCAAAAATAAGGACTTGGTCGGTGTGCGCAATAAAGTTCAAGCGCATATGCACATGATGCGCCGGCACTGGAAAAATCAACACGCTTATAAGACGTGTTCTTTTACCGCAGCCGATGAGTCAGGATTTGTGATACCAACGAACCAAATCAATGTCGCTGACCAAAATCGCGCTGATACACAGCAAGGCGCAGTTGAGGCCTTGCAAGTTAATAGCGCTGGTCAGTTCGTTTTGACATTATCAAGCACAGCCAATTTTGGTGATAAAACTCAGGCGACGGTGTTTGTACAAACCGTTGCCGGTATCGTCGATAACATCCGCTGTACACCAAGCGACAATCAATACGATGTGATATTGAGCCGCGCGCCCTCACAGCCCCTTAGTACAGCTTGGGACGCCGTAGTACGTGCTACTTATCAGTTGGTGCTACATGACGATCTTGAGCGTGATAATTATATAATCACAACAAAAGACCCTGCTGACAATCCAATGTCACACAAGCTGTCGTGTATTAACTACACGGATAAGTACTACGCAAACGATCAAGATTTTATTAACGGCTTGATAGCCTAAATTAAACATACGCCTCCTTAATTGGAGGCTTTTTTGTGGGAGCTTTAAAAATGGCAGAGCCGATTACAATGCAAAAGTTTGTTAATGCTGATGTTGATGTTGACACGCTTGAAGAAGCAGTAAACGAAGATAAAGTGATCGTGAGTCGCTTGGGCAAAGAGTATGCGTCAGTACCAATGGCTTCGCGATTATTAGTTGAAAACGGACTACTAGGTGCAACACCATTCAGTACATACATATCCCTAGCGTCTAGTGCTTTGGTTGATGGTGATTATGCTGTTGTTACGAATGATACTGACCTAACGAAAAACGGAGTTTATGAAAAGATTAATGGAGCTTGGGTTTACTCAAAATACAACCCAGTTGCACAAGCAGAGGCCGTTGCTGAAACCACAAAGAAGAATTTTGAAACCCTATTTGTTGAAAAAAGCGTGTCCTTTGACGACAATGTTTTAATTGCGATTACCGATAAGGTTGGTAACAAGACTTGGTTGCAAGCAAACAATGAGGACGGTGGTTTAACTAAAGACGCAGTATCGGCGGTAAAAAAAGGTGTCGGACTGCTTGATAGTGACACATTAAATGGACTGATGGCTATTACAGACAGAGATGGCAACTTAACAGATATATGGCTAGATAGCAGTGGTCAAATACACGATAAGGTTATGGATAACTGGCATAGCCGATTGGCAACAAGAAATTCTGATAATAATGCAACCGCTAGTGATGGCTCGATGCCTGACTTGGTGCCAAAAATACACGGCAGCGATTCAACTACAAAAAAAGGAGATAGTTATTATAAAAACGGCACGTTAAACCCTGTTTATCCTGATATGACTAAAATGATAGTTATCGGATCATCAAGCGCGGCTGGTATGTATGCTGAGTTTTTGCCAAAACTACCGACGTTGTCTGCCAACATTGAGCTTTATTCTCCCGCAACAGGTGGTGCAATGGTTGAGCAAATGGAAGCGCTTTTTGGCAATAATCCGCTGCGACTATCGTTTGCAGGCAACAAGATATTAGCAAGCGGTGTCTCTTACGTGTCTATGCTTGATGATTTCCCATATCAATCAGCATTAAACAAGATTAGCGGTTGGGTTGACGGTGTGTATGGAAGCATAGGCTATACAGGCGAGGAGCTTACATTTACTAGAGCTGTGGCAGGTGACGAGGTAGTTGTTAGCGATGAAGTGAAAATCATCCCCGATGAGGGCAATGAGTTCAGAAATGCTGTACATATATCTTGGATCGGCAAAAACAACCTAACTAAAAACATACCGAGTGTTGACTGTGTGGGTAGCCTCATACGCAAGACAAATTCTATGTTTGAGTATATCCCTAGCATGATAAAACGCATCATTGTGATGACCCATTTCCATGATAGAGATACGCCTGCCGTCAGTGAGATAAGAGATAGAGTTAATGACTGTAATGAGCGATACAAAAGATTGTATGGTGATGCTGTTTTTGATGTTAATCAGTACATTTTAGACCCAAACATTTTTGATGAAATCGGCTTTGTTAGAACTCCTGAGCAAATTTCAGCGGATGCAGCAGCCCAAGCTCTAGGTAATAAAGCGCCAACATTGTCTAGGGATAATGGCCATTTTAATAACGAAACAGACGAATACATAACCACTAAACTTATCGAGTTTATTCAAACCAAAGAATGGTACTAGGAGATAAAATGGACACATTAATTATTAGAGCCAGCGACACTATAGCTAATCCGATTTACGGCAAAGTACCTGATTTGTCATCTGATTTAAGACTTGTTATAGATGTCAGAGAGCTAAGTAAGACTTACAACTATGGCGATAGAGTGCCATATATCGACGCAGGTATCTTGGGTTATGCACCGCCATCTGAAAAAATATTTGATAAGAACCTAAATTATAATTACAGCTCGCCAGTGGATGGCTACCCAAACTTTCCTTTATATACCGAAGAGTTGGGATTTCCAACACTTAAATTTAGTGGATTCGAGGGTATCGCTCAAGACTCAAGTATACCGGAATCTGGCACTGTTGTTACTACTGCAACTTACGTCTGTTTAGTGCAGTCTGATACCCAAAACGGTGCAAATAACCGTATATTTTCAGGTGATACATCTGATACAGCGCACCCAGATCTGGGTGTGTACTCAGACAGAAACTATCATTCTGTTTCAGCATATGTTGGCACTAATAACATGACAATGGCTGTAGGTAAGGATATTAGAGAAGGAAATCAAGATACTACGCCTGCTGCAACTATAAAATACACCCGAAGGGTATCCGAAGAACCGCAAGTCATGGTTTTTGTGTTTGACGGAGAAAATTCTTTTGCTGTATTCGGCGAGTCTGCAAGCACAAAATATAATGTAGATATGCCCCCCGCAGCTAACGATCATCTGCGACTAGGGTCTTACGGTCCAATGACAAAAAAAGGAGATACGTTTTTTGGGCACATTGGTTATTTTGCTCAATACTCACGGGCTTTTACGTTTGAAGAAGCACAAGCAGCTATTGTTAAGCTGTCAAGAGAGTTTGGATTAAGCAATGGATTAGAGATAGGTTGATTTTTAACTAAGGCGGTTTTTTTTTGTCAAAAATTTGAGGGGGCGTTATGCCACAGAACACACCGTTTTTAGAGCTAATCATACTAAAGCTGATGGTATTTCTACCTAAAGTTTTTGCGGCAGTAATTGGTGCAATATTTGGTTTGATGCTATCAGGCGACATTGGCAAAGACGGTAAGATACAAGTGAATATGTCAGTGATAATCAAGTTTACTATCGCTGTCACAATCTCGCTGTTTGGCGGGGCAGCACATATTGAATTTATGGGTTATCAAGATTATAGCGTCATGACCCAAGGCGCAATCATGCTCGTCTGGGCAGTGTTCGGCATGTTAGCAATAGGTATTGTTTATCAAGCTGTAGCATTGTGGCAGGGTAAAACGATTGCTGAGGTAATCAAAGAAATCAAAGACGCGGCGTTTGCAATCTTTGGTAAATAATAGGAGTAAACCATGCAATTTAATTTCATCAAAACAGCACGTCAGCTGACAAATATAGCTATCAAAAACAGTGAGATTGTCCAGCCTTACGTCAAACCAAGTCATTACCGGCGCGGTCTACTCGCACTCAACGCTCTGCATTACGCACTACGCATTTCAGATAAATCCAAATAACAATCAACGTTAATTACAGCCCCAATCTGGGGCTTTTTTAATGTCTAAAAAAGGACTAATCATGTCAAAAGTTACTATTACAGCCGGTCACTCTAATACCGATCCTGGCGCGGTTGCCGGCAACGTCACTGAAGCAGAAATCACTACTGATATGCGCAACATCGTTGCTTATTGCCTACGCGATTTGGGTATTGAAGCAGTCACCGATGGCAACGGTAGCGAAAACGACACGTTGCGCAATGCAATTAAACTCATCAAGCAAGGCGAAGTTGCTATCGAGTTTCACTGCAACGCATTTCATCTGCCAACCGCTGGTGGCGTTGAAGCCCTTGCTCAACCAAAAGACAAGGCAATCTGCCAAAAACTTTGTGAAGCTGTCAGTGACGTGTTAGGTATTCCAGTGCGCGGCAATGCAGGTGGTTTTAAGACTGAAAATAGCGGTCAACATTCGCGTCTTGGCTATGTACGTGAAGGTGGTATTATTTTAGAGTTATTCTTCATTTCCAACCCAACTGAGCTTGCTGCGTATCAGGCTAAAAAATGGCCACTTGCTCGTGAGATTGCAGACGTCATTGCTGACCACATTGGTGTTGGTTGTAAAGCTTAATCATGTCGCAGTTTTTGTCGCAGTTAGCGTAGAAACTATTTAAATCAATTTAAACGAAAAAACATAAATATATGATTTGATTATATTAATTTTTTATTGGTTTATATTAGATTATACAAAAAAGAGTTCGAGTCTCTCCAGCCCCACCATTTTCGGATAGTGAATAAATTGTCTCAAACCTATACTAAACCTGCCTTCGGGCAGGTTTTTTTATTGCCTAAAATTTGATAAGTATTTATTAAAGGTGCTGTTGTCGCAGTTTTGTCGCAGTTTCTATAATTCAACTACCGAGTAACCCTCGGCAGTTAGTCCCCATAATCCAGCTTCATCATCTCAGTCTGCATGCGCTCGGTATTAATCCACTTTGCATAGATTTTAGTGAACGTGATGATGTCATGGCCCATCTGATAAGCCGCTGCAGAAACATCGATCATACTATTGAGCATCGTCGTCGCATAAGTATGACGGCAATTATAAGCAGGTCGAGCTCTTACGCCGATCACTGGTAGGACTTCTTGAAACTTTTCGGACAACTTATCTGGTCGTGTCCATGGCTCATCGGTGTGTAAGCTGATAAACAGACGTGACTGGTGGCCAGTGAGTACCTTGAGTCTATCCAATACAACCAATATCTTATCGTTGAGATAGATATTACGTATTTCATTGGTCTTAGTTGATAGCTGCACCTTGCCACTGCTCAACGTCTTACTTATTTTTGCTAGTCGATTGGGTATATCTATGTCAGCCCAGTCTATGGCCAATGATTCGCCAGGGCGACAACCGGTCCAAAACTGCCATACAAAATATAGATACCAAATCTCTTTACCATCTGTCCAATGGCTTTGCATATAATCAAGTATGGCCAAACGCTCATTAGGCAAAAAAGGATCTGGCTCATCCTTTTGAGTTTTCTTATTACGGATACGTTTAGTGGGCAACTCTTCAATAATTTCGTCAATAAATGCTAAATCAAACACTCCGCGCAGTGGCGTGAGTGCGTCGTTAGCAGTTTTAGTGCTGCTAAAGTCATTCTGTGCGAGTGCAGTGCGCACCATTGCCGGTGTTATGTCTGCAATTGCTATAGATGCAAAAAAAGGCATCCATTTATTTTTGAGGATGCCTTTGTATTTACGTCTAGTGCCTGTATTACCACTATCTAAGCTATCAAGATAAAGCTGCGCATAGTCTGCAAAAATTGGTCTATCATCTGCTTTCGTTTCATCGATAATATTACAAGCCAATTCAATATCTGTTACTGTCAGATTCTCCCATTTTCTACGAGCCATCAAACTAGCTCGTAGCTTTCCCGCTTGGGCAATGTTTTTCGGCGTCGCCGTGTACGGGAGGACGAAGTACCTGCGCCCTTCTCCTTTGATTGGGATATTAATTTCGACGCTGCCGCTTCGCACTCTAACGCCTTTTGGATACCCTGTTGATCCAGCCATTCATTCCACCCATTCAGACTAAAGTAAATCTTATTATCAACCCTTTTCCACACTTCACCTTCTGGCCATTTATCTTTTGCCATGTATAAGCGTTCGTGCGGTAGACCAATAAGTTTACCAAATTGAGGGAGCGTTACCCAGTCCAACGGAACATTTGATTTGATAATTTCAATAACGTCCATTTTTCAGTCCTCACTTATTACTTTAAACTCAATAACCCAAACCCAAGGATTGTCCCACCATGCGTCATCGCCATACTTCGCCATCCAGTAGGTAATAAACGCAGATAAAGGTTTTGGTTTCAATTTTTCATAACCAGCAAAATTAAAACAACCTTCTGCCTCCGCACTAGCTGCGTTAATATCTCGTACACTCTCAATGCGAATATCGATTATTTCTAAAAGCAAGCGACTTGCCCAACGTGGCATGTGCTCAGCACCGATAGGCCCTATGTATTCTTGATGCTCGTCGTCCCAAGGTAAATGCAAATCACCTGGTGTGAAAGGCTCTTTGCATTCGACCAGCGTATTGTCAGCGTAAAACCAATCCCAATCACAATGAATTAATGACGGCTCCTGCACCCACAGCCGCTCACCCATCTCCCCGAAAGGACAAGGTTTAAGTAAAACCTCCTGCCGTTCGTCATCTATTTCTTTTATACAGACCGCACTATCACCCTCTGCACTAAAATCCCATTCAAAACCTTCGTCAATCTCTTTCGCAGTCAATACAGGCAATCTGTGCTGCGTCTTATCGCCTGCTAACACTGCATTAACTTCTTGTGCGGTTAAGATTATTGGACGTTCTTTTGCATTAATCACAGTCATTCTCCGTTATTCAACTCAATCGATAATAGCCAAATCACTGCGACAATGAGCATGCCCAGTAAGATAGCAGTGCCGGTGATTACTAAAAGTTGTTCATTATCAGTCAACATCACCGTCCCCTTTTCTCAAATACGCTTTGGCAGTCTACACAGAGCGTTACCCCGCCCATTGATTGACGTTTAGCGGGGATATCCTCGCCACATTCCAAGCACTCAGCCAGTGACGGCTTGTCAAATTTTGGCGCTCGACTCAGATACTGAGTCATCGTTAAATCAACATAGTCATTTGCGCGATCTGCATCATCAGCCATTATCTACCCCATCTTCTCAACAGTCGCATTGATGGCCGTGTAGGTTGACCCAGTGCGATATTCAATTTTATTGCCACGGTCAGCCAAGCGACATGCTCGGCCCACCAGGTGACGCCCTTCCCCGCACGCGCCGACAATCTCCCAGCTGTGCATATTTACATCAAGCCACCGCAATCCGTAATTATTACGTGCAAACGTAACTCGCTTAATCTGCTTTGACATTACTGCTCTCACTTTCTTTGATCATTTTGCTTAACCACTCATGGATCTCTTTTAGGCGTTCCAGCTCAAACTTTTTCATGATGTAATAATCGTCGCGTTTTGGATCACGCTGATTTTGACGTTGCAGCTTGATAAAAAACTGTCCGTCTTTGACAAATAGATGAGCACGACGGCTAAGTGATAATGTTTTACTCATCGCTTTAGCTCCCGTAATATCAGACTTTTAATCGTACCGGCTGCGTATAACTGCCCGTTTTTACCATCGATGTTGACGACATGATGATTTTTAGTACCGTAATGCGATCTTTCTATCGATAGATAGGCTTCATGATGCGCAGCTTTTTTGCGCTTATCAGTGCGATTACGGATTGCTTTGTTGTAACCATCTATTGATGAGCTAAGCAGTACACTCATGTCAGGGACGACTCCTTCACTGTCCCAAAGCGGATGTATTAAGCGCCGCTTAACTGCTGAATCCGCATTGCGATGTTTATCAAACAAGATGACGTCTAGGTGCATATAGTTACCAAGCAAAAAGTCATCATTAAAATTGATCACATCAATGCCACGCTCAAGCGTAATAACATCTGTGATGATGCCCTGTGCATTGAGACATCGCTGCACACGGTCACAAGCCGTAGTTACACCAATATGCGGCGCGCCACATACGCTAATCATCAACGGTTTTTTTGATTGCTTTGACATTACGCTACCTCGCTGTGGTCACTATTGACGGCTACGGTGTCAAGTAGCGGCTCAAGGTTGATATTGGCTAAATATGCAGTACGCAAGTCAGCCTCTAGACGTACCAATATTGGCCACTGGGTTGGATTGATACGACATTGGCGTTGAGACACTTGCACGATGACCAGCCGCAGCTGGTCTGCAACATCGATAAGTGTCTGCTGATCACGGTTGCATCTTGGTTTGGCGATATGAGCCGACCACTGGATATTAGCGTCACGCAACGCTGTACGGCTGACAGTGTTTGTGAGCTTTGCGCTTTGGATAAGAGAGGCTAGGACTGCCGATGGCTTGATGTTGGCGATGTTACGCATAGCACGCCTCCAATGCCGCGCGGAATGCTGGCAGCTCGGCTTCGGTGATGGTGCGATAAGTTTCGTTGTGCCAAACCGATATCTTTACGTACTGACCTGTATGAATAAACTGATTCAGTGAAAAACGGCTGGTAAGATCGGCTATGCCAAAGCTTGATTTATCACTATGCTCTATATTTGATGTTGCTATGACAATCGCAAAATTAGGACGCTTATCATTAAAGGAATTTTTACCAATCACGATGTCCCACGCTATCAACTTATCGCCACCAATCGCATAGTCGTCTTCACTAAAGCGGTCCATGCTATGCATGCGCTGAATTAGGCATTCCGATAGATTTTTGATAAAGATAAGCTGCATATCAGCTTGGGTGATTTGTGGTACTGACTCAGATAGCCAATTACGTTGGTCTAATACATCATCGATATGTGGGACGCATTCGTCTAAGTCGTTACCGCTTAGATAATCGACATCGTTGACGGACGCGCGCTTAAGATCATTTTCCCACGGAGTGTGCGTTATAGGCGCATCATTAGCTGCTTCAGCTTGCATCGCAGCAAGTAAGCGGTCACCGTGACTGTCATTTTTAACTGACAGCGCGCGCGTCAATTCGTCGATTTTCGCTTTTAAAGCATCAATATCAGCTTTGGTTTCGTTATCAAATCCGATTTCAAAGCGTGTGATTAGCTTGCCTAGCTTGTTTTGAGTGCTCATGCTGCACCTCCCAACGACAAAACAACAATCAACAAAACGCAAAAAACCATAAGCAAACGCATAGTTTTATGCGCTTGCTTATAGTTAATCTGTGTGTGAGTGATTGTCTGCTCAGCAGCTTGTAGCTGTTGGTTACGTTCGGCTAGGATTGTTTGTAGGCGCTCAATCTCTAGCTGAGCGCGATTTGGTGTGACAGTTCCATTGTTTTGATATTGAGACATGACGTTATACCCGTTTTGTTGATTACGGGTATATATTAATCATTTGTTGTTAATAATGTCAAATCTTTTGTTGTTTATATTAAAAATAATTAAATATTAACAACAAAACATGTTAAGAAATTAAGTGCTTTAGTTAGTCCAACTCGTAGACTTCAATATAAACACACCAGCCCCTAACTAAAGGGTTGTCTTCTGAGACTGGTTTAGCATGTGCAAAGTAATGCTCAACCCAATACTCTATCCATGGTCTGCTAGGCATTGTTATATCCCCGTACATTCATTATCCAATAAGTGCAGCTCATCACGCAGTCTGCTTGGCGGTTGTATTTCTACAAATGGGTTTAGAACATTTACCTCTTCACAGTTGAAAGACATTCGTTCCATTCCATTAACAGATATAACAGTAATAATGCCATGTTGACAGCTAACAAACTCTTTAATCATGTTGCGACCATCTGCTAATACAATATGCACATATTCGCCAGCGCACGGATCTCTTTTAGGATCGAACACTATGTACCATCCTGAACGCAATGCAGGGAACATGCTGTCACCTACGGCACGTATGACATACGCTGAATCACTAGCATTATTTACCTCTAAGTATCCATCCCCGCCATTCCCCATGTAATCCAGCTCCAGCCAATATCCGTTATCACCCATCTGAGCTGAACCTTTAACTGGAACGTACTTAATAGGGCTCTTAACTATACCGTTTCCCTTCTCTTTTTCCTTTTTAATCATTTCGCCCGTACCGCTCATCAACCAATCAATGTCGATATCCAGTGCTTTCGCTATTTGAGCAGAATAAGAACTCTTCTTACTGTCTCTTTTTTCTAATGTAGATAATGCTTGCTGTGTCCATCCGATTAGATCAGCAAGCTCTCCTTGTTTAAGACCTCTAAACTCTCTAGCTTCTTTAACTCGCTGTCCAAGTGCCATAATTATATCCTCTGTAATTTCTCTTAATTTAAAACAAATGATGTTGCAAAGCTAACAACAAAAGATTTGACATAATTAACAACAAATGATTAAATACACTAAAATTAACAACAAAGGATTTACATCATGATTATTGATCCAATTACTCCAAAAGAAGCTCTTATGGGAGCCGTTCATAAGGCTGGAGGTCAAACCGAGCTTGCAAAGCTAATCGACGCAAAACAACAAAACGTTTGGCAATGGCTGAATAGAGACGGTAGAGCATCTGCTAAGTATGTTGCAAAAATTAGCGAAGCTACTGGCGTCCCATGTCACGAGTTACGTCCAGATATATTCCCCACTCCCGAACCAGCAAACGATCCAAGTAATCAACAACAACTAGCTTAACGCTACAGCCGAAATAAAAGAACGACAATAACGGGGGCAATATGTCGAAACAAAAATACACAGCCGCACAGCGTGCCGAGAAATGCGTATTAGATCTGGAAGCCGCAATCTATCAAGCTGCAATGAAACCACGCGGTACACTTGGCGGTATCTGTGAGACGTTTGGGCTTAATTACAATACTACCGCGCTACAAGTAAATCCCAAGCGCACATCTCATACCTGCTCACCTGTGCTTATTGAGCAACTATTAAGCAGCACTCAATCATCTCTAATAATGGATGCTATCTGCTGCGCGCATGGTAACGCTGGATGGTTCTTGCTGCCTGATGACAACAACCAATGCGACGAGATGGTTGATATTGCATTACTTGGTCAAAAGTTCGCGGATCTTAATAGCACCTCATTGGACGCTTATGCTGACAAGGTCATCGAACCTGACGAATATGCAAGTATGAAAAAAGACGGTCACGCATTGATTAGTCATATTCAAACCATCTTAAAAAATGCTGAACGGAACATGGAGAGACACAATGACAGATAAACGCACCCCGCTTGATTTTGACGCCATTCGCGCAGCAGCTGTCGGTAATTATGTCTCAAATATATTCCCTGCTGCTGGCATTAGCTTCACTAAACCTGCACATCAGCATCAAGCATGTCCAATGTGTGGCGGCTCTGATAGATTCCGTTGTGATGACAAACGTGGTGAGGGTACTTGGATATGCTCACAATGTGGTGCTGGTAATGGCTTTATGCTCGTGCAGCAATTCACTGGTCTTGATGTTTATGAGACCAATAAGCTGATAGCAGGCGCTATCGGACTTGATGCGACTAGTGAAGTGACAGATGAGCAGCGCGCACAGTGGCAATCACAACAAGTCGAGCGTGAAGCAGCTGAGAAAGCTGAGAAGCGACAAGCCCGTCTTGATGCTGCTAGCCGTGCTCAAAGTATTTGGGATAATGCAAAACCCGCAACCGATGACCATCCTTATCTATTACGCAAAAATGTCGCAGCTATCGGCTTACGTAAAGATGACAGCGACAATCTAATCATACCCATGCAGTACTACAACATAACAACCGAAGGGACTACGTTGGTCAATGTACAAACCATCGCACCTGACAGCGAAAAGCTTTTCCTAAAAGGCGGCTTAGTGAGTGGCGCTTACTTTACGATTGGCAATAGCCCTATGTTTGGCGCGGGTGTGATACTAATTTGCGAAGGCTATGCAACTGGTGCAACTGTGTTTGATGCAATGAGCTATAGCCTACCTGTAGTTGTAGCTTTCAACGCCCATAATTTGATACCAGTAGCCAAAGCAATCCGCGCTCAACATCCTGATCATCGCATTATCATCTGCGCTGATGACGATAGTGCAACTGCACTCAAGATGCGTGATAAGGACATAGTAGACGGCAAAGAGCCAAAGCCACTTGTTGAGTACAATGCAGGCATACGTGATGGCAAACTGGCAGCAATAGCAGTTAATGGCGAATTGGTTATACCCAGTTTTGATGTAGTAGATATAGATAAGGACGCAGCGTAATGCAAGACAAACAACACTCAGATTTTAACGACCTCGCAGCAACCGCTGGACTCAACGAAGTGGCGCGGCAAATCAAACATGCAGTAGCTAACAAATCAATCGTCACTCAAGCTGCCAATGATGATCATAGTGTTGTTGATGCGCCTACTGTCTCACATAATGGCAACGTACCCGCTGATGTTGAACAAGATATGCGCTTGGCTGACATGCTCAAGCAATACGCTCAAATTACCGATATCGGCAAAGTAACCAATAAAGTCTATGACATCGTAAATAAGATTGAGTATACAAAAACTCAGTTCGCCAATGAGATCGGCAATAAAAAACTAGCGGTGCGTTGGTGGGAGTCTAAGCACGAAAAGATTAGTAAAGCAGACGTTAGCAAAGACCGAGACGAGCTATTAGCGGTTGAAGCAAAATCAATGTTTGACCGCTACTTTCTCATATATGGCACAAAAGAAGTGTGGGACGACGTTGAGCACATAAGACTACCAGTGGACACTATCAAGCTAGCATGGCCCAATGAGTATGAGATTTGGCTAAAAAGCGAATCACGCACAACAGTAAAAGCTGACAATATCTGGTTCGACCCAACTCACTCCAAACAACCCAAAAACCCTAATGATATCGCTATCAACACGTTTGACGGCTTACCGCTTAAGCCTATCGAGACTGAGTTAAGTGATGCAGCCACTATGTGCAAGCCGATCACGGACCTACTACTACATTTGTGTGAAGGCAAACAAGAAGTTTACGAATGGGTGCTTAGATGGTTGGCCATACCCTTACAGCAACCTGGTACCAAGCTCGATACCGCATTGATATTTCATGGCGAAGTACAAGGTGCTGGTAAGTCGTTATTCTTTGACCGCATCATGTCACGTATCTATGGCGACTATGCTGTCACGCTTGGACAAGGTCAGCTTGAATCTCAGTACAACGACTGGGTGTCTAATAAGCTCTATGCACTTTTTGAAGAGATATTCAGTGGCAGCGACCGCTACTCACAGATGGGTATGGTCAAGCAGCTCATCACGGGCAACACAATCTATATCAGCAAGAAATTCATGAGTGGCTGGCAGCAAGACAACTTCGTTAATGCGATATTCTTATCCAATAACATGATGCCTCTATCACTTGAGCAAAACGATAGACGTCATGTAGTCTGCTATCCACAACAAAAGATTCCCGCACCCATCCTAAATGAAGTCGCATCAGCTCTATCTGATACCGATGACAAGATGCTACGTGCTTTTTATACGCTACTCATGATGACAGACTTAAAAGACCAGACAGCGCATACACCTGCGCTTATGACCAACAGCAAACGTCAGCTCATTCGATTAAGCCAACCAAACTGGGAAGTATTCTACGATGATTGGGTGATAGGCGAAGCCGGTATACCTTATTGCAGCTGCTTAACTGACGATCTGTATGACTACTACCAGTACTGGTGCCGTAAAGGTGGTGAACGTGGCACTACTAAAACCAAATTAATGACATATATTGGTAGACGTGAACACAAAGAGCGGCTAAGATACCAACTGCCTGCTGTCAATCGAGTAGTTCAAGCGACTGTTATTGCCGTCAAGATGCCAACAATGTTCCCCACAGCTGACGCAGCCAACCAACAACTGTGGCTTGGCAAAGAAATACAGGTCATGAAGAACGCTATCGGTCATAAACTTGACCCCAAATAGCCAACCATGTGCATAGTGTGCACCCCATGTGCATAGTTTAAAATACAACTATGCACGTCTACAGCCCTTACCGTATATAGCTTATAGCGACCCTGTGCATAGTGTGCAGGGTTTTTCGTATGCGCGCGCGGGAAATAATTTATTTTTATTATCAACCTATGATAACAACAAAATATTTTTATCCTCGTGCGTAAATATAACTATGCACACTATGCACACTATGAACATCAGTCTTACAAGCCAGTAATACCAAAGGGTTCAGACGTGCATAGTTTAAAATCAACTATGCACATCTTGACGTAACTATGCACACGATCCTATATTGAATCTAAATAACGGGGGATATTTATCATGCGTCAAGAGTACTTACGAGCAGCTGCTGAAGCGTTTGCAAACATCACACCTATTGAGTCTGACTGCTATCATTATCTGAACGACGGCTTTGATACGGCTATCCAAGCACGACTATCAGCATCCTACTCAGACAAGCTATCAAGGCAAGCAATAAGAAAAAGATATATTGATAAAGTAGTCTGCACCGCGTTGGCAGAATGTCAGTATCCGATTAATACTGCACTTGGTTCAGCTTGGACAGACAGCGAGCGAGCTGCATTTGCTGGTATTGCAAAACAAACTTGGTCTGACAATAAACTATCTGATCATATTAATTTTATATTAAAAGATATCAACGCAAACTCACGCGCTGTATGGTCTGCAACAAAATTACAAGTCGTCGGCTACTCGGAGGCTACTTGAGTTTTCGGACAGATTACCTTAAGATTTCTCATATTCGAAGTTCCTGCCTAATCGTAAAGCACACGGCAGCATCAACCAAACATTACCAGTTAAGCCCATTGCCCCCGCAGTGGGCTTTCTTTATGAGCAATCCTTATGCCATCGATGCCTACTACGCTTTGCAGCCATGCAGGTTGCAACGCCAGTACTGGTACCAATGGTGTTTGTAAGCTACATAAGCCCAAGCCAAAACATCAAAAAGCCACGCAAATCAAGCAAGCCGAACCTGCCAAGCTTAAGCGTATAGACAACAGACCGTCATCTGCTCAGCGCGGATACGATGCCCGATGGCGCTCAGCTCGCTTACTATTTCTGAATGATAATCCGCTGTGCAAACATTGCAAAGCCAACGAAATTATTAGAGCCGCTGACGTAGTCGATCACATCCTACCGCATCGCGGCAATCAGGAATTGTTTTGGGATCAGACAAACTGGCAGCCTCTTTGCTACTCATGTCACTCAATCAAAACAACGACCATCGATAATAAATTATCTGATTATGATGTCGCCCAGCTCAAGGCAGGGTGGGGTAAAAAGTAAACACGATTGTCCTCCACGACCACCGCCCCCAAGAGAATTTTCGCATGGTCAAAACCCTATAGGGGGTATACCCCCTCAAAAAATAACTGTTCTCAGGTGACACTATGTCTCGTCCACGCAAACCAACGCAGCTCAAAGTGTTGCAAGGCAGCCGTGTCCGTAGCGACCGTGAAGCTGCCAACAACGCTGCTCAACCAACACTGGCTATACCACCCTGCCCTGATTGGCTAGACGCCAAATCACGCAAACAGTGGGACAAGATAGCGCCTCAATTAGTCGCCCTCGGATTGCTATCAGTTATTGATGGTGATTTATTTGGCGCGTATGCCGAGACGTCGGCCCGTTATGGTGACGTCTGTACCAAGCTTGAGAATGTTGATACTTGGATTGGCACAACGCCTAACGGTTTTCAAGTACAGACTGCTTTGGTCAGCATTCGTAACACATTACAAAAACAGCTTATATCATTGGGCCGCGAATTTGGTCTATCTCCTGCTGCACGCTCCAGTATCAAAGTCGATGTCGCTCAAGGTAACTTATTTGGCGATAGTGAATTTGGGGAGTTTAAACAAGGTTAAAAAACTATGTCCGATGTTATTGCCTACGCTAATATCGCGGCGCAATACGCAACGGATGTAATCGACGGCACTATCGATGCGTGTGTCTATGTGCGTCAGGCGTGTCAACGTCACCTAACGGATCTTAAACGCGCAAAGAATGAATCTGCATTTGAGTTTGAATTTGATAGTCAGCTGGCTGCGAAGGCTTGCCGATTCATAGAGCTGCTGCCACACGTCAAAGGTGAGCTGGCAAACAAGCGTGAATTGATACTACTTGAGCCTTGGCAAATATTCATTGTGGCCAACTTATTTGGCTGGGTAGATTTTGACGGCAAACGCCGCTTTCGCTATGCATACGTTGAAATACCTCGTAAAAATGCTAAGTCTACACTCGCTGCTGGTATTGGGCTTTACTTGTGCTTCGCTGACGGGGAGATGGGTGCTGAAGTTTACTCAGCCGCTACTACTCGCGACCAGGCGCGTGTCGTCTTTGAAGTCGCACAGGGCATGGTGCGAAAACGCCCAGATATGCAAAAAGCAATGGGTATAAGCGTCGCAGCTCATGCAGTCAGCTCTGTCTCGACTGAATCCACGTTCAAAGCGTTAAGCCGCGACTACGGTGGCAACTTGGACGGACTCAACGTTCATGGCGCTATCATTGATGAGCTGCACGCGCACAAATCAAACGATACTTACGAGGTCATGGCAACGGGTATGGGAGCGCGTGAACAGCCCTTGCTATTTGCTATTACGACAGCTGGCTTTATCTTAGATGGCGTTTGCTATGAGCAGCGCACGTTGGTCACTAAGGTTTTATCAGGACTTGAGTCCCATGACCGCTACTTCGGCATTATTTACACGATAGATGACGCTGATGATTGGCGTGACCCTGCAAGCTGGCGCAAAGCCAATCCCAACTACGGCGTATCAGTACACAAAGAAGCGCTGCAAGCGGAATATCAACGTGCTGCTATCAGCCCTGACTCACAAGCTGACTTCTTGACCAAGCATTTATGCGTTTGGGTAGCTGCTCGCAGCGGTTGGCTCAACATTCAAGATTGGGATGACGCGGCAAACAAGGCTTTTCAGCCAAGTATGTTTGATAAATATCCATGCTTTGGCGGCCTTGATCTAGCATCTAAAGTTGATTTAGCGGCGCGTATTAAATTATTTGTCAAAAAAATAGACGATGAATCGCATTATTATTTCTTTGCAGATTTTTATATCAATCGTGCACAGCTAGACAACGCTAATAACCCTAATCAAAAACGATTTATCGAATGGGAACGTCAAGGCTGGCTAACGGTCACTGATGGCAATATCACAGACTTTGAACGTATTGAGCGTGACATTATTGCAGATGCAGCATGCTTCGACATGCAAGAAACAGGGTATGACCCTTTTAATGCAACATATCTAGCAATGCGACTTAATGAGCAGAGTTTAAATATGGTTGAAGTGCCACAGCGCGTCGCTTATTTGAGCGAACCAATGAAACATATTGGGGCTCTATTAGCAGCTAAACGTATTCATCATGATGGCAATCCAATCCTGCGCTGGTGTATGGGCAACGTCACTGTCAAAAAAGACGCTAACGACAACATATTCCCGCGTAAAGAATCAGACGCTAGCAAAATTGATGGCGCAGTTGCTGCAATTATCGCGACTAATCGCGCCCAATACTATGATGAAACGGGCGACTTGCCTAGCCAAGATTTTGAGACACAGCTTGGCGACTACTTAAACGACTTTGTAAGCTTTAGGGGATAACATGGCACTCATACAAACCGTCGCTGCATGGTTTGGTTACGCGCCGCGTGACCCCATTGACGGCAACCAAAACGCTACTCGCACTGTCACTAAAACTGCCAAACCTGTCACCTTTGATAGTGCTATGACAGTCACAGCGGTCTTTGCATCGATCAGATTGCTAGCTGAAACCATCGCTAGTATGCCCATTGATTTATATACAAAGGACAAAGATGGGTATTTAGATACCAAAGCAGATCATGACGTCATGAAATTGCTGAGATATAAACCCAATAAACGGCAAAACCGCATCGAGTTCATGGAACAACTGATGCTCAACTTGGTCAGCGATGGCAATGCATACGTCAGGATCACCAGGATAGGTGATAAAAACTCTCGTATTCTCAGTTTAGATATCATTAACTCTTCTAACATGACTGTCATTTTAAAGAATGATGAGCTTACTTATCGTCATCAAGTTACATCTGCATTTAGCCGCGACTACATAGAGTCTGATATTTGGCATGTTAAGTTGTTTGGTAACGGCATAAAAGGCTTATCACCGCTGCAACACGCTGCAAAAGCCGTCGCTGTAGCAGATGCATCAGACGATAAAATAACGTCACTCATGCGTAATGGTGCCAAGCCAACCGGCGCATTGATGACAAAGGGCTCACCAACTGCCGAACAACGCAAGGCACTTCGCGATGAAATGGGCGAATTAACCAGCGGCGATGAAACCTTTATGCCAGTGTTACCACTTGATATGAAGTTTGAGGCTATTAGCCTAACACCCTCAGACATTGAGCTTTTGGCCACGCGCCGTTTTAGCTTAGAAGAAATCGCTCGTATGTTCGGCGTGCCTAGTATTTTGATTAATGACAGTACGCAATCGAGCAACTGGGGCACTGGTATCTCAGCAATCATTGAAGCATTTCACAAATTTAACTTGCGGCCCTACCTTGAGCGCCTTGAGTTATCAATGTTGACTACACTAATTCCCCGTAAAGACTGGGACAAATACCAATTTGAAATTGATGCTGACGCAATTTTGAGATCAAGTCGCAAAGAACGCGTCGAGATGTATAACACTGAGATTACATCTGGTCAGCGTACGCCAAATGAAATACGCAGAGCTGAAGGTTGGAAGCCACAAGAAGGTGGCGATGATCTTTATATGCAATTAGGGTTTGCACCACTTAGTGTTGTCGCTAAACAATCTTCACTAGACCAAACAAAGGATACAAGCAATGAATAAACACTCACTGCAAACGCTGCACTGTCGCGATGGTCGCAGTGAGTTGCTGCAATCAGTTAGTACGCGACGCATGCCTATTGTCGATACAAAGATACGGTTTGCTGAACCTGACAAAGACGGGGTTACTACACATACTTTCGATGGTTACGCAGTTAAATGGGATAGCATCAACTTGCATGGCGAGAAATTTGCGCGTGGCGCTTTTGCAGATATGATTGCACTATTTGAATCACAAGCTAAAAAAGTACATATGTATTATAACCATGGCTGGCGTAATATGTTTGATACTACATCAGCGATGCGAATCGGCAAATGGACTGGTTTTGAAGAAGATGACGTTGGCCTATTAGTAAAAGGAGAGCTGACCCAAGGCCTTCGATTAGCAACCGATGTTGAGGCAATGCTACGCCATGAAACAGTTGATGGCTTATCTATCTGTTTTTATAATCCGACTGAAATGGATTATGAAGAACAAGACAACCATATTCTGATTAAACGCGCAGATTTATTCGAAATCAGCGTCGTTGATGAGCCTAGTGACCGTAGTGCTCGTATCAATCGCCAAGTAGAGACAATCAATAACTTAGCTGATGAACATGATGCGTGTGACATGCTGACCCAGCTCGGACTTGACCAAGCTGATGCAAGGCACTTTATTACCAAACTCGATAGCATCATGGGCACTCGCGCTGATGATACTAGCAAAGATGATGATCCGTTTGCATTTTTAGATAAGTAACCCAAACCAAACCCTCAATAAAGCTGCCATTTGGTAGCTATTTTTTTGCCTAAAGGAAAATATTATGCGCGATTTTAAAACTACTACTATTGCTGGCGCTATGCCTAGTGCGGGTGTCATGACTCGTGATGCTGGTGGCTCCAAAGATGAGTACGAAAAACTTGCGACTCAGCTCAAAAGTCGCTTAACCACACTCGACAAGCTTATCGAAGAAAAGCAAAAGCTACTTGCTGAAAACAAAGATGACAAAGAAACTCGTGATGCTATCACTGAGCTACAGAACAGTGTAAAAGAAGTCGGTGACCTATCAGCCCGCTTTGAAGAGTTTGAGCAAAAGATGGTACGCGGTGTCCAAGACGGTGAGCTAGACGCAAACAGCATTGGTGGCCTACTCTCTCGCAATGAAGGTATCAGCCAAGAAATTAAAGCAATTAAGCATTCACGTGGCAAAGTACAGATTGATGGTGTCTCTGCACGTAACACCGTCATGCTTGGCACAATCAACACGGCTGGCAACATCAACGATGCCAGAATAATTAACCCCGCTAGTAATCCGCTGACGCTGGTCAACATGATCAATTGGATACCAACGTCAGTACCACTTATTCCTTATGTACGTGAAAGTGCTGTCACCTTCATGGCTGATATCGTGGCTGAAGGTGAGCTTAAGCCTGAATCAAGCCTTACGTTTGGTCCTGATTCATTAGAAATTGACGTTATTGCTCATTGGGTACGTGTTAGCAATCAGGTGTTAGATGATGCGCCGGCACTGGCTGCTTATATCGAAGGTCGCATGTCTTACGGCTTGCGTCTAAAGCTTGAATATCTGGTCATCAATGGCGACACCAAAAGCTTCAAAGGCCTGATGAAAGCTGGCAACAGCTTGACCATCGTTGCCAACGACAATGCTATCGATACCATCAGTTCTGCAAAAGCAAAAGCTTATGCTAACTTCTTACCTCCTGAGACGGTTATTCTGAACCCGCAAGACTGGGCAGAGATTGAACAGGCTAAAGGCACCGATGGCCATTACTTATTTGGTTCACCAGGCGCGGCCGTTCAACCTTTCGTTTGGGGCTTGGCGGTTAGCCAGTCACCATCGATGCCAGTTGGCAAATACTGGGTCGGCAACATCACCATGGCAACTGAAGGCTATATTCGCCAAGATGCGACCGTTGAGCTGTCTACTGAAGATGGTGACAACTTCCGCAAAAACTTAGTGACGGTACGTGCTGAAATGCGCGCCGCCTTTGGCGTCGTCATGCCTGATGCAGCTGTGACGGGCGACCTAGTTAACGTCGGGCCATAAGATTAGATAACTATTAGTTGAAACCGTTATTACCAGCCGCTGGTGGCAAGTCTACCAGCGGTCTTTTTTATCCTAACTCAATATAGGCATCACCTATGATCACTGCATCCATCACGCTTGAGCAAGCCAAGTCACACTTGCATGTCACACATGAGATAGATGATGCGTATATTGCCGGTCTTATACCAACGTCATTTCGCTTGATAGCTGACGAACTGGATCGTGAGCTGACAGAAGACATTTGCTTAACATCGACTGGTGAATTGTCAGAATCCTTACAACATGCTGCCCTACTCATCATTGGCGACTTATACCAAAATCGTGAAGCACAGCAAACAGAACAGTTACATATGAACCGTGCGCTTGACCGGTTGTTGAATAAATATCGTAAATGGGGAGTCTAAAATGGCAAAGGTTAGCCGAGGTCGGCTTAGTACACCAATTGGTGTCGTGCGAAAAATCACAACGAGAACCACCACTGGCGCCGTTAAGTCTACTAATAGCGTCATGCCACAGACGTGGTGTGAGCTACTACCCATCAGCACTCGGGACTTTGTAGAAGGTCATGCCGCTGGATCGTCAGTAGATGCAAAAATACTTGTCGATACGGCAACGGACATTAAAGCAAGTGATGAGATACAGGTTTTAGATGGTAGTGGCTTCGTTTATGAAGTACTAGGGATAATGCCCGTGCCAAAAGACAATAAAAAAATCGTAGTGTGTCGTACAAAAACAAATAGCTAGTTATTTCTAGTTTGTTTCTGTGATTGATAGATTAATGTTGTTACTCGTAATATACTCAGACATTATTTTACTATTAGTCAGGTAATAACAATGAAGCAGACTATCGCAGCATTATCAATAGCTTTATTTCTAACAGCCTGCGGCTCAAGCGAAGTAAAGAATACTGAAACCGAGCCAGAAGAAAAGAAAGTAAATACACTTAGCGGTATACCTAATCTAGGTGATAGATCTGAGGCCGAGTTGCTTACCGACTGTCAGGTTGATATACAAGCTAAACTAAATAATCCGCGATCAATGGATATTATCCACAGCAACCTAAAATATAAAAAAGAAACTAATCACGAATTATGGTTCCAGTTTTACGCAAAAAATCAATTCAATGCTGAGTCAAAACACACTGCAATGTGTGAGTTTGACGAAGATGGTAAGCTATTAAGTTCTAAGTATGAGTGAGAACTATGATGTTAAAAACCATAAGATGTGGTATCGACAGCCGGATTGATGAGCTTGAGCAATTAGCTTTAGAAACACATACCGCAACGACTGCCTATGCTTTTATTGACTTAGGTTTAGCATGGAATAGATTGCTTTATAATATATTTAACAATAAATAAAACCATTCAAATATAAGCCTCACGTGCTTATAACATGACGCAGTTCTCACCCCTGAACCGTCGCTAACTACGACTAATCGACCGTAACAATAGCCCTATCATCCGATGGGGCTTTTTATTGTCCAAAATAAGGATTCATCGTGAGCGCATCGATCAGAATAGATGGACTGGACCAGCTAGACAGACAGTTTGATAGGTTGATCGACACTTCCAAAAACAAGGTCATGCGAAAAGCACTGAACGCTGGTATCGCACCCATTAAAAAAGAAGCCAAACGCCTCGCTCCCGTCGATAAAGGCGTGCTAAAAAAACAAATCCGATCCAAGCAAATGCGATACACCGCAAAACCTTCAGTTGGTCTGTTTGTCTCAGCCAAAGGCTTTTATTGGTATTTTTTAGAGACAGGGACCAGCAGCATCGCACCTACCCCATTTATCAGACCTGCCGCAGACAGTAAACACGAAGAAGGCGTTGAAAGGTTTAAAGAAGTGCTCAAAGCTGAAATTGATAAAGTCATGATTGGATAAAAAGGCGTAATAAATGAAAGCAAGCGAGGTTATCTATAGCGTCCTAGGCGCATTTTTTGACGATAAAGTCTATCCATTGGTCCGACCAGAGGGCGAAACAGGCACACCGTATCTGGTCTATACCGTACTCAATACCAATGCAACCAATGTCGTAGCAGGATATACAGGTCGAGAATTGGCTTATATGCAGCTAGATGTGTATCACAACGACTATGACGACTGTGAAGACACCACCAATCAAATGATCAATATCCTGAAAGATAACGTAAAGCCGTTTTACTACGACAGCCGTAAATACCTCCACGATGAGAAGTCTGGGTTATACAGACAAAGCATCGAGTGTCATATCTGGCAAACCAATTAAGCAACCCTACCCTACCACCAATAAGAGAGTGATGATTATGGCTATATCCGCTGATGAATTAGTAAATGTGCAGTTTAAATGGAGCATCGCGACTGATGATGTCCCTACGTTCAACCAAGTAGAGTTTTTAAATGAAATGGAGATGCCCAAGCTGACTAAAGTCGTCGTCGATGTCACGCCGACTGATGCCACCTCTACTGTAAACGCAGTGCCCAACTTTAGAGAGACATCAGAAATACCGTTCACCTTGTATTATGTACCGACCGATCCGCAGCACATGGAATTGAAAGCCGCCTACAAAAATTCCACGGTCATTAAAAATAAAATTGAATTTATTGATCCTGCCGCCGCCAGTGAAGGTTACGTGTTTGACGGTATGGTTAAAGAATTTAATCTTATGGCAGAACAAAAAGACATGCTCAAAGTTGAGGGTGTCCTAGTCATCAGTTCAGAAATCACCCAAACACCTTAGTAATCAAATAAACCAGCGTCAACATTAATCAAAAGCGTAGAGCATTAACCAGCTCTGCGCTTTTTCTTTATTTTTAAATCATAAGTGAGCAATCAAATGACCAAACAAGCCTCTAAAAAAGTACTAAGTAAAGCGGATTTCATGCAATTAAAAACCAGCGTAAAAATATTGCCTATCCCTGAACTTGGTGACGTATACATCAAAGTGATGAGTGCTGCTGAGCGTGAGGGATTGGAAGGGCTGATGCAAAAAGAAGTAGAAACAAATGGTGTTCGAGCCACTATCTTTGTCTATTCAGTCTGTGATGCCGATGGTGTCTTAGAGTTTAATGATGACGATATCGAAATGGTCAAAGGCTTCCCCGCAGCCATTGTCTCAAAAGTCTATGACTTCTCAAGCGAGCTCAATGCCCTAAAACCTGAAAATCAAGAAGAAGTCACAAAAAACTAATAGCCCACCCTTTACGTATATTTAAGTTCAGGCTAGCCGCTCATTTGGGCAAAACGGTCGAGTGGATAGAAAACAATATGACCGCGCGTGAGCTGACTGAGTGGCAAGCTTTTAACTTGTACGTAGAGCCATTTGGTGGGGAATTATTAGACATGCATTTTGCCTCTCTGCGTATGCAAAATTACGCAGGTAAAGACAAGAAAACCATAAAAGATTTTATGTTATATGACCACCGATTGTTAACACCTGAGCAAAAAGAACAAGAAAGACAGCGTGAAAAAAGGCTACAAGCACATAAACAAGTCTCTGCGTTAAGAGATTTCTTAGCATCGAAAGTCAACGAACAAAAAACTGCAAGTAAATCATAGGAGGGTGTCATGGCTTCGGTGCTGAGTAGAATCCAAGTAATCATGGAGGCAAATACTGCCAACTATAATAACGAGCTACGCAAAGCACGAAAAAACAGCAAGTCAGCGTTCAATGATATCAGCACCAATGCCGCCAAAATGGCGCTGGGAGTTGGCGCCGCGCTTGCTGGTATGGGCGCATTATCAATCAAAACAGCCATGTCGTTTGAAAGCTCAATGGCTGAGATTGATAAGACCGTAGAATTTGCAACTAGCAACGGCTTGGCAAATATGCGTAAAGAGTTGCAAGCATTGACCACGCAGATTCCGCAGACTTTTGAAGAATTAGCGGCCGTCACGGCTACTGGCGGTCAGCTGGGCATCGCAGAAAAAGACCTAGTTCACTTTACCGAAGTGATGGCAAAAATGGGTGTCGCTTTTGATCTGCCAGCTCAGCAAGTTGCAGATAGTATGGCAAAGATCGCTAATGTATTTCAGATACCAATTGCAAATATTGACCGGCTTGGCGATGCGATTAATACGCTATCCAATAACACTCCTGCTACCGCTGCCCAGCTCATTGATTCACTGCTACGTGTTGGCGGTGTCGCCAAAGTCTATGGACTGTCAGAGGATGCAACATTAGGCTTAACAGGTGCATTGATTGCAATGGGTAAACCAGCTGAAGTTGCCTCTACCGCAGTCAACTCACTACTAACATCATTCTCTACATTAGACTATGCGACTAAGTCTCAGTTGATCGGATTTGAGCAGTTAGGATTAAATATTGATGATTTTAGTAAACTGGTAGCAACTGATGGTAAGCAAGCAATTATTACTTATCTTGATGCTATTAATGATCTGGAGGAATCTAAACGCATCGGCACGAACGCCTTAATTATCGGTAAGGAGTTCGGCGATGATATTACCATGCTCGCAGGCAGTGTGGGCGTACTAGAAAATAACTGGGAACTACTTGGTGAAACGGTCAACTCAACCAAGGATTACTTTGGCTCAATGGATGTTGAGTTTAAAAAAATCAGCGACACAACTGCTAATAAAATGGTCTTATTTAAGAACAACATCGATGGTGTGGTCGCCAGTGTTGGTGAAGCCTTTATACCAGCTTTAAATGAATTACTACTAAACATGACACCTATGGTCGCAACCATAGGCACCTGGGCATCTGCTAATCCTGAATTAATTCAACAAATCACACTCATTGGCGGTTCTTTAATTGCTACAGCAGTTGGTTTAAAGCTTGCTGTTGATGGTTTTACAGCGGCGAAGACTACAATTGACGGTTTGAAATTGGCTTATGTCGCTCTAGCTGGTCCAATGGGACTAACTATCATTGCATTAGGTGCTTTAGTTGCGGCTGGTGTGCTTGTCTATCAACATTGGGAAACCATAAAGCAGACTATTAGCGAAAACAAAGCCTTATTTATGGTACTTGGCGGCGTTGTAGGCGGTGTATCTGCAATATTATTAATTCACAATGCTGCGCTTATAGCCAGCTCTATTGCTGCGACTGCTGCTTCCGTTTCTACGGCCGTAATGACAGCTGCCACAGTGACATGGAGCGCGATCAGCACTGTGGCTGCCACTGCAACATGGGCATTTGGCGCTGCGCTTGCTGCTGTCACTAGTCCTATTGGTATTCTTGTTGTCGCTGTTGCAGGTTTGATAGCTATTGGCGTTGCTCTGTACAAAAATTGGGATGAGATAAACGCATGGGCTAACACTAAATGGGCTGCTATTACAGCTTCGATAAAATCCAGTCTTGAATCTGCAAAACAAGCAGTAAGCAATGCATGGAATAATATTAAGACAAACACAGTAACAGCATTTAATAGTATCCGTTTAAGTATCACAACTGCATTAAGTCAATTACCTAGCAAAATGCTGACAATCGGCAAGCAAATTATAAATGGCTTAATTAACGGCATAAAAGCAGGCGCAAGTGGTGTCGCTAGTGCAATCGGTAACATGGCATCAAGTGCTGTCGCTAAAGCTAAGAGCGTTCTTAACATCCGTTCACCATCTCGTGTCATGAAAACAGTTGGAGAACAGACTGCAGAAGGCATGGCCGTTGGCATAAAAAAAGGTGCTAAGGCGGTCGTCACCGAAGCTCAGCGAATGGCCGAGCAAGCTGCCAAAGCTGTTGAAGACGGTATTGATAGCTTTAGAAAACGCATTGCTTTATTTGGCAACACTAGTGAACTATCTTCCCTAATGTACGATATCAACGCTGGCAAATTTAAAGGCGCTAGTCAGGCTCGTATTAATGAATGGGTTAAACAAGCCGAGGCGTTGCAACAACTAGAATCACAGCTGAAAGCTACTAATGCACTAAAAGAAAGGTTTGATAAATGGCAAGATGAACGCGATAAAATGCGTAGTAAGGCGACTGATTTAATATCTGGTAGAGCCGCACAGTACCAAGCTGATAAAAAATCTATCGGTGTGGATTTTGACGGCTTAGACGTAAATGGCCCTCAGACTGAAGCGGAAAAATTGCGCGCTGCATACGATAAAAAGATGGCTATTGTTGATAAGTATGAGCAGACGCATACAGACAAAAAAGCACAGGCTGAAAAAGCACGCTTAGCCTTGACAGAGAACTTCAATCAGTCGTCCAAAGATTTGGAACTGCAACGGCAAGCCGCTAATCTAGGCAGCATCACCGCCCTATTTGGAATGGCTTTAGGAGAGACTAGCAAAGGCTATAAAGGCATGTTCTTGATTCAAAAAGCTTTTGATTTTGCCAGTGCGCAATCTGCCAGTTTTACCGCTATCGCAAAAGCATGGGGATCAGCCCCATTCCCTGCCAATATACCTGCCGTTGCTACTACTACGTTGCAAACAGGTATCATACCTGCCGCCATTCAAGCTCTAAACCCGAAAGGTTTTATGAAAGGCGGTTATACGGGCGACTATCCTACCAATATGCCAGTTGGGCCCGTCCACGGTAAAGAATTTGTTGCACATGCCGCCGCGACTACAAAATATCGATCAGAACTTGAATCGATGAATAACGGTACGTATGAGAGCAATAAACGCAATCAGGGTGTCATTATTTATATGACAAATAATGCTCCAGTAGATGTGGCCACCAATGTCAATAACGATGGCAGTATCGAAATGCGTATCGATAAACGGCTAGACCAGCGTCTACCACAAGCGATGGCACAACAAATCAACGACCCCTACAGTGCAACTAATCAGGCACTCAAAAACAACTATCACTTACAGCGCAAATTAGGATAAATCATGGCAGACATACCAAAGTTCATGCTAAAACCGCTGCGTGATGGTTACTCCTTCAGTCTTTCGCGTAATGTTGCTAGCACCGAAACCATCGTTGGCCTGCCACGTGAACGTAAAGATAGTGTGGGGAAAGTGCATCGAGCTAACGTCACTTATAAATGTGTCCGTTCACAGTGGCAGTACTTCTTAGCTTTCACACGCGCTTACGAAGGGCTGCCATTTTTAGCATATCTACTATTAGATTACGTTGATCACAAGTGGTATGAGTGCCGCATTGTTGGTGACTCTATGCCAGTACAACCACTTGGCGACCAGATATTTACCGTTCAGTTGTCACTGGTTGCTAAGCCCATCAAATATGATATCGACAACGATATTTTAATCTCAACCTTATATCAAATGACAGAAGGCCAAATCGAACTTTACTTCCAAAAGTTGGCAAAACTTGTCAACGAAGATCTACCAGATGCACTAGGAGGTCTGTAATGGCAACCATTAAAGAGATGGAGTATTGGTTACGCGGTCGCCATGACGATATACGCCTTGAGTGTATCGAAATTAAGCATCCATCTTTCAGCCGCGACTATCGCTTTGTACGCAATCATGCCGACGGTGTGCGCGTGCGCTACGAAGACAAAGTCTACCGTGATTATGAGCCTTTACCATTAACGATCCGGGCAGGTCAGTCAGCCGACAATTTACAACAAAGCTTTACCATTGGTATCGGTGATGTCGGTGAGATCATGCCTTTTGAGATTGATCGTTTGCGCCGTGGCCAACACTCAACAACACGGCCAACGCTTAACTATCGTGTGTATCTAACGAGCGACTTAACCGAACCAATGACCAGCGTGCGCGGCTTAGAAATAACCGACAATCAGCCGCAGAAGCGTGGCGCTGTCTTCAAGTGCCAAGCAAAGCAGCTGAATAAAACCAGCACCGGCGTCATATTTACTATTGACTTGGTTCCGACATTGCGAGGCGCTAGCTAATGCTTGTTTTATCTGACTACGACAATAAGCGGTATGACGATGACAATTATAACTGCCTACATTTTGCCGTTGATATTTATCGCGATATTACTGGCCGGGATATGGGCGTCTATGTTGCCGACCTGATGACTGGACGCACCAAACGCAAAGTTAATACTGCAAAGCTCAAAGAGTTTGCCCCGCTCGATAACCCTATCGACCCGTGCTTGGTGTTGATGCATGGCAAAGAGCTACACGCTGGTATTTACCACCAGGCTAAAATTATACATATGACTGAATCGGGACCGCAGTGTGTACCACCACATATTGCAGCGCTAAAACACGGACGGATAAAATATTATGCACTCTAATATCGAACTGATTGTTGTCCGCAATCCCATGTCTTATGCCTGCGACAACTCTGACTGTAAAATCGTGCGCGGTGAAGATTTATTTGAACTTGTTACTGGCATTTACCCAAAAGGACAGCCACCAAATACCTACTGGTATCACGAAACATGGGACACTGACTTTGACGTGACACCCAACACGCCTGACGATATCATTGCATTAAATGATAAAGGCGGGACTATCTATGTCGTCACTTATCCTGCGGGGCCTGAGACATGGATACCGATATTAGTATCGGCATTTATCACAGTCGCGGCTGTTCTGTTGATGCCCATGCCTGTGGTGCCGACTGGCTCAACCAATGCGCCGCCCAGCCCTAACAATGCCTTAGCGCAGCGCACGAATCGACTGCGCCAGGGCGGCCGAGTGGCAGAAATTTACGGTGAGGTATGGTCTGTACCTGACCGAGTTGCAACGACTTATACTGTCTACATTGATGGCCGTGCCATCGAGATGTCTTATATGTGGATTGGCCGCGGCTGGTACTTAGTGACAGAGGCATTGGACGATACAACGCCTCTTGATCAAGTATTTGGCAGCGGTGTTTTGGTCTTTGATGCAAACAGCACCCTTGATGATACACCCGCGTATCAGTTTGGCAGTGCCTTTACGCCAGATGAGGCCGCTTTATCCCGTTTCGCAACCAAACGTTATACCTCAGTAAACGGGCAACTCCTGCCGCCTACTGATAACTATCTGACATTAGACAAAGCCGTCTTTAGAGCCGGTGGCATCATAGAGCAATCAGGCTTTAACTTTGTCAGTCAGTTTAAGGTAGGAGATGCAATCACCATTGTACAGACAAATCCTGCTGACTCCGCAAATGGTATCACTGACCCAGTAGATCAAGGTGACCCACCGGCTAATCCACCTCTTGTCGGTCCAGTGACTACCTATAATTTAAGCGGTGTCTATACCATCAGCGCCCTAACAGAAGCGCAGATCACATTATCAAACCCAGCTACCATCAACCCAGACTGGCAAAAGCTTGCTGACAATGCAGATTACACGGCTGAGATAGAAACAACCGCTAGCACGCAATCTGACAGCTTGTGGCAGGGCTGGTTTTACACAAGCGAAAAAGATCATGAGTTCGTGATGGTTAATTTTTTATCATCAGGCGGGCTTTATATCACCGATGGTCAGACGTTTGAACCCATCGGTATTGAGGTCGAAATTGAGTCAGAAATTATTGATAGCACAAATAATCCAGTGCCAGGAACGCTGCAAATCGATACGCATATTATATATGGCTCTAAATACACGGATTATGCAAACAATGGTGGATTAGGCGTTTGGCGCGATGGCAACCATTGGTGGTCAGGCGCTCATGTCAGCAACACCGATGCTGCGCAGACTGCCGCCAGTACAATCAAGATTGAAAATGCAAACATGGCGACAGGCAAAAGACTGCGCTGGCGCTCACGCCGCAAGCATGGTCGGGTTATAACATCTAAAGGCTTCAGTGTTGTGCAAGATATTCGCGTAGCAGACTTCTATGGCGCAAGGCTGATGACTGCTGCCGATGCTGCACCAGGGTTTACCAAAATATATAGTAAAGCCGCCGCAACTGAAGGCGCACTGTCGCTCAAAGAGCGTAAGCTTACTGTGCTATCGCAGCGTCTTGAGCGTGACTGGCAAAATAATGATGCACTTATTCCATCAAAGCGTATTGATGACATCATATATGACATTGCTACTGACCCAGTAACCAGCAATATGACTGCTGATGACTTGGATATGGTGCAAATAAAGGCCGAAGTTGACGCGCAGATTGCTTACTTTGGCACTGATTTGTGTGCTCAGTTCTGCGGAACGTTTGATAGTAAGGACATTACAACTGAAGAGATGATACAGACGGTTGCGATGGCAGGATTTTTTACCGCTTATCGCATTAACAATAAAGTCTGTCTGCACTTTGAGCGTCCTGAGCCTTACCCAGTTGCGACATTTAACAGTCACAGTATTACGCCAGACAGCTTTGAGTATAGTGAGACATTTGGACCACGTGACGGCTTTGACGGCGTCGAAGTGACATATACCGACCCCGTGGACGACGCGAAAGTTACACTGCGTTATCCCGATGACGGATCTGCAACCAACTTTGACACCAAAAATAAGGACTTGGTCGGTGTGCGCAATAAAGTTCAAGCGCATATGCACATGATGCGCCGGCACTGGAAAAATCAACACGCTTATAAGACGTGTTCTTTTACCGCAGCCGATGAGTCAGGATTTGTGATACCAACGAACCAAATCAATGTCGCTGACCAAAATCGCGCTGATACACAGCAAGGCGCAGTTGAGGCCTTGCAAGTTAATAGCGCTGGTCAGTTCGTTTTGACATTATCAAGCACAGCCAATTTTGGTGATAAAACTCAGGCGACGGTGTTTGTACAAACCGTTGCCGGTATCGTCGATAACATCCGCTGTACACCAAGCGACAATCAATACGATGTGATATTGAGCCGCGCGCCCTCACAGCCCCTTAGTACAGCTTGGGACGCCGTAGTACGTGCTACTTATCAGTTGGTGCTACATGACGATCTTGAGCGTGATAATTATATAATCACAACAAAAGACCCTGCTGACAATCCAATGTCACACAAGCTGTCGTGTATTAACTACACGGATAAGTACTACGCAAACGATCAAGATTTTATTAACGGCTTGATAGCCTAAATTAAACATACGCCTCCTTAATTGGAGGCTTTTTTGTGGGAGCTTTAAAAATGGCAGAGCCGATTACAATGCAAAAGTTTGTTAATGCTGATGTTGATGTTGACACGCTTGAAGAAGCAGTAAACGAAGATAAAGTGATCGTGAGTCGCTTGGGCAAAGAGTATGCGTCAGTACCAATGGCTTCGCGATTATTAGTTGAAAACGGACTACTAGGTGCAACACCATTCAGTACATACATATCCCTAGCGTCTAGTGCTTTGGTTGATGGTGATTATGCTGTTGTTACGAATGATACTGACCTAACGAAAAACGGAGTTTATGAAAAGATTAATGGAGCTTGGGTTTACTCAAAATACAACCCAGTTGCACAAGCAGAGGCCGTTGCTGAAACCACAAAGAAGAATTTTGAAACCCTATTTGTTGAAAAAAGCGTGTCCTTTGACGACAATGTTTTAATTGCGATTACCGATAAGGTTGGTAACAAGACTTGGTTGCAAGCAAACAATGAGGACGGTGGTTTAACTAAAGACGCAGTATCGGCGGTAAAAAAAGGTGTCGGACTGCTTGATAGTGACACATTAAATGGACTGATGGCTATTACAGACAGAGATGGCAACTTAACAGATATATGGCTAGATAGCAGTGGTCAAATACACGATAAGGTTATGGATAACTGGCATAGCCGATTGGCAACAAGAAATTCTGATAATAATGCAACCGCTAGTGATGGCTCGATGCCTGACTTGGTGCCAAAAATACACGGCAGCGATTCAACTACAAAAAAAGGAGATAGTTATTATAAAAACGGCACGTTAAACCCTGTTTATCCTGATATGACTAAAATGATAGTTATCGGATCATCAAGCGCGGCTGGTATGTATGCTGAGTTTTTGCCAAAACTACCGACGTTGTCTGCCAACATTGAGCTTTATTCTCCCGCAACAGGTGGTGCAATGGTTGAGCAAATGGAAGCGCTTTTTGGCAATAATCCGCTGCGACTATCGTTTGCAGGCAACAAGATATTAGCAAGCGGTGTCTCTTACGTGTCTATGCTTGATGATTTCCCATATCAATCAGCATTAAACAAGATTAGCGGTTGGGTTGACGGTGTGTATGGAAGCATAGGCTATACAGGCGAGGAGCTTACATTTACTAGAGCTGTGGCAGGTGACGAGGTAGTTGTTAGCGATGAAGTGAAAATCATCCCCGATGAGGGCAATGAGTTCAGAAATGCTGTACATATATCTTGGATCGGCAAAAACAACCTAACTAAAAACATACCGAGTGTTGACTGTGTGGGTAGCCTCATACGCAAGACAAATTCTATGTTTGAGTATATCCCTAGCATGATAAAACGCATCATTGTGATGACCCATTTCCATGATAGAGATACGCCTGCCGTCAGTGAGATAAGAGATAGAGTTAATGACTGTAATGAGCGATACAAAAGATTGTATGGTGATGCTGTTTTTGATGTTAATCAGTACATTTTAGACCCAAACATTTTTGATGAAATCGGCTTTGTTAGAACTCCTGAGCAAATTTCAGCGGATGCAGCAGCCCAAGCTCTAGGTAATAAAGCGCCAACATTGTCTAGGGATAATGGCCATTTTAATAACGAAACAGACGAATACATAACCACTAAACTTATCGAGTTTATTCAAACCAAAGAATGGTACTAGGAGATAAAATGGACACATTAATTATTAGAGCCAGCGACACTATAGCTAATCCGATTTACGGCAAAGTACCTGATTTGTCATCTGATTTAAGACTTGTTATAGATGTCAGAGAGCTAAGTAAGACTTACAACTATGGCGATAGAGTGCCATATATCGACGCAGGTATCTTGGGTTATGCACCGCCATCTGAAAAAATATTTGATAAGAACCTAAATTATAATTACAGCTCGCCAGTGGATGGCTACCCAAACTTTCCTTTATATACCGAAGAGTTGGGATTTCCAACACTTAAATTTAGTGGATTCGAGGGTATCGCTCAAGACTCAAGTATACCGGAATCTGGCACTGTTGTTACTACTGCAACTTACGTCTGTTTAGTGCAGTCTGATACCCAAAACGGTGCAAATAACCGTATATTTTCAGGTGATACATCTGATACAGCGCACCCAGATCTGGGTGTGTACTCAGACAGAAACTATCATTCTGTTTCAGCATATGTTGGCACTAATAACATGACAATGGCTGTAGGTAAGGATATTAGAGAAGGAAATCAAGATACTACGCCTGCTGCAACTATAAAATACACCCGAAGGGTATCCGAAGAACCGCAAGTCATGGTTTTTGTGTTTGACGGAGAAAATTCTTTTGCTGTATTCGGCGAGTCTGCAAGCACAAAATATAATGTAGATATGCCCCCCGCAGCTAACGATCATCTGCGACTAGGGTCTTACGGTCCAATGACAAAAAAAGGAGATACGTTTTTTGGGCACATTGGTTATTTTGCTCAATACTCACGGGCTTTTACGTTTGAAGAAGCACAAGCAGCTATTGTTAAGCTGTCAAGAGAGTTTGGATTAAGCAATGGATTAGAGATAGGTTGATTTTTAACTAAGGCGGTTTTTTTTTGTCAAAAATTTGAGGGGGCGTTATGCCACAGAACACACCGTTTTTAGAGCTAATCATACTAAAGCTGATGGTATTTCTACCTAAAGTTTTTGCGGCAGTAATTGGTGCAATATTTGGTTTGATGCTATCAGGCGACATTGGCAAAGACGGTAAGATACAAGTGAATATGTCAGTGATAATCAAGTTTACTATCGCTGTCACAATCTCGCTGTTTGGCGGGGCAGCACATATTGAATTTATGGGTTATCAAGATTATAGCGTCATGACCCAAGGCGCAATCATGCTCGTCTGGGCAGTGTTCGGCATGTTAGCAATAGGTATTGTTTATCAAGCTGTAGCATTGTGGCAGGGTAAAACGATTGCTGAGGTAATCAAAGAAATCAAAGACGCGGCGTTTGCAATCTTTGGTAAATAATAGGAGTAAACCATGCAATTTAATTTCATCAAAACAGCACGTCAGCTGACAAATATAGCTATCAAAAACAGTGAGATTGTCCAGCCTTACGTCAAACCAAGTCATTACCGGCGCGGTCTACTCGCACTCAACGCTCTGCATTACGCACTACGCATTTCAGATAAATCCAAATAACAATCAACGTTAATTACAGCCCCAATCTGGGGCTTTTTTAATGTCTAAAAAAGGACTAATCATGTCAAAAGTTACTATTACAGCCGGTCACTCTAATACCGATCCTGGCGCGGTTGCCGGCAACGTCACTGAAGCAGAAATCACTACTGATATGCGCAACATCGTTGCTTATTGCCTACGCGATTTGGGTATTGAAGCAGTCACCGATGGCAACGGTAGCGAAAACGACACGTTGCGCAATGCAATTAAACTCATCAAGCAAGGCGAAGTTGCTATCGAGTTTCACTGCAACGCATTTCATCTGCCAACCGCTGGTGGCGTTGAAGCCCTTGCTCAACCAAAAGACAAGGCAATCTGCCAAAAACTTTGTGAAGCTGTCAGTGACGTGTTAGGTATTCCAGTGCGCGGCAATGCAGGTGGTTTTAAGACTGAAAATAGCGGTCAACATTCGCGTCTTGGCTATGTACGTGAAGGTGGTATTATTTTAGAGTTATTCTTCATTTCCAACCCAACTGAGCTTGCTGCGTATCAGGCTAAAAAATGGCCACTTGCTCGTGAGATTGCAGACGTCATTGCTGACCACATTGGTGTTGGTTGTAAAGCTTAATCATGTCGCAGTTTTTGTCGCAGTTAGCGTAGAAACTATTTAAATCAATTTAAACGAAAAAACATAAATATATGATTTGATTATATTAATTTTTTATTGGTTTATATTAGATTATACAAAAAAGAGTTCGAGTCTCTCCAGCCCCACCATTTTCGGTTAGTACATCTTAGACCAAAT
>NZ_JAKDJE010000083.1 GCF_030454045.1 Psychrobacter sp. | reverse complement strand
ATGTCCATTAGCGACTACCACCTACTTTTTAGCATGAATTTTGTCCATTACACCCCAAAATTCAATCATAAACCGCACAAACAAGGCTCGCCTGGCTATCCTATGTACGGTTATGAGGCACGTGTCCTCAACGAGGAGACAGGGGAGGTATGTCAAGCGGGTGAAAAAGGACTCCTTGCGATTCAAGCGCCACTACCACCTGGCTGTCTCACCACAGTATGGCGTAATAATGAGCGTTTTATGAGTAGCTACTTTGGGTTATTTGATGGTCGACAGTATTCTACCTCAGATTATGCAGTGACCGACGAAGAGGGGTATTTTTATATCCTAGGACGGACGGATGATGTGATCAATGTTGCAGGCCATCGGATAGGGACACAAGAGATTGAGGAGGCGATCAGCACCCATCCTGAGATGGCAGAATGCGCTGTTGTTGGGGTGCAAGATGAGCTAAAAGGCGAGCTGCCCATAGCATTTTGTGTGCTAAAAGATCAGACGCAGGTAGAAACGACCGAAAATCGTTTCCGTATTGAGCAGCAAGTCATAGGCGCTGTGGTCAAATCCTTGGGCGGTATCGCAAGGCCTGCTGCCATTTATTTTCCGCAGTCATTGCCAAAAACACGCTCTGGCAAAATTCTACGCCGATCCATTCGGGCGTTAGCAGAGGATAAACCGACAGGAGATATGTCTACCCTAGACAATCCAGCCGCTATTGATGCCGTTAAGCAGTCCATGAAAGAGTATTAGATGGTAGCCATTAACTCAGCGCTATGAGCGAGTGGGACTCTCTATCACTCATAAAATCAGGCAAGCTTTCAAAGCTCATGAGTCGTCATGAGCTTTTTTATTGGCATTGATTGAGCGATTTATTTTCAATAAAACAAACTTAACAAAATTTCAATAAAGCGCTTGACCCTAAAAATGATTTATTGTTATAGTCAATAATGATACAAAATAAATCATTTTAAAAAGTGATTTTTAATAAGCATTTCTTCTTAAATACTTATCGCATCGACCACTCAAGGAATAGTTAGATACCATCACACGGTAGTCTCGCAAAAAAGATAAGGATATCTTATGCATCATGTTCAGCAGCTCATCAATGGTCAGTTCATGCAGTCAAATACGGATGAATGGATTGATATCACCGACCCTGCCACCCAAGAAGTCATCGCAAAAGTACCACAAACCACCGATGATGAAATCAACCAAGCGGTTGCAGCCGCCCAAACAGCGTTTGAAACCTGGCGAAAAACACCCATCACCACACGCGCTCGCATCTTTTTAAAGTATCAATCTCTTATTCGTGAGCATATGGATGAACTGGCAGAGATTCTGACAGCGGAGCAGGGCAAAACGATTGCTGATGCGCGCGGCGATGTGTTTCGTGGTTTAGAAGTTGTAGAGCATGCGGCTGGTATTGCCAATCTACAAATTGGTGACTTTGTAGAAAACGTCGCATCAGGCGTTGATACTTATAGCATTTGGCAACCACTCGGTGTGTGTGCGGGTATCACGCCGTTTAACTTCCCAGCGATGATTCCTCTGTGGATGTTCCCGATGGCGATTGCCACAGGTAACACCTTTATCCTCAAACCATCTGAACAAGACCCGATGGTGACCATGCGTCTGGTGGAGCTTGCGATTGAAGCAGGCGTACCTGAAGGTGTCCTCAATGTCGTGCATGGTGGCAAAGCCACTGTCGACGCTATCTGTGACCATCCAGATATTAAGGCGGTGTCTTTTGTGGGTTCTACGAGTGTGGGCAAGCATGTCTATGAGCGTGCCAGTCAATCGGGTAAGCGCGCGCAGTGTATGATGGGTGCAAAAAACCATGGCGTTATTTTACCTGATGCCAACAAGGAGCAAACGCTCAATCAGCTCGCAGGTGCGGCATTCGGTGCAGCGGGTCAGCGCTGTATGGCGCTATCGGTGGTAGTATTGGTCGGTGCGGCTGGCGAATGGATCGACGATATCAAAGCCAAAGCAGAGAGTTTGGTCGTATCAGCTGGTAAAAATGATAAAGATTTGGGCCCACTGATCTCTACAGCAGCCAAAGCCCGTGTCGAGCACTTAATTGGTACGGGTGTCGAGGAAGGCGCAAGCTTGATACTTGACGGGCGCGGAATTACCGTTGAAGGGTTTGAAAAAGGCAACTTTGTGGGACCCACAATCTTTGATAATGTCACAAGCGACATGCAAATTTATCAACAAGAAATATTCGGTCCAGTCCTATGCATCATGCGGGCTAATAGCTTAGACGAAGCCATTGCGTTACTCAATGCCAATCCACACGGTAACGGCACCGCGATATTCACCCAATCAGGTGCTGCTGCACATAAATTCCAGCAAGACATTCAGGTCGGTCAAATCGGTATTAACTTACCTATTCCTGTACCGCTTCCTATGTTCTCATTCTCAGGATCACGTGCCAGTAAATTGGGCGACTTAGGTCCTTATGGTAAACAAGCCGTACAGTTCTATACTCAAACAAAAACGGTCACTGCACGTTGGTTCGACGATGAGGCAAGCCGCGGTGTCAACACGACAATTTCTATATAATTGTTAGCGCATTGGATTTACAGTATGACGGTTATACGACTTGCGGTACTATGAAACGCAGTGTGATGATCGTTATGCCGCTATCAGGTAGCGCCAATGTCTTATAAACTCGCTTACCGTTGTGTTTACGAGAGTCTCTATCAATATTTTCTAAGATTTAAGACCTCTATTTGATCTATAAGAACAAGGATGACCCCATGGATTTTACATTGACCGATGACCAAATTGCCTTTCGCCAAACCGCCCGTCAATTTGCACAAAAAGAGCTCAAACCGCATGCTGCTGAATGGGATCGCAACTCCCACTTCCCAGTGGATGTGATCAAAAAATCGGGTGAGCTTGGTTTTTTGGGGTTATATACCAACCCAGAATATGACGGTCTGGGATTACCAAGACTCGATTCAGCCATGGTATTTGAAGAATTGGCATGGGGCGATACGTCTGTGGCGGCCTATATGAGCATTCATAATATGGCCGCCTGGATGATTGGTGAGTATGGCAGTGCGCCTTTGTGCGAAAAATATTTGCCCAACATGGTGAGTGGTGAGTGGCTTGGCAGTTATTGTCTGACAGAGCCGAATGCAGGGTCGGATGCAGCCTCCCTCCGTACCAAAGCGGAGAAGCAAGGCGATTACTACGTATTAAACGGTGAAAAAACCTTTATATCTGGTGCAGGCTCGACCGATGTATTGGTGGTGATGGCGCGTACAGGCGCGTCAGGCCCAAAAGGGGTGTCAGCATTTGTGGTTGATGCCAATAGTGCTGGTATCGAATACGGCAAAAATGAGCACAAAATGGGCTGGAAAGCGCAGCCGACCCGAACCATCAGTTTTAAAGATGTCAAAGTACCAGCCGCAAATCTAATAGGCGAGGAAGGTCAAGGGTTTCGTATCGCCATGAAAGGACTCGATGGTGGTCGTATCAATATTGGAATTTGCGCAGTCGGTACAGCGCAATCTGCATTAGAGACAGCCACCAGTTATGTACAAGAGCGCAGTCAGTTTGGCAGTCCCATTGCCAACTTACAGTCTGTGCAATTCAAACTTGCTGATATGCTGACTCAGACGATTGCTGCACGGCAAATGCTCTATCTGGCAGCCAATAAAGTCGATAACCACGACGGGCAAGCGTCTACTTACTGTGCGATGGCAAAGCGTTTATCAACAGACCTGTGTTTTGCAGTTGCCAATGAAGCTCTGCAATTACATGGCGGTTATGGCTACCTGAATGAGTATCCACTTGAGCGTCATGTACGAGATTTGCGCGTGCATCAGATTCTAGAAGGCACCAATGAGATCATGAGAGTGATTATCTCACGTCAAGTGCTGCAAGATGAAGGGCTAAGCCAGTTACGCTAATTTATCTCGCTTTACCAAAACAAGGATGTTTTATGACAGATTATACCAATCTAACCCTATCGATCGATGGTCATACCGCCATACTGACATTGAACAACCCGCCTGCGCACACGTGGACGATGGACAGCTTACAGGCTCTCAAGCAGCTTATCACAGACCTTAATGCCAATGATGATGTCTACGCATTGATCGTACATGGAGATGGAGAAAAGTTCTTTTCAGCGGGTGCAGATTTAAACAATTTTTCAGATGGGGACAAAGGACGCGCTATCAGTATGGCGATTGCGTTCGGTGAGGCGTTTGAAGCGTTGTCTAATTATCGCGGTGTCAGTATTGCAGTCATTAATGGCTATGCGATGGGCGGCGGTCTCGAATGTGCGCTTGCATGTGATCTTCGTATTGCAGAAACACATGCACAAATGGCGCTACCAGAGACTGGCGTTGGATTACTGCCCTGTGCAGGCGGCACCCAAAATCTACCGTGGCTGGTGGGTGAAGGTTGGGCCAAGCGCGTGATATTATGCGGCGAGCGCGTTGATGCAGACACGGCATTACGCATTGGTTTGGTCGAAGAGGTTGCAGCAAAGGGCGAAGGGTTACAAGCGGCTCAAGATTTGGCGAAAAAAGTGGCAAAGCAATCGCCCGTTGCAGTGAGCTACTCCAAAGCATTGATTCAGGCGGCCAGAGACACGCCGCCTGCTCAGAACCTTATTCACGAGCGCGAAGCTTTTGTGAAGCTATTCGACACCATGGATCAACGCGAAGGGGTGCAGGCTTTTTTGGAGAAGCGTCAACCCAATTGGCAAAATAAATGAGCGATGTTTAAAAGGCGTAAGCCATAATATTTATCATGTTTTTTAATTTTTATAGGTCACTTTTATGACAGCAGCGACGACATCGACTAATGATACTAACTCCCAAACATCAGTAAATAATGCAGCACAAGCAGCCTCTGTCTTGTTCCATACTGAGCCCACAGCTTGTGGACATCTAATCGGGATAATGACGCTCAATACACCAAAATCACTTAATGCGCTCAGCGTTGATATGTGCCAACTTTTATCAGCACAGCTAAAGCAATGGCAAGCGGACGATCGCGTGGTTGCACTACTACTAAAAGGGGCAGGAGACAAGGCGTTTTGTGCTGGCGGTGATATCCGTAAGCTCTATGACAGTATGTCTACCAGTGCCCCAATGCCGAACCCTTATGCTACTGAGTTTTTCAGTCATGAGTATCGTCTGTATCGTCAAATGCATTTTTATCCAAAGCCGCTCATACTTTGGGGCGACGGCATTATCATGGGCGGTGGTATGGGGCTGATGGCAGGATGCAGTCATCGTGTGATCACAGAGCGCACCCGTTTTGCCATGCCTGAGATTACGATTGGGTTATTTCCTGATGCCTCAGGCAGTTGGTTTTTGCAGCGAATGCCTGCCAAAACAGGGCTGTTTTTAGGTTTGACGGGCGCGATGTGTAATGGGAGCGATGCGCTATTGGCCAATCTGGCAGAGTATGCTGTCCTTAGTAGTGATTACGAGGCCATCATACAGCGTCTCAAGCAGAGCAACTGGCACACGGTAGCTGATGCAAATAGGACAGGTATATTTCATCATAATAGCGCTCATAGTATCGTTAGCCGCGCACTTGCCAAGCTACCAGCCGCCGAGTTACCTGACAGTAAGCTTGCGACATACTGGCGGCCTATACATCAATTGATGAGCAGCGGTGGTCTGGCAGATATTGATGCCCTGCTACAAAGCGATGAGGCGCTTGCAGATCTGAGCAAAGAGTTTGCAGATGACAGCTGGACACAACGAGCCATCGCAACCTATCGCCATGGCTGCCCTGTGACAGCAGCATTAACATATGCAATGTTTCATAAAGTTGCTGATTTGTCGATAGAGCAGGTTTTGTATCTAGAAGCTAATGTGGCAGTGCATTGTGCAGCCAATCCTGATTTCAAAGAAGGCGTGCGAGCATTATTGATTGATAAGGACAAGCGCCCGCAGTGGTCGCGCTCACTAGCAGAGTGCTTGAGCGCAGAGGGGCAAGCGCATATTGATCAGCACTTTGCCAATCCTTATCCCAAAAACGAGCATCCTCTAGAAGGTTGGTTGAGTGATAAGGCATTGGGCAATCAGCTCGACTAACGGTTTATATACCATTTAATCTTCGTTAGTAAATACAGCAAAAAAAGTAGTAATGACTACATAATCAATCATCAAGGAGTGATGAGATGAGTACAAAGGAGACAGGTACGATGGATAATGACACTTCTAAACCAAGTATTGCTTTTATTGGGCTTGGTAATATGGGTGCACCCATGGCAGAGAATTTACTAAAGGCAGGGTATACACTTTCTGTCTTTGATCTGTCTGATGCAGCCACTAAACGCCTAGAAAAAGCGGGTGCGTGCGTGGCACAGAGCCCGAAAGAGGCGGCGAGTAATGCTCAAGTTGTCATTAGTATGTTGCCTGCAGGTCAGCATGTACACTCTGTGTACTTAGGTGATAGTAGCGCTGAGGGTTTATTGGCAGCGCTGCCCAAGGGTACGCTGGTAATAGATAGCAGTACGATAGCGGCGGCTGATGCTAGGACGGTCGCAGAGGCTGCAAGCAAGCTTGGTATCGACTTTTTGGATGCTCCAGTATCTGGTGGGACAGGCGGGGCGGTTGCTGGTAGTTTGACCTTTATCGTTGGTGGTCGCGCTGATGCTTTTGCCAAAGCTGAGCCGATACTGTCAGCGATGGGTAAAAATATCTTTCATGCAGGCGAGCATGGCGCAGGACAAGTGGCAAAAATCTGTAACAACATGCTTTTAGGTATCCTAATGGCAGGAACGGCAGAGGCCATCAATCTAGGAGTGAAAAACGGTCTAGATCCTAAAGTATTGTCAGATATCATGTTACAGAGCTCAGGTCGTAACTGGACGCTAGAGGTTTATAATCCTTATCCGCAAGTCATGGAAAACGTTCCCTCTAGCAATGGCTATCAAGGCGGCTTCATGAGTAAGCTTATGCAAAAAGATTTAAATCTTGCGATGCAAACGGCAAAGGATACTCATGTTGATACGCCGATGGGTGCCAAGGCCACTGAATTATATACCACACATGCGCAAGACAATGGCGATAAAGACTTTTCTAGTATCATGGGTCGTCATGATGCCTCGGTATTGTTTTAGAATTATCTTAGAAATAACGACTCATATACTCAATCGCTCTTACTATTGTGAATAGAGAGTGCTTGTTAGATGAAAAAAGGTTCATGCTACATTTATAGCATGAACCTTTTTTTATTTGATCATAGTAATGAATGAGCAATGACTCTACTAGCTTTGTAGATCGTAAACCAGCGCTTGGATATCTTGCGCTGCCTGCTGTAGGCGCGGCACATGCGTCATCAGATCGTCTAATGACACGCGTATGGTCGGCGCATGCAAGTACAAAGAGGCCAGATAACGTGACTTCTTATCTAATACAGGCACAGACACCGCCACCATCTCCGAGATAAACTCTTCGTTGTCGATACCGACCCCTGTCTCAGCGATTTTATCCAGCTCTTGATTGAGCGCATCGATATCTGTGATGGTGTTTTTGGTAAATTTATCCAAAGGCAAGCCTTTCAATATCTTGTTACGGCTGGTGGTAGAGAGCTGGCTCAGATACAGCTTACCCGTCGCCGTACACCACATCGGAGACTTGACGCCCACAGGCAGATAAATCTGCAAAGGTAGTGAGGTCTGCGCGCGGTTGGTATAGAGCATATTCATATGATAAGGAATCGCAATCCCGCAAGTCTCTTCGATCTCCTCGACCAGCTTATGCAAAATCATCTGCCGCTCATTAAAAAACTGGCGCTGCTGCCACAGCTCAACGCTCAAATTGCGCACTCGCTTGCCAGGTATGATGCCGCCACCGATATCAACGGTGACAAACCCCTCATCGACTAAGTTTTGAATCAAACGGTGGATGGTTGGTTTGGGAATATCCAACTCTTGCGACAGCTCAAGTGGAGAGAGAGGTTTAGAAGCGTACGACACCGCTTCTATGATCTCTAGCACACGGGTAATCGACGATACTTTAGGCATATAAATTGCTCGATAATAAAAAATGAGAAAGCGCAGTCGCTTGCAACGCGTTAATAATTATAACAAAAAGTCATAAACCTGAGGCTTTGTAACTGGTTTATTACTGTCTCTAATTTAGCACAATATAACGCTTAGACAAACGTTAGTCGTGGTATAACAAGACATTTATGTCGTTTATTTTCCTAACTGATTTTTTTGTCCAAAAACACCCCTAGATACGTTAATTCACAAAACACAACAATCTGTAGTAATAAGCTATATAACTGTTATTGAAGCTGAGACGTCAGTAAGCGATGATAATGACATATTTTGTAATATCCTTACATGAGTATTAAGTCACTTGAAAATCATGTCTACGCTGTTGGATCACTTTGAGAGCGTTGTGTAACAGAAAGTTGAATTTTTGCCGGTTGATGTAGCAATTATTACAATACCTATGCAATCTTTACATAATGGCAAATAAAAAGCGCGTCTGTAGGGGTGACTTTTTGAGCCAAAATTGTTTTAATCTCCTCAACAAAATGGTGATTCAAAACAAACAAAGTCATCGTTTTTTTACGGGCGAGTTATTTTACATTTAGGAGAGTAATCATGAAACTTATTAAACTTACAGCTATCTCTGCCGCTGTTCTAGCATCAACGGCTGCATTAGCAGCTGATCCAGTTGTCGTTGTTGATGACAACACAGCTGTCGCATATGAAGCAGAGCCAGTCGCTGTCGCTTATGAAGCCGAACCTGCTTATGCATATAATGCTGATGCTGGTGTGGTACGTAACACAGCTGGCGCTGTCGCTGGTGGTACTAAGACTTTCTTCCAAACAGCTATCAACCCAGCTGCTGTCAGTGCTGAAGTTGGTACACTAGGTTATGGTGCCAATATCGCTTGGGGTTTGAATGAAAAAACTGAACTACAAGCTGGTTGGGCAGGCGGTGATGTTGCTGACCTGTTTGGCGGCGACTTTGATGCAAACGACGTAAACTATGATGTAGATGCTGACTTTAGTAACCCATACCTAGGCGTACAATTACGTCCTACTGGTAACTGGTTCACTATGGGGGCTGGTATCATTGTACCGGATAACGATCTCGATGTAACTGCTAACCCAGAAGGCGGCGTATATAAAATTAACGACGTATCATACAACGCAGATGATGTAGGTACTTTACAAGGTACTATGGAACACCGCAACAAGCTAGCGCCTTATGCTACTATCGGTTTCCGTCCTAACATCACTAACAACTTCGGTTTATTCGGTGAAGTTGGCGCAGCTTATATGGGTAAAACAGATGCCACAGTTAATGCAACTGATTCAACCAACCCTGTACGTATCTCTAACGGCGTAACTGATGTTCCTTCTGGCTTAAATGCTGGCCAAGTTGCTAAGCGTGCTGAGCAAGAGTTAGAAGATAAAGACTACCTTGAGTGGATGCCAATCGTAAAAGTTGGTGCAACTTACCGTTTCTAATCTAATGATGGTCTAATGACGGTTATTAGTAGAAAGTAAAAAACGACCCTTTTTAGGGTCGTTTTTTTATGTTCAAAATAAAGTGGTGAAAATGAGTTGCGAGAGTATCGCTAGATATCCTTAAAAAACAACGACTGTTTGGTGGGGGCGCAGTACTGCAATTTGGTAATGGGATTGCTCGTTAATATGATTAACCGTAAGGATTTCTTTATTCATGCTACCAATTAAGGCAGGAACGATATCAGAGTAGTCGATTCTTAGGCCTTGAGCCAAGGTATATTGATGGATTTTAATAAAGCTTTCTTTTATTTGCCACAACAACTTGGCGGCATGGTCACGTTGTTTTGTCGGTAATGTTTGCAAGATAGCCATTTCCTGCGCTGCGTAAAACCGCTTGGCGATATGCCAAGCCACGTTATTACTCTCTATGTCGATACCAGCAGAACGATGACGACTGATTACCACTGCTATTGAGCTAAATGACGGATGCTCGTTAGGTCGACTGGACTGTTTTTCCGCTTTATTTTTATCATGAATACTTGTATGGCTAAAGCAGACGTAATATCCACTATCGATGAGGCGATAAGGAAAGTTTGATTCATCTAAGACATCGTTCATACCGAGCGTATCAAGTAGTTGCTGCAATAGGCATCTTACGCCTTGTCGTTGCTGCTGATATTGCCTATGACTGATCGTGCGTTTTGATGTTGGGGTGGTCAACGTATGATAATGCCATCTAAATTCATTAAGATTAATAGATGCCATATAAGAAGAATGTGCTGAAAACCAGTATGATTTGTATTGTAAACTAGGAAAGCCTGAAAAGCTGGAGGCGCCACCTACTTTGGCGGTGGCACACCATGTGTCATGATTGAGCTGAGTATATTGAATATTGCTTAGGTTCAGAGCTGCTATCATCATGACTGATCGTCGAACATTTTAGTTAAGAATCTTTAAAGACTTAAATTGCGTAAAGGCTTTGTATACACTTTATATATTTGTACCACATAGTACATTATAAAAAGCCCAGCAATATAATATCACTGGGCTTGTTAAAGACAGGTGGTCTAACGACTTTTAGTAAGACAGCTCAGCACGGCGGTTCTGTGCATAGGCAGCTTCAGTATTGCCAGCGGCTGCAGGGCGCTCTTCACCGTAGCTAATGACGCGGATATTGTTGGCAGTGACGCCTTGAGCAGCAAGATAGTCACGCGCTGCTTGGGCGCGGCGCTCGCCTAGCGCCATGTTATACTCGCGGCTACCACGCTCATCAGTATGACCAGCAATCACAACGCCAGCTGCTGGGTTTGAATTTAATAGGCTCACGTGTTGATTAAGGACGCTCGCTGCTTGAGGAGTGATTTCGCTGCTATCAAAAGCAAAATAGACCACAGCTTGCAAGCTATCAGCACCAGCAACGACGGCAGTTGGGTTATCAGCAATCACTGCACCAGTGTAGCCAACTTGTCCACCAGGAATACCTAGCGGAGCGACCACAACTTCTGAAGTCGAGCGCTTAGTGGCACAACCTGTTGTGATTGCAACGGCGCTTGATAGTACAGCAAGGACAGCGATCTTAGAAAAACTGATTGACATGACGAGCTCCTAAAATTTTAATTAAATTGTTTTTGTGAACTGCTTACGATAAAACTTAGGCAATCTTTATCCATCATATACTAACTGTTAATTTATGTAAGTATTTTTACTGTAAATAACGACAGATATTAGGGCGTGTTGAATATTCAACCATGGCACTGACAGAGACTGTTTTTAGGCGGTTCGCAGATAACAATAGTGAGTATAGTCATTCTATACGTGTATTTTTAGCAATGAAGCGGCAAAAAAGAGCCTAAGTACTTTACCAACGATGTTTACCCCAGTTCTCAGGATTGGCCCAGTAGTCCGCATTGAGCCAGTTTGGCAGTTGTTTATAATCATATAAATTGAACTGCCAGAGTGTCGCTGATACAGTGGCGGACGTTATTGATTCAATATCGCCAATATTCACCGAAGGCTCATCTAAGATATCAAATGGCGTAAATCCATAAGGTTTTAGATCTATTGAGTCATCAAGGGCAACCAATAGGTGGGCGGCATACAAATCTCGGTAGCGCATGAGAGCAGGAATATACTGATGTAATAATTCATGTGACAGGGTTGGGAGCCAAAAGCAAGCAAGCTCGTAACGTTCCAGTACAGGCTGTTTGGTCAGTTCTGATAAGGTTGATAACTGCCATGATTCAGCCGACGCATTATTTTTGTCATTGGTGTCTGTCTGTTTCTCAAGCGCTGTTTGCAATAGTGATCGCTCTTTTTTGTCATGCGCTACCCACAACAGTCTTGCATCATCTTGTGCATCGATCGTTTGTGCTTGCTTATCAATGGAGCTATCAAGCGATGTCATGAGCGCATCAACATACTCTATCAATAAAGGTAAGGTAATCTTTGAGTGTTTGGTAGAATGTATCGTCATATAATGGCCATATTTAGAGGTGAGTCGTTGTTGTGCCTATTAAATCATTTTCAGCGATATTATCCAATTGATAACCTAAGCCTGTGATGTGTTTAATTGTTTATATGACAATCCCAATACTTGAAATCTAAGGATTTAGGTCAATCTATCTATAAATAAAAGTCATCAAGTAAAAAGTCATTTATATTCCCTGACTTTGTTTACTAAAAATATTGCTATAAAAACGATATTTATAGGGCGTGTTGAACATTCGACCATGGCACTGACAGCGACTATTTTTTAGGC
>NZ_JAKDJE010000082.1 GCF_030454045.1 Psychrobacter sp. | reverse complement strand
CGCTTGTGTCTTTATCTGGTTGCCCCTGATTTGAATTCTATACACACCCTAATATATTAAAACTTTTTTTTATTTATATTGATGTTTTAATAAAGTTAAAAACACTCTTAACCTAGTGCTTAAAGGAGCTGGTTTGAATATTCGTAACGTATCAATTTTCTTTTGCGTTTTGTTGACTGCTTGTCAAGTTACAACCTCTCCTTCGAAAGACATGAAAGTAGCAAAGGACTATTCTCAAAGTACTATGCCTTTAGTTCATTACTCTTCTACTAGTGGTCAGGGTTTATTTTATACTTACCCTTTCAATTTTTCCGATCTCAATGAGAGTGAAATTTTACAAGGTGTAAATGTACAGCTTAAATACGAAAATGAATGTATTTATTTCCAGTATGGCCCACACAAAGCCGTACCGCTGCTACCATACGGGGTTTCGAGCTGGGATAAAAAGAATCAGACTTTAAAATATTTTAATGTCATTTACCAAGTAGGCGATACTATAAGCGCTGGAGGGACTCTAACTTCTAAAGATAATCCTAACGGCTATATTCTAAAAGGCTTAAAAACCACACCTTCAGATAAGTGCAACCTGGATAAGATCTTAGTTTTATTTGGATTGCCAGATGGAAGAGCGTTGCATGATAAATAGTTCTAATTCATAGATTATAAATGATCATTTTAATTTAACTTGAAGTTTATACCATTAATCAAGCCTATCTATTGCGTCGTTTTTTAATCCAAATTTGGCTATCGCACCCTGCCAGACAACCAAATAACAGGGCTAGACCGTTTGCCGTCTTTTAAGCCAGCGAGGAACGCGCGTGGTCGTGCCATTGACCACTGCATTTAACAACGCCGCCAGCAAAATCAGTGTCACGCCCAGATATTGAATCCAAGACAAAGCTTGATGTAGCAGTATCATTGCCAGCGCAATCGCCGTCAACGGCTCAAAAATCGTAAACACAGATGCACGAGAGGCAGGCAATTTCTCCAGCGCTTTCATATACAGGCCAAAGGGCACAACCGTACCCAAGAGCGACAGCCCAAGCACATAACCCCAAGTCGATAATGGCAGGGTAAGTAGCTGCGTGTATGTCTGATACGTCTCAGGCAGTAATAGAAGTCCGCCCGCGCTGATGACCACAGAGGTAAAAAACACCAACGGGGCAGGGTGCGCGTCATGCATCGCGCGCTTACCGAGCACGCCGTATAAGGAGTAGCACATCCCTGATGCTAAGCCGAGCAAAATACCCCAATTGACCTCTGCTTGCTCACCCAGCATCGTCAGCCCAACCCCAAACACTGCCATGAATGCCAGCGCGATAGATTTGCGCGTGATGGACTCACTGAGCAAAAACTTTGAGAATAGCAGGCTAAACACGGGCGCGGTATAAAGCAAAGCCACCGCAGGGCCCGCGCCAACATAACTGACAGCAAAAAAATAGCAGACGGTCATACCGAGCACGCCGACTATCGACTGCATCGCCAAGCCAAACCACTGTCTGGCGCTCAGCTTCATCAGCTGCGGCCATAGGGTCGGTAACATGGCCAGCACAATCACTGCCGCCGTCACGATGCGTAATATTGTGACTTGCCAACCACTAAAGCCCATTTGATTGAGGTAGGTTGAGAATATCCCAAGTGTCCCCCAGCAGGTCGCTGCGGTGATGATTTGGACAATGCCTATCCATGACTGATGCGCGGGTATCGCCGCTGTGCTCTCGAGATTTGCCATACTGAGTTCTTCTTACGATCTAAATGACATTGAGGGTTGCCTGAGCGTCTGTGATGTAAGCGCGCCAAACCATACTGCAATAAGAAAAGACAACCTGTTAAGGGTTGTCTTTTGTTTGTTGTTTTATTCTATCATTAAAAGATCGTAAATCGCTACTAGGATGTGGTGTAAATTTAATCGATTGTCATTTGAAATAGAAAGCGTGGCTAGAAAGCGTGGCTAGATAGTAGCACTTACACCTGCAATAAAAAATTACTCAGCAACCGCTTAGCACCTTCGGTAGCAAAGGATTCAGGGTGAAATTGTACGCCTTGAATTGGATAGTCTTTGTGTCTGACGCCCATGATTTCGTCACCGCTCAGCGCCGATTTGTCAAAGTCCAGCGCGCCATTGTCCGCATTGGCAACGACCGAGGTAATCTGCAAGCAGTCGGGCAGGGTATCGGCTTTGACCACCAGTGAGTGATAGCGCATGATCTCAAGCGCTTGGGGCAAGCCGTGATAGATACCTTTACCATCATGGCGAATCGATGAGACCTTACCGTGCATCGGGATATGCGCGCGTATCACATCGCCGCCGAATACATGCGCGATGCCCTGCATACCGAGGCAGACGCCGAGCAGTGGGACGGTCTTGCCCAGCGTCTCAATGACATCAGCGCAAATACCAAAATAAGCAGGATCATCAGGGGAACCAGGACCAGGTGAGATAATGATTCTATCCAGATTCATCGCTTCTACCTCTGCAAGGGTCAGCTCATTATTGCGCTTTACGGTGACGCGGCTCTGTGTTTCATCGCCCAATGTTTGCAAAATCTCGCCGACATACTGGTAGAGGTTGAAGGTAAACGAGTCGTAGTTATCAATAATTAACACATTCATGGTGTATAAACTCTTTTGTAAAAATATAACTGGGTAAAATAGTGTCAGCTGGCGATGATGCTTAGTATGAATTATGCTGTCATAAAGCTGTCGAGCACCACTTTCATTGCTGATAGTTTGCGCTGAATCTCCAAATACTCATCCGCTGGGTTTGAGTCATAGACGTTGCCGCCGCAGGTCTGCGCGTAGGCCGACTCGCCATTGATAAACAGGCTGCGAATCGGAATAGCAAAGATGCAATCGCCATTAAAATTAAATGAGCCGAGTGCACCGCCATACGCGCCGCGACCATCTGGCTCAAGCTCATTAATCACCTTAATAGCTTCTACTTTAGGAGCGCCTGAGAGCGTACCCGCAGGGAAGTTGCTTGCAAGCGCGCTGAACATATCTTCGTCAGGGTGCAAGATACCAACGATCTCTGAGGAGATATGCTGTACGTGTGAGAAGCGTTTGATATCCATGAGGCTACGCACTTTTACCGTGCCAAATCGTGCCACGCGGCCGATATCGTTGCGATGCAAATCAACCAGCATATTGTGCTCGGCAATTTCTTTATCATCGTTGAGCAGCGCCCGTGCCAACTTGCGGTCTTCTGCCACATCGACGCCGCGCTTGGCTGTGCCTGCCAGTGGATAGGTTTCCATCTCGCCTTGACGCAAGCGAAACAGTAGCTCAGGCGATGCGCCAATGATGCATTGCTGCGCAAACTTCATAAAATACATGTGCGGTGAAGGATTCACCGCGCGTAGTTTTTCATAAATCGGCATCTTGTCGCCAGCAATGCGATATTTGGACTTAAAGCCTACTTCACATTGAAAAATACGCCCTGAGATGATGTCCTCTTTAACCTGCATCACCACATTGGCATGTTCTTCTTGGCTCATACCATCGCCCAAGAATTCGACTGTGGGTGCTTCGTAGCTAGGCGTTGGCTCATCAAGTAGGGCTTTGATTTGCTCAATGCGATTGTCTTGTTGCGCGGTCGGGTAATAAAAATAAAAGATCTCGCCCGTCATTTTATCGAGCGTCAAGCCGTCCAAATAGACGCCAAATTTAAATGGCTCAAAGTCGTCACTGGCTTTGGCCGTCAGGCTTGGCTCAAAGAAATTGACGCAGTCATAACCCAAGTAGCCAACGAGACCACCACTTTGATCGCGCGCGATGACGTGCTGCGGCGTTATCTCGCGTAATAGCTGATACGGATTGTCCGTGTGATACTGTGTCGTTTCAGCGGTTTTATTATCGGTAATAGCGAGCGTATGACGATCAAGCGCAGCGATGGTCATCACAGGGTCAAAACCAATGGCATGATGGCGTGAGATGTGACTGTCTTCGCCCAAAGATTCGAGCAAATAACAGGTATCAAACACGCGCTCGATACGTTTGAATAACGCAAAAAAATCAATATCCTGTGTGAGCTTGATGCGCTGCGGTTTACTTGGGATATCAATCGGCGCAGGCTGGGTCTGTGCGGGCGTAATAGCGGTCATAACGGCGTCCAAAATGGTTCAAATATGGGTCAGTGATTTTATAAAAGGGTAGAGAGTATGGTTGTTAATCGTTTAAGCGTGCTGGCGATGCGTGGCAAGGAGGGCGCTCACATCATGGTTTTGCATGGCTCTAGCACCGCGTGAGACAGTCGCAATACCCACGCCCAGTTGCTCTGAGATTTCACGCTGCGTGATACCTCGATCAAGCAAGTCAAAGATACGAATGCGGTTAGCAATGTCGTGCTGCTCTTTATCCGTCAGCAGGGCACTGAGTAGCTTTTCAATCTCTGCGCTATCAGTACAGTTTGCCAGATGACTCAGTAAGCTGTGATAAGGGTCAGTACTCATAAATTATCGTCTTATAATCAGTCGTCTTAATCAAAAACAGTCAGGATAACCATGAAGCTCTCGGCTTGTATCAGCATTCTAGTACAGTAGTACAAGAAATACAAGTGATGAGCTAAGTTAATAACAGGCTGCTATAGAAGCGATGATTTTTAAGCTTTGTTTATATAGATTCAACTCGTGGTTAGCATCATATTCGATAGCATGTTTATAGTTAATACCAAGCGTTGCTGCGTTGTATTGCTACGTCCACTTGGCGTACTAAGTACTAGAATTGAGAATGTATGATATTAATTATTGCCAAATTGTTAATACTTAGTTATTATGCCTCTCTTTATTTAAACGCTAATCATTATCATTAGCATTAATAGTGTTATTTGCACGATATGATTGAGTGTTTTTAAGGTGTTGAATCTTCTGATAGGCGCTATTTTCAGGACTATTCTATGACAGGTTTTACAAATAATTCTAATTTTTGACAGTAAAAGTGAGTAAATGTGTTATGCGCGAAGTAAAGTTATCTAGCAGATTGACTGTGCTATCTATGGGTGTAGCAGCGGTATTGTGTGCACAAGCGGCCAGTGCTGCAACGGCAGCAGATATGCCAAATACGACGTTGCAAACGATTACCGTGACAGCAAATAGCTCTGTCCGCGATAGTGTACAAGAGGACTCTGTCTATATAGATGACTATACGCCAGCAGCTCAAGCAAGCCATCTGAGCGATTTTCTGGACGTCGTACCGGGGGTAAGCGTAGGCGGTACGTCATCGGTCAACCAGCGCATTCGTATTCGCGGTCTTGAAGACAGCAACCTAAAAGTCACCGTCGATGGCGCGCGCCAAGAGGGCAAGCTGTTCTATCATATGGGCGATATCACCATTGATCCTGACTTGCTAAAACAAGCGGATGTGGCGGTAGGCAATAACTCAGTGACGCTCGGTAATGATGCCTTAGGCGGCGCGGTCGCGTTTGAAACGGTAGATGCTGCAGATTTATTAAAGCCCGGTCAAAAGATTGGTGCCAAGCTAAAAGCCGGTTATGCCAGTAATAATGATGAGCTATTGACGTCAGCCACCGTTTTTGGCGCACCGTCTGATAATGTGGATTTATTGGCGTATTATGGCAAGCGTGATACCAGCTCAGGTGAAGACGGTGAAGGCCGTGAGTTGTTTGAAGACAGTGAGAGCGAGAGCTTCTTATTAAAAGCCGGTGCTTATGTTGGTGATGACCATCATGTCGGTGCAAGCTTTAGCCGTACTGATAAAGAAGGGGTTTTTCCATTCCGCCCAGACTTTCCGAGTCGCTCTGAGCCACCGATTCCGCAACAGGTGAAGCGCGATACTTATACGCTCGATCATAACTTTAATCCAGCAAACTCACTCATTGACGTTGATACCACCGTTTATCAAACCGAAACGCAAATTTTACGTGATAATGGTATTGAGGCTGTTTCAGGGTATGATTGGGATGCAAAAGTAAAAACCACAGGTGTTAAGATTGAAAACACCAGTGTGATTGATGCAGCCTCAGGACGCCATAAATTGATCGCAGGGGTAGAACATTATAAAAAGCAGTCAGACTTTTATAGCGCTGAAGACCGAACAACAAAACTGCCGGTATCAGGAAAAGACAGCGCCAAAAACACCTCAGTGTATCTAGAAGACCAATGGCAAATGGGCAAACTGACGCTGACGCCAGGCGTGCGTTATGACCGTTACGAGGCACCAGAATTTATTGCTGGTGGTAAAACGTATGACAATGTCGTCGGTGCGCTAGCAGCCAGCTACGAGATTGCGCCACGTACGCAAGTGTTTGCTAGCTATACCCAGTTATTTAACGGCCCAGACTTGAGCCAAACGATTTTTAATCGAGATGGTGCTGGCACAGTGGTTAACAACGACCTAAAAGCAGAAGAGGGTGATAACGCTGAAGTGGGTGTCGTAACCACCTTGCGTGATCTCACTACGGCTAATGATTCGCTACAACTAAGCGGTAAATACTTTGAAACCAATATCGAAAACTATATTGAGTTCGTACGTGCAGGTGGCAGGAGAACTGGTATGAATTGTACCACTGGGCAACTAGGTACAAGTGCTGCCCCTGAAGCCTGCCAAGGTGTCATTAATAATGACGAAGATTTTAAGATCAAAGGCGTAGAGTTATCAGCCGATTATCGAGCAGATAACTTTAACATGGGTCTAAGCTATGCTCGTGCGCGTAGCAAAGGCGAAGATACGGGTTACAATATCTCTTCTGTCAGCGGCAGTGGCTCAGAGTCTGGTGACAAGTACATGGTCAATCTTGGTTACGCGCCAACCAGCACCACCGAGCTTGGCTGGCGCAGTACTTATGTCGCCGATGTGACACCAAATACCGCTGGTGATGACAACGAAAAACCAGGCTATGACGTGCATGATATCTTTATGACTTATGCACCAACTCAAATCGAAGGTCTAAAGGCCACGCTAGGTGTTTACAATATCTTTGATGAGACTTATGCAAGTCATGCATCGCGCAACTCTATCGATGATGCCTATACTGATTTTGAGATGGGACGTAATATCAAAACGTCTTTAACGTATCAGTTCTAATATAGTTTATAGTTTATCTGGTTTGAGTCTAATCGTACTTATAGAGTCAGCTGTCTGTACATGGGAGCTGGCTTTTTATTGTCTACTGGCTTTTGGATTGGCTATAGCAGCAATGACGCTAACGGATAAATACCTACCCAAACAACATATAATAAAGAACCAAGACCCATGATTACATTCAATCCTCGTCAAGCCTGCTTGTGGATTCACCGTTATACTGGGCTTGCTATGGCAGCCTTTTTGATCCTTGCCAGTCTCACGGGTGCGCTGCTCGCTTTTCATCATGAGCTTGATGATGTGTTTAATCACAAGCTGGCCAGTATCGAGGCACAAAACACGCCGATACAATCTGTCGCTGCGCTGCATGATAGTGTGATCCGTACCTATCCGCAGTATGGTTTTTCAAGTTTGCCGACGACCATTGAGGCGGGCAAGTCAGCGGTGTTTTCGGTAGACAGATGGCGCGGCGGCAAGCCTACCACGCCTGAGCCTTCTTTTAATGAGGTTTATGTCAACCCTTATACCGGCGCGATTATCGGTACGCGTGATAAGGAGGCATGGGCATGGCATAACACCATGTGGAAGGTGTTTTGGCTGCATCGTGATTTATTGCTGGGCAATATTGGTAAATGGCTTTTGGGCATCGTCTCCTTGGTATGGACGATTAATTGTTTTATTGGATTCTATCTGACCTTTCCGCGTGCTACCAAAAAACGCGCTTCGATGTCATTAACCAAGAAAAAACGCGCCTCGTTGTTTAAGCGCTGGCTTCCTGCATGGAAAATTCGCACTAAGACCAATACCTTTAAGCTCAATTATGATGTGCATCATGCGTTTGGTCTGTGGCTATGGGGGATGCTGTTTGTCATCGCGTGGTCAAGCGTTGGGTTCAATCTAAAAGCCGTCTATCAACCTGTGATGCAGGCAGTGGTCGGACTGACGCCAAGAGAAAGAGGGCGACCGCCAACCAAGCCTGAACCGAATAAAACAGTAGAAAATCAGGGTAGGGCAGATCAGTCTATAAACTCAAATACGACTGTTAACGATAGCCGCAATACAGCGGATGCCATTGCTCAAGCAGTCAATAAGAGCAACAGCATTGCCTATCTGAGTGCCCAAGCCGATATTGCGGCGCGGCAGAATGGCACGGCTGTACAGCAGTTATTGGGTATCCGCTGGGTTGCAGAGGACGAGCAATGGCAAATGCGTTTCAAAACAGATAGAGATATTGGTACACACAGCGGTGCGTCATCCATTACGGTTGATGCTGCCACAGGAGAGGTTGCGCGCGTTCATTTTGGTTATCAAAGCGGTTTTGGTAACAAAGTAGACCAATGGCTGTCCACCTTGCATATGGGACATATCAGTCAAGGTTGGAGCCATCGACTGTATCAAGCATTTTTGGCAATGATTGGACTGGCAGTTGCGGTGCTATCAGGGACAGGTGTGTATCTATGGTGGAAAGGCCGACAGCAGCGTTTAAAGGCATTGCAAAAGGGCCGATGATATATTTATATTCTTAGGGTATGGTTTTCATTTAGATCATTATTTACTAAATGAAAACCATATCCTAGTTATCACTTTAAGAACAAAAATATGTCGTATGCTATGCAAACAGTGAAAATGAAGCACGCAAACTTTTCACCTAGCATGACCCACCTATGCCAACTATTATTTTCATCGTAGTTTTTTGTATAATCTACAGAAGAAATATCTTGAGTAAAATCCATAGGAATAATCACTAATCTTAGAACATATAAAGTTATTCCTAACCAAAAAAAGGTATCTGACACCTCTTTATGTAAAGCATAATAAATGAACAGGCAAAAACTTATTACTAAAATGAGTAGAGATAAGTTTTTGTAGTTTATCCATCGACTGTTTAATAGCGCTTTATGCATCGATAATTTCTTCTGTTGCTTGCGAAATACTGTACTTAAACCGTATCCACAATCACAGGACGACCTTGATGATTGAGCACAGTGACATCGACATTGTATAAATCTTTCATCGTTTCTTGGGTAATGACATCAGCAGGGTGACCAACCGCGGTCACTTCTCCTGCTTTCATCGTCACCACCGTGTCGGCAAACTGCGCCGCTTGGTTGATATCATGTAGCACGATGACCACGGTTTTTTGCTGGCTGCGGCTAAGCGTGCGCAGCTCACGCATGAGTCGACCAGCATGGTACATATCAAGGTTGTTGAGCGGCTCATCCAGTAGCAAATACGGCGTGTCTTGACAGACGATCATTGCAATCAGCACCCGCTGGCGTTGACCCCCTGAAAGGGTGGATAAAAATCGACCCGCGAGTGGCTCCAGCTCAAATCGTTCAAGGATTGATTGCACTTTTTGCTGATCGTCTACGGTTGGCTGTCCTTGATGATACGGATAGCGACCAAACATCAACAGCTCATGCACGCGCAGGCGTCCTTGCACATGATTGTCTTGTCCGAGCATCGCGACCGTCTTGGCCAGTGTGCGCGCCTCACACTGCACAATGTCATGCTCACCAAAACTCACCTGCCCAGATTGCAGTGGCTGCAAGCGTGCCATGACCGAGAACAGCGTCGACTTACCCGCACCGTTGGGGCCAATCAACGCAATCACTTGCGCATCTGGCAAGGACAGCGTGATGTCATGCAAGATCTGTTGTTTGCCAATATGATGAGAGATATTATTCAGATGAATCATAAAGTGTCTTATTTTTAAAAGTGTGACCTAAACTGTGCTCAATGTTGTAATAAAAACTATGATAAAAGCTATGATCGAGGCTGTGATAAAAGGGAGTTCAACGATCTATTAGGACATACGGCGCTGAGACATAAATATTAGCGCTAAAAACACGAGGCCGCCTGCAAGCTCAATCACCACGGACAACACGCCTGCCATATCCAGCAGCTGCTCAAAGACGGTCTGACCGAGTACCAGACAGATCATCGCAACCAAACTGACCAATATCAGCCGCTCGCTATGATACATATGCCGCGCCATACGATTGGTCAATGCGCAAACCAGCAGACCAAAAAAGGTCACTGGGCCGACCAACGCCGTTGCAGTGGCGACCAGCACGGCAATGATGGTTAGTAGGCCAAATGCCAAGCGCTGATAATGGATACCAAGGTTGATGGCTTGCGCTTTACCCAGCATAAGCACGTCGCACTGATAACGTAAGCGCCAGACAAATACCGCCGTGATGGCGCAGATAAATAGGCTAATGCCCAGTAGCTGAGGATTGATAGTGTTGAATTGTGCGTAGCTGGCAGATTGTACGACGACAAAATCATCAGGGTTAATCAGCCGTGCAATGAGCGCTGATAAGCTGCGAAACAGCACGCCAAAGATCACCCCGACCAGTATCAGGCGCGTCAAATCCTGACTGCTTTTAGAAAACAGTAGCTTAAACAACAACAAAGACGCACCAAACATCAAGACCAGCTCAAGGGTGAACTTGGCAATAGGATCAAGACTGGTAAAGCTAATCGCGCCCAAAAAGAACAACAGTAAGCTTTGTAGCAAAACATAGAGGGAATCAAACCCGAGTAGGGAGGGCGTCAAAATCGGATTGTGCGTCAAGGTCTGGAACAGTAAGGTGGATACCCCAATCGCATAACCCACCACCATCAACGCCAGTAACTTTTTGCCCCGTAGCGGTAGCGCAAAATCCCAATAACCATTGACATTGAGCGTCAAAAACAAAACCATCGAGATGAGCAGAACAATAGCTGCAATAGATTTTGGATGATTGGCTATCCATGCCCAAAACTGTGCAAAGCGACTGTGAACAGCAGAGGTTGCAGGCCGGTTGCCTGCTGCAGATGCGCTGTTTGATGCGCTACTGGTGTTGATAGCACGGGCCTTTGTGGCAATAAGCTTAGTCGGTGAGAACATAAATAAATCCTATGATGCCAAACTTATCTACTCAAGCAAAAAATGAACGGCGGTAAATGAATGGTTAATCGATGCTCGCTGGCTATTTTATTATTGAGCCTTCTTACTTAATCTTACTGTTCAACAGGCGCGCGCAATAACAGCCATAAAAACAGCACTGTACCGACCACACCAAAGACGGTGGCAACAGGTACTTCAAATGGATAGCGAATCGAGCGCCCAATAATATCGCAGAGCAAGACGGCTGAAGCGCCCAGTAGCGCGACTGCAGGCAAACTGCGTCTGAGCTTATCCCCCATGATGCGGCTGACGATATTGGGCACGACGAGGCCAATAAAAGGAATCATGCCAACGGTCACCACGACCACAGCACTCATCATCGCCACCATCCCCACACCAATCCACGTCACTTGGCGTTTACTAATGCCTAAATTCAGCGCGATATTGTCGCCCAGACCGATGATGGTGAGCTTATCAGCGATGATATAGGCGAGCACACATAGACCACCCGTGAGCCACAGCAATTCATAACGCCCTGCTAACACGCCTGAAAAATCGCCAAACTGCCACACGCTCAGCATCTGTAACGACTCGGTTTGATAGGCAATAAAGGTGGTGATCGCCTCAATGATGCCGCCAAACACAATACCAATCAGCGGAATCATCAAAAAATCCGTCGGCGGAATACGATGAATCAGCAGCATAAAGAGCATCATACCCAGCATGGCTGCAATGGTCGCCACGCCCATTTTTACAATGAGCGCGCTGGCAGGAAACAGCAGGCTGACCACCAACAGGCCAAGTGCCGCGCTTTGGGTCGCACCGACCATGGACGGCTCGACAAAGCGGTTTTTGAGTACCACCTGTATGATCATTCCTGCCACTGCCATCGCAATGCCAGTCAAAACAATCGCAACGGTACGTGGAATACGGCTCACCAGTAGGAGTGCGCTATCAGCGTTGGCGCTATGGCTAATGATACTTTGTAAAATACCTGACCACGAAAAGTCAGCCACGCCAATCGACAAGCTCAGCGCCACCAAAAACACCATCACTATAAGGCTTGCGGTATTTATGAGCCATGGCGGTATTGCTGCAGTACGCGTACGCTGATTAGCGCCGATGCGTCGTTGCCAGTTTGAGGCTGGTAGAGACGTATTGGCTTTGGGGCTGGCATGAGTGCGGTGTGAAAATAATGACATAACCTCAACTGGCATAAAGTGAGCAGGGATAAATGGAATCAGGTTTGCCCGTATAGTGGATTCTTTATAAAAAGATACAGCGAGATTTAATGGTATCTTAGATTAACACACCAAGTGCAACGCTAATTAATATTATAGAACGCCTGCAT
>NZ_JAKDJE010000008.1 GCF_030454045.1 Psychrobacter sp. | reverse complement strand
TGTCCATTAGCGACTACCACCTACTTTTTAGCATGAATTTTGTCCATTACACCCATCTGCTTGATTATTAAATCTACTTACAAGATAAACATGCTCACTCAAATATGATTACTTAATATCAAATCTGTCTACGACTGCCTGCCATATTCGCGCGCTCACCTCATCAGTACTGCCTGACGCATCGATACGCTGGATACGTTCAGGATGCGAGCTTGCAAGTTGACTAAAACCGGTATGTACCCAAGTAAAAAACGCCATTGCTTGCTGCTCAAAGCGATCTGCTGCGCTGCGCTTATTGGCGCGTGCCATGCCCTCTGCTACAGGCAAATCAAGCCATAAAGTCAGCTCAGGCAACTGCGTCACAAACTGCTCGATCAGCGTCTCAATTTTGGTCAGCATCGCTTTATCGCCATGTCCGCGTCCAAACCCTTGATACGCAATAGTAGAGTCCGTAAACCTGTCGCAAATAACCCATGTGCCACGTTGTAGCGCAGGCAGGATGACTTGCTGCATATGATCACAGCGTGCTGCAAATAATAATAAAAGCTCTGTATCATCCTCAATTTCAGTCGCAGGATCTAGCAATATATCGCGCAGTCGCTCAGCAAACGGACTACCACCCGGCTCGCGAGTACGAAGGTATTGAATACCGTTTTTCTCTAGTTGCAAGCAGAGCTGCACAATCGCCGTGGTTTTCCCGACGCCTTCCGTTCCTTCAAAACTAATAAACCGCCCTACAATAGGTGCGGTCGTCGTTTGTGAAGCATTTGATTCCAGTAGCGTGGACGATGCTGTACTCGGTTGTACGGATGGCGCGTTGGTCTGTATAGATACTGACATGATATGACCTTATGTCATCGGTGAGCGCTATCGTTAGATTATAGCGCTTAATAAACGATACGTTTTATAAGAGATAAAGAAGTGCTTTATTGCGGCGGTGTTTGAGATTTTTTCTCGCGCATGACGCTCAGATAGTCTTTTACCGCTTGGTTGTGCTCAGCCAAGCTATTGGTAAATTTATGTCCGCCGTTACCAGTTGCCACAAAGTAAAGGGCGTCGCTATCGGCAGGATGCAAGGTGGCTTCGATAGATGCGGCAGATGGCAGCGCGATTGGCGTTGGCGGTAAGCCATCAATCTGATAAGTATTATAAGACGTTTTTTCATCGATGTCTTTACGGCGGATATTACCATCATAACGGCTACCCATACCATAAATGATGGTCGGATCGGTCTGCATACGCATGTTTTTAACCAAGCGATTTCTAAATACGGCAGAGACTAGCGGACGCTCTTCTGGTACGCTGGTTTCTTTTTCGATGATAGATGCCATTACTAGTGCTTCGTAAGGGCTATTATAAGGTAGGTCAGGCGCGCGTTTTTCCCACGCATCAGTCAGCGCTTTTTGCTGGCGTTTATATAGGTCCGTGAGCACTTTTTTATCGCTCGTCCCTTCACCATAATAATAGGTATCGGGCGCAAACCAACCTTCAAGATTATGATTGACGATAGGATCACTACTGTTAGTCACGCTGTCTGGCAATATACCAGCCAAATCTAACGCTTGTGCAATGCTGGCATTATCGCTGTCGGCGGTCAGCACTTCTTTTTCGATATTGTCATTATCACGCAGCGCTTGATAGAGGTCTTTTGAGGTTTTGCCTTCGATGATTTGCACCTTTACCATAGCTGCTTTTGCGCCCTGCTCTAATATTTGCAATGCCTCAGCAATGGTTGGATTTTCAGGTAATTGATAAATGCCTGCATGCAAAGGCGCATCGACTTGCGACTTGATATATAGCTTGGCTACGCTGGCCGAAAATAGCGGAATCTGATTTTGCCACTGCGGCAATAGGCCATAATACGTCTGACCTTGCTCAATCGTGACCATTTGCTGCGGCTGCTCGATACGACCAAACAAGGTCTGATACACCATGACTAAGAAAAATGCAGCAATGAGTCCTAGCACTAGCAATACTTGATAACCGCGCTGCATAAAAAACGAGGGATTGTTGACTTTATATTGACGCGGTTTGCTGTTGCCACTGATGAGTGAGACATTGGTTGCTGGCGTGTCTTGCACCCTATCTACCACTGGTTGCGCGTCCGGTAACGTGGTGTCTACACGCTCCTCGACTGTGCCATCTTGCTTGTTTGACGGCGACTCATTGGGACGTTCAGGTGGTGTATTGGGTGTGGGCTTGCTCATGGCAACTCGCGAGGCAGATGTTTGCTAGAATTTAGCACTGAACCGTACGATTTTCAATGGTATTTGCTTAGCTTATGCATTAACTTGGTCTATACACTGATTTATATGGCTCAACATTCCCACCTTTTACTGGTATTTTTATCACTGTCCATCGATGCTGACACTCTATTATGAATCTATATTTTGACCAAAGACTCGCCAAAAACTATCACTCTAAATCACAGATTATTCGTGTTCTCAGTGAAACATGGGTAACAGAAAATGGTTACTGTCCTAATTGTAGCGAGCAGCCTTTGACTGAATTTGCTAACGGTCAACCTGTTGCTGATTTTTACTGCGCGCATTGTAATGAGCAATATGAGCTAAAAAGTAAAAAAGCCAAGTTAAGCAACATCGTTAATGATGGCGCTTACAAGACGATGGTTGAGCGTATCAATAGTAAGGACAATCCCAGTTTTTTCTTTTTGACCTACTCAAAAGCATACGCCGTTAATAACTTTCTAATTATTCCCAAGCAGTTTTTTACCCCTGACATTATTATGAAGCGCAAACCCTTATCAGTGACTGCCAAACGCGCAGGTTGGGTGGGTTGCAATATTGACTTACGAAAAGTGCCAGAATCAGGCAAAGTATTTTTGGTCAAAGACCAAAAAATTATGGATAAAGAGTCGGTTACCCAGCAATTCCAAAAAACCTTATTTTTACGCACGCAATCTATAGAGTCGCGTGGCTGGACATTAGATGTTTGGCAATGTATCGATCGACTTGATGCTCACTTCTCTCTGAATCAGGTTTATGCTTTTGCTGATGAGTTACAGCTCAAACATCCTGAAAACAACCACGTAAAAGATAAAATTCGCCAACAGTTACAGGTATTACGAGATAAAGGCATTATTGAATTTATAAGCCGTGGCCATTATCAAAAGTTATACTAAGAACACTTATCATCCCATAATGGCAAACCTTTGGCAGCAACCAAACGACCGTAAAACTTGTGAGGAGGATAATCTAGCTCTAGCTCATCATTTACTTTGAAAAAGTGTTTCACATTGCCATCGAGACAGGTATAAGCTCGATTTTTTACCTGTTTATTCCAGCTCATTAACAGCCCTAACGGAGTGCGAGAAGCTTTAGTAAAAGCTTGTCTTTCGGTTGTGATTGCACACATCACAGTATCTTCATGAAACTGCTTATCTAAACCTTGTTCAATGACTTCTTGACGGGTATGCGCATACTTAAACACACTTCCAAACGCTGTGTATTTTTTATCTTTCTTAGAATAGACAATACTAAATGCTATCTGTGAATAGCAAGGTAAGTGAATTACTTCATCAGGATTTTCTTTTGCTACACAGCAAACTTTATTAAATATCATCAATCTACGAACTTGTAGTGGAATTCGTTGATCTTTATATACCGAACGCATGCGATACTGTCCTTTTAAACATTTCTATTGAAAAAGGATCATTGATCGATTTGCTTTATGGCACAAGTCTGCGTAACAAAAGACGATCACTTCTTTTGAGGGCTTTTGCTAATCTACTTGGTATAAATGACTAAAGTGATATATGAGAGACTTTAATTATTGAGGACATTTATGATAAAGACAGGCGGTTCAAATACTTACCAAATAGAAGTAATCGAAACGATGAGTGCACTTATAGAAGTGGTTGCAGAAGATGGTGAAACTGCTCTACTAAAAGCGCGAGAAATGTATAGAAGCGAGGATATTATTTTAGAACCTGATGATATGCTTGATACTGAATTTATTATCTTTGGCGTAGAAGAGAATGAGTAGCTAGCTCAAACCAAAAGTAGCTCTCAGTACTTGTGAACATTAATGAATAAGCGTATAGATAATAGTAGAGCGCTGTCTCTTGACCAGTACATTCAATGATGGTTTGACAGTGAAAAGCGATAAAGTCCAGTCAGTCAATAAAGGTCAGTGGGACAAGCTTGTCAGTGACAATGATGCTTACGTATTTACCTACGAATGGCTTTCTGCTGTACGAGAGAAAATGGCAGATAATGCGACATTATGGGTTAGTGGTACACATCACAATATTTTTACTCTGGGTCGTATTTTGCCGCAGCTTGGTTTTAAAATACTTAATGTTATAACTTGGGAAAAAACCAATCCACCGCCTAATTTTTCTTGTCGGTTTTTCACTCATTCAACAGAGTTTATTATCTGGGCGAGAAAACATCCTAAAGTGCCACATTATTTCGATTACGACTTGATGAAACGACTCAATAACGATAAGCAAATGAAAGATGTGTGGCGCTTGCCAGCAATTGCTAAATGGGAAAAATCTTGTGGTAAGCACCCTACGCAAAAACCTTTGGCATTATTGGCACAGATGATTTTAGCCTCTACTAAAAAAAATGCTTTGATACTTGACCCTTTCGCTGGATCTTCAACAACAGGTATCGCAGGTAATGTCTTAGAAAGACGTTTTATTGGTATTGAACAGGAAACTGAATATCTACAACTCAGCCAAGCACGCTATGAAGACCTACAACTTGAAGGGAAAAAAGAGTTTTTCAAACAACATTTCTATCGTTTATTAAATAAAGGAAATGACAATTAAGCGGATTGAAAATCCACAATATCACCTGACAATAACGTTAAACTGGTTATGGGCATGATGCCGCGCAGTGCATTGCAAAAGAATAACCGCGTCAACCTAGGCAAGTCTTCATCTGATAACGACCGTATCACCACTGGATATTCTGTCGTGGACAAAGCATCAATAATCACTTGCCGCATGACACCAGCTACGCCCGATTGATCCATGGAAGGGGTGTACCATTGAGCTGTTGTTAGATAATTCTCATGATTGTTATCAACACCTTTGTGGCCACTAGAGCACGTTTCAGATTCGCATAAAGGCTCATCTGCTAACTGATAGAACACATTGCTCATCGTACCTTCAACCCAGTGACCACTCATATCACGTAGCAGTCCTTCACTGAGGCTCTTTTTAACGTTAGCCGCTAGTGGTTCAGCTTTTATACGCTGTAGCTCGCCACTAGCAAGGACATTGTCTAGGCGGCTCAAGCTTTTGAGTCCTGCCAGCGGTGGCGGCAGGCAGGCAATCTGTGAAAATAAACATATCGCCGAGGCATTCGGCTGCATGGGTACTAGATTGCCATCAGGTAACGACAGTTGCACAGCCGTGGAGACTCTCATAACAGCCGGTTTTAGCCATATCTCACAAGCACTTCCTGATTCACTTGGTGCATAGCCATAACCGCGAATATCTTGTGCAGCGCGAGTCACCACGAGCTTGAGCATACCCTGCTCTAGCTGCTGGGCATATATCTTTAATACCGCCAATAATGCTTCGCAGTCCATATCTAACTGCAAGGCGTCAGCATGGGAGATGAACCGCTGACGATGATAGTCTGCCCATAGAATGAGTCCATCCATCACACCCATGGTCGTAAAAAATCCATCCGCATATGCTAGGCCGCGGTTGTCTGGCGACAGTGTCACCGCTTTGCTGGTTGCCGTATCGTCTTGTGGATATAGACATACCCAGCTGTTGGGCAGTGACCTCATATCTAGCATCGCTTAGCTATTGTCTGTTTGGGCAGCGGATTTATTGATGACTAGCATACAGCTATAAAACTCACATTTTGCCAGTTCCACTTTCTGTCCGCCAATGACTCTGTTTTTGATGATTTGATTGTTGAGCATCTCAGCGACCATTTTACCACCCTCATCACCCATCAGTCGGCGCGATAGTTGGTAGGCTTTTTTGGCATGCTCTTGGCTCAACTCTTTTTCTTTATCAGAATCGGTCGGATTGGCATAATACCAGCCAAGCTCAAGATATTTTTCGGAGTCGATAATATCTAGATAAGGCGCGTCCGTCTTCATAAAGCGATATTTGGCGGCAGGATTACTGGCGTAGTCTAGGCTGTTTTCATCGGTGCTCATCACCTGACCAAATGCCGATTTTATCCCCTCTAGCTCATCAGTATTAAGCGGCTCTACTTTATCCGTTGACCATGCCGAGACATCGTATTTTACTGGTGTACCTTGTTGGGCGGTCGCGCCATCTAGATCAGGATTGTCTACCGCGCTGTTTTCTACAGGAGCCTCGGCCACAGCCTGCTCGCTGCTCTCAGCGTTTGTCTCTGGATTTTGCGTATCCTCTTTGGTGCTATCACAGCCGCCAAGCGTCACACTAACTGCCATTATCGTACCAACTAGAAGAGTCTGAAGGTTATGGTTCCACATAGATAATTTACTCACACTTTTAGATTGATCTTAAAAGAATATTAACGAGCTGGCCCAGAAGCCACCGATAACAAAGGATTTTTTAATAAAGAATGTATGTAATAAAAGTTATAACCTAGCAGTCATTAGAGCATATTATACTAATTAACATGTAATCCATAGTTTACCCAACTGCTCAGCGCTTGACTACCTTTTAGGTTACACATAACGTTCCAGGAAGGTACATATTTGTTAAAAAAAAACGCCTCAGAAACCTTACTTAGCAGCAGCATACCTAGATGAGCCGTTGGTTTGTCAATTATTAGGTTATCGCTTATGATAATTGACCATCAACGAGGCATGTTGACGATGCCTTGTCTCTTTTAGCCAATGGACCCTTTATGACCCAACACTTCATCGTTATTGGCAATCCGATTGCCCACAGCAAATCTCCTGAAATTCATGCGCAGTTTGCCTTACAGGCAGGTATTGATATTCGCTATCAGCGCCAGTATTGCCCTGACGATGCTGCCAGTTTTACAGCGGTCATTGAGGCGTTTTTTCATGGTGGCGGTATGGGTGCTAATGTGACCGTACCTTTTAAGCAAGTCGCTTATGACTGCTGTGCGGCACGCGGCGGCTTGTCAGAGCATGCCAAAACAGCAGGCGCGGTCAATACCCTCATGATAAATGAGGCGCTACTACAACAAGGCGCGTCGATAAAAGAGGCCATATACGGCGATAATACGGACGGACAAGGGCTCATCAATCACATAACACGCTTAGGTTGGCCACTGGACGGTGCTCGCGTTGCCCTTATTGGCGCAGGCGGCGCGGCACGCGGTGTCATACTACCGCTGATTGAAGCAGGTATTGGCTCACTGACTATTGCCAATCGCACCGTGAGTAAAGCGGTAGATTTGGTGGACGAGCTGAGCGCAGCAAGTTCGGTGATTGCAGCGCATCAGATTCAGACCTGTGCCACCAAGGATTTGAGCGGCACGTTTGATATGATTATCAATGCCACCTCTATTGGCTTATCAGGCGACACTTTGCCACTGAATGAACATCTAAACTGCCAATACGCTTATGACATGATGTACGGGCGCAAACTACCCTTTTTGCAGCATTTCGCGGCGCGTGAGGCCCAAACGTCTGAAGGTTACGGTATGCTCATTGGACAAGCAGCCTTGAGCTTTGAGCGCTGGACCGGTCTTACAATTGATGTCTCAAAAGCAACAGAAGCACTGAGTCAAAATGCTGGATAGATAACAGCATTTAATAAATATTAGCCTTGAACAAAAAGCAGCATTCAAAAGTATGGTGCTTTTTAAAGTGTACTGCTTTTTAAAGTGTACTGCTTTTTAAACTGTGCTGCTTTTTACTGATTAAAGCGCAGCAATAACCAGTGCTCAAAACGCCGCAGTGGCTCACGCAATCGTGTAGAGTGGATTGCCAAGCCGCCACTGAGCCCGATCACACAGCCAAGTGCCGTATCAATCATGCGCGTCTGAATCACATCTCCTGCCACGGGTGGCACCGCCATCGTACTGCCGTACTCTGCGATAAATATCGTCAAGGGTGTAATAAAAATCACCGCCAACCCATAATGCTGATCGACAAATGACTCAATCAATAGCATCATACATAATATAGCCACGGCAACACCCCATGTCGACAGCCCCCAAGACAGCAGCCAACTGGCAACCACCATACCCACCAATGTGCCCAACATACGGTGCAATTGCTTGATCCACATGGTTCGCAGCTGGATGCCTTGAATAATAATAAAGCAGCTCATTGCCACCCAATATGGATATTGCATCTCTAACGTCACAGCGATGACCATTGCCACACTCACAAACCCTACCACGATGAGACTGTCGCTGATCATATCTGTCTCATAATGATAACTAGGCGCAGGGGCAATAGGACGTGTGGCGAGCAAAAACAGCGTATACAGTAGCGCGAGCAACATCGACGACCCACTACCCAGCAAGACCAGACCTATTGCTGAGAGTATTCGGTCTACAGGTATAGGAATGAACAGCGCAATGGCACCTGCCATCAATGTAAACAGCCCTGCTGGTGGCGGCTGCTTATAGTAGCGACCGAACATCACCACACTAAGCGCAATGAGCATAAAGACTGGCAGCCTGAGTACAGGGATTTGCTGCGCCATCAAACCCAGCGCAAAGCTGAGTATCATGGCAAATCCCCAAGCCATCACTGTCACTAACCGATAAGGCAATCCACCGACCAAGGGCAAATTGAGAATGATCATCGAACCCAGTGATGCTTTGATTCCAGCAGACAAGTCACCAAAGTAAGCCCCCACAAATACAGGAAAACTGATCGCAATCGCTGCAATAATAGGCATATGCCAGGGTCTTCGGCTACGATTGACGGTTAGTAAATGCCCAAGTTCACCATCAATGAGCCCCTTAATACGCGTGAATAACGTGGTCAACCAGGAGGTTTGTTTGTGTGATTTTGACTCGCTCATAGAGGGTCTGCCTTATGTATTTTGTCTATTGCTCTTTGGCTTGTTACTCATCTTAAAGCGTCTATCTAAATCGTTTTTGACGATACACTTTTACCGTAATAAAACTAAAGGTAATAAATATAATATAAATTCATGAATAATAGTTATGAATTGTATATTTATCGCTTTATAATATCTATAATCATATCAACGCCATAACAGCCGATATTTGATAAGGACATCACAACAACGACCCTCATTATGGACTCGCTGTTTATAACCCACCCATATGACGACCGATATACTGTCTATCTCACTTAAAATAATGACACATCGCTGACATGAATTTTGACTCAAATACTGCGTCGTAAGTCTATGATAGCGAACCAACCAAAGAGAGCGATTATGTTAACTTACAAAGCACCTTTACGTGATATCAAATTTTTGATTAATGATGTCTTTGACTACCAAACCCACTATAAAAGCCTAGACAATGGCGAAAACGCGGATCCTGAAACCATAGATATGATCCTGCAGGGTATGGCAGATTTTTCTGAAAACGTCCTTGCTCCTATCTATCAATCAGGCGATGAAGAAGGCTGTCATTTTGAAAATGGCGAAGTCACCACACCAAAGGGCTTTAAAGAAGCTTATGACCAATTTATAGAAGGCGGCTGGCAAGGTATCTCATACCCTGAACAGTACGGCGGAATGAACCTACCCACATCAATCAACTTAATCAAAGCTGAAATGATCGGTACTGCCAACTGGCCGTGGGCGATGTACTCTGGCCTCTCAACAGGTTGTATCAACACGCTGCTTCAGTATGGTACAGATGAGCAAAAAGACCTTTATTTACCAAAATTGGTCGAAGGAACGTGGGCAGGTACGATGTGTTTGACCGAGCCTCAATGTGGTACCGACTTGGGTCAGGTAAAGTCAAAAGCCATCCCGCAGGATGACGGTACCTACAAAATCAGTGGCACCAAAATCTTCATCTCAAGTGGTGAGCATGATCTAACGGACAATATCATTCATATTGTTTTAGCACGCCTACCAAATGCGCCAGAGGGCACACGCGGTATCTCGCTCTTTATTGTACCAAAATTCACGCCCAATGCTGAAGGTGAGGCCGGTGAACGCAATGCAGTCGTCTGTGGTTCAATTGAGCACAAAATGGGTATCAGCTCGTCTTCGACCTGTGTATTGAACTTTGACGGTGCGACTGGTTATCTTATCGGTGAGCCAAATAAAGGCTTAAAAGCCATGTTTACCTTTATGAATACTGCTCGTATCGGTACAGGTATCCAAGGTTTGGCACATACGGAGCTGTCTTTCCAAAATGCATTGCCCTATGCAAAAGAACGCCGCTCTATGCGCACCTTATCAGGCACTAAAGACCCTGAAAAAGTAGCTGACGCGATCATCCACCACGCTGACGTACGCCGTATGCTACTGACGCAAAAAGCCTTTGCTGAAGGTGGACGCTCGATGATCTATCACTCAGCGCGCTATGCGGACAAAATGGCACAAGGCATCGCCAATGGCGATGAAGAAGAGTTTGAAAAATGGGATGACAAGCTAGGTTTTTATACCCCCATCCTAAAAGGGTTCTTGACTGAGCTTGGTATCGAAGCGGCCAAACACGGTCAGCAAGTCTATGGCGGCCACGGCTATATCAAAGAATGGGGGATGGAGCTGATTGCTCGTGATGCCCGTATCGCAACCATGTACGAAGGTACCACGGGTGTACAGGCGCTGGATCTACTGGGCCGTAAAGTTATCTTACAATCTAAAGGTAAGATCATCCGTGACTATACCTCAAGCATCATGAAATGGTGCGGCGAGTATGCCCTTGATAAAGACATGCGTAAATTTGTTTGGGCACTTACCAAGCTATGTGCTGAGTGGAACACATTGACCGTACGCTTGATGCTCATGGCCCGTAAAGACCGTGAGATCATCTCAGCCGCATCAGATGACTTCTTGATGTACTCAGGTTACGTCATGATGGGCTATCACTGGGCGCGCATGGCAGCCGTGGCTTATGATAAGCTTGAAAATGGCGGTACAGAAGCGCCAGAATTCTATAAAGCAAAAATTCAAACCGCAGAATTCTATTTTGATAAGCTGTTGCCACGCACTTCAGGTCACGCTGAGGCGATGGTTGCGCCAAGCGAAAGCATGACAGCGATGGATATCGAAAACTTCGCCTTTCTAGACTAATACAGTATCAATAACGCATAAAAAAGCGCCTATTACTTAGGCGCTTTTTTATGCTTAACTAACTATGCTTAACTAATTTAATGTGCTGATAAATGATAGTAAAAGTAACCATCAATGCTAAGAGTCCACGATGCCACTATTCAACCCCAAAAACACGTCACTGTCTGGGCGAATAATGCGAGCATTGGCTATTGGCAGCGCGCTCGTTGGTATTGCCATGCACAGCGCTCTTGCTCAAAACAGTGATGATACCATCCAGTTTTCAAAAGGCACTGTTACTAGCGTCGTCACTGGTAAACTTGCTCCTCATACCGATGAGCAGTGGTATCGTTTCGATGCTGCAAGTCAGCAATATGCTGTCATCAACATTGCACCGCTTGCAGGCACGCCGGAGACTGCCAATATCGGTGTGCTTTATATGCCAAATGGCACGCAAGACGGCACCAAAGGCGGTATCATTTATCAAGGCTGTCTGCCACAAACAGGAGAATATCGACTCCGTATCGCCCGCAATCTTATGGCCACTCATAGCAAAACAGCAGGCTATAAAGTTGAGGTCATGATATTACCAAAGGTTGCTAGTCAGTCTTTGTGCAAGGACACTTGATCACAAAAAATGCTTAATTATAAAAAGGTGCTTGATCATGGATAGTGCATGGCGTCCGTCTATGCTCATCATTTTCGAGATATCTGAAGGTGTTTGATGCTTAACTACCCAGCATCTTCTTATGATAGACCGCACTAATCTCTTCAACTTCGACACATACCTGTAGCGCGGCGCGTCCTGACTGCTCGCCGCCGATCTTTTCTTCGATGGTAGCGACCAGTAGCTCAGCCAGCTGATTACGATTCTCTATATCGCGGCCGCTCATCAGTTTTAGATTGGCATAGATAAAGCCATATGCTTGCTCATCATCTTCCACACCCACCAAAAACGTCTCCATAGGAATGATACGTGCTTTGATATCCGTCGGCTTACCAAAATATCCGCTGTCCCATAATGCCTTATTAAGTGATTTGAGCAATGACTCTTCGTGAGCGATAGTGACATTTGGCGTCGCTTGAATGGTTAAATGCGGCATGAGAACATCCTTAAATAGAGAAAGTAAGAAATCAGTTGGCTTATCAGTTTACGCGCTCCGCCTCATCGCCGTAAAAGGTTTATTTGTATTATTCATCAGTAATAGCGCCAAAGCATGCATCCAGTGTCTGAGCTAGCTGTGCTGGTGGCAACTCAATCTCCAAACCGCGACGACCGCCACTGACATAGACCGTTGTCTGGTCTTGTGCGCTGCTATCGATGACCGTTTTTAGGCGCTTTTTTTGGCCCAGCGGACTGACGCCGCCCAACACATAGCCGGTACTACGTTCTACTTGCTTGGGATCAGCCATTTGTACTTTTTTGCAGGCGAGCAGTTTGTTCGCGGATAGTGCTTTGGCCATTTTTTTAAAATTAAGAGTTTTGTCAACTGGCAATATCGCAACCGCAAGGTCGCCAGTATCGGTCGATACCACCAAAGTTTTGAACACTTGCGTTACTGCCACGCCAAGCTTTTCTGCGGCTTCTAAACCAAAAGAGGCGGCTTGACTGTCATGAGTATATTCGTGTATCTGGTAATCCAGTCCGCGTTTTTTGGCAAGATCGATGGCTGGTGTCATAATATTTTAGCTCGATAAAAGAAAGGAGAAAGTGAGCGTGCTAGAGGTTTGCTCTACAAATCATACAAATATATTATTACGCCAAATATTGTAACTTTCAAATGTTTGACCATTTTATCTGTTCTCTCGTTTACTAGAGCCTCACTAGTGCGTATTAATATTAGCAGTATATACAGACACCATATATCGCTTTGATGGCTTTTATGGCATCATAAGCGCAACATATTTGACTATTTTTGATACTGATTATGATACCGAAGTTCCTAAAAAAACGGATTTTTAAAGCACCTGTTACAGCCGATAGCACGTCTGAAAATAACACGTCTGAAACTGATGCGGGTCCAATCGTCTCTAAGCCTTACGCTAACGCGCCGATCAATCAGCTGTATCGTAAGCTATCAGGGCAGCTACTCGACGTGGCGGTCAAGCCTAAACTGCTGGGTGAGTTGCCTGAGTTTGATAGTGATGATCAGATCCTTAGATTTTATGTGCTACAGGACTATTCCCGCTCCAACAGTATTTTGATCGACTTGCAGACGCAAGAGCACAACCTGCCCCCTGCACTAGTTGGGGTAAATGACGCAGCTCACAATGTCAAAGAAAACGCAGCCATCATCTTCTTGAACCATCCGAGCGCCAAAGACAATCAGTTGTCTCCGCGACTGTCTCGCTTAGTCTCTGCGGTTTTGCAATACCCAGAGTTAAAGGTGCGCCTAGTCCCTGTATCTATCCTGTGGGGACGCGCTCCTGAAAAGGAAGACTCGCTATTTAAATTGTTAACTGCTGACAATTGGCAAGATCCAAGTATCAGCAAGCAGTTATTTAATATTGGCGTGATGGGCCGCGATACCTTTGTACAATTTCATCCACCGCAAGACTTGCGTACCATCATCAATGACAGTCTTAAAGGCGATGTAGAAGGACCTGCTATCTTTGACTCGGTTTCTACAGACTTGGGTACGGCAGATCTAACACCAACAAACACCAAAAGTGTTGAAGACGCCTCTACTAACGATGATGTAGAAACTGATACCGAGGTAGTACCTAGCTATACTTTGGTTGCAGCCGCTGATGGCAATCGTGAACTCGTCCGAATGCTCCAGCAGCAATTGACGATCTATCTAGATAAGCAACGCGCCAGTATGCTGGGCCCTGATTTGTCAGATAGACGTAATTTGGTCGATAAACTGGTCTACTCGCCAGCGATTAAGCACGCGATTGAGATGGAAGCTGCCGAAAAAGGCACTAGCGTACGCGACGCTCGTAGCCAAGCCCGTGGCTATGCCAATGAGATGGTTAACGACTACTCTCATTCTATTATTCGTGGGTTTTATAAGTTTTTGACATGGTTATGGACACAGTTGTATGACGGCGTGGAAGTTCATCACTTTGAGCGAGTACGTGATCTTGCGACCGATTATGAGCTGATTTATGTGCCGTGCCATCGCAGCCATGTTGACTATCTATTGCTGTCCTATGTCATCTACAAGCGCGGTTTGAGTATCCCTTATGTCGCAGCAGGTGATAACTTAGATGTGCCAGTATTGGGACCGTTATTACGCGGCGCTGTCGCTTTTTATATTCGTCGTAGCTTCCGTGGCAATGCCCTTTATACCGCCGTATTGCGTGAATATATGCATACCCTTATCACGCGTAATACGCCGATCGAGTACTTCATTGAAGGTGGTCGCTCACGTTCAGGTCGCCTACTACCGCCCAAAATGGGTATGCTGGCGATGACGGTACATAGCCAGTTACGTCAAACCAATAAGCCTGTGGTGTTCATCCCAACTTATATTGGTTATGAGCGTATTATGGAAGGCGGCACTTATATCGGTGAGTTAAAGGGCAAACCTAAAGAGTCAGAATCTTTGATTGGCCTACTCAAAGTGGGTCGTAAGATTGAGCGTATTTTTGGTAATGTGCATCTGAGTTTTGGTACGCCGCTGCATCTTAGCGATTTTATGACAAAATTCGATGTCCCAGCCAATAGCTTACCGTCTGATCGCACCGATTCTCCGCTTGATGAAAAAACCAGTGCGATGGTCGATAACATCGGTGTAAAAGTCATGCAGCATATCAATAAAGCTGCCGTGATAACGCCTGTGTCACTGCTGTCACTGGTATTGTTATCTGCACCAAAAGCGGCACTGGATGAAAGTAGTTGCCGTGAACAAATCGCTTTGTACCAAGGCCTTGCACAGCAGCTTCCTTATGCAGATGACACTGTCATCACAGATATGAGCCCGCAAGAAATCATTGATTATGGCATCAAGTTAAAACTCATAGAGCGTACGCCGCACATCTTGGGCGATATCATTCAGGTCGCTGGCAAGCAAGCGGCATTGCTCAGCTATTTCCGCAATAATATTTTACACGTCTTTATCTTGCTGTCTTTCTTATCAGCGCTAGTGGCACGTAACGGCCGTATCAAGCGCAGTCGCTTAGATAGTATCGCTGAGCAGTTATACCCATTCTTGCAAGGTGAACTGTTCTTATACTACCCAGCGCATGGTTTGGCGGAGACGCTCAACAAAAAAGTCGATAGTTTACTCTCTCATGGGTTGATTGTTGAGTTGAGTGATGACACGCTTAGTGTTCCTGAGTCTAATAGCAAGCGCTATCAACAGCTACAAGTACTGGCGACACCCGTTGGGCAAAGTCTTGAGCGTTATTTTATGACGCTTGCCCTACTCGCTCAGCAAGGCTCTGGCAATTTGACAGAAAGCGAAGTCGTTGACCTGTGCCATTTGCTTGGACAACGCTTGTCTGTACTGTATGCCGATGATATTCCTGACTTCTTTGATCGCGCATTATTTACTAGCTTTATCAGCGCCTTGACCCGTCTTGATTATCTACAAAAAGATGATGAAACGGGCATATTGACCTTTGACCATCGTATCAATGACATCGCCAGTCATGCCAAATATGTGCTGACGCCTGATATGATGCAAATCTTGCAGCAAGTCGCAAGTTTAAACGAAGAAGAAATCACTCACGCCATTACTGAGATTAGTAATAAAAAGCAGCGTAAATTTGGGCGTAAGCGTTAATCGTTAGTCATGACTTTTAAACAATTAAGCCAAACAAAAAAAGACCGCTAATGATTAGCGGTCTTTTTTATTCAGCTTCAATACACTACTAAACAGCGGTATTAGTTGGTAATTTTCTTATACTTAGCACGCTTAGGCGTGGCGTCATCACCCATTGTCTTTTTACGATAGGCTTCAAATTCAGTGTAGTTGCCATCGAACCACACTGGGCCTTCTTCTTCAAACGCCAAGATATGAGTCGCGATACGGTCAAGGAACCAGCGATCATGCGAGACGACCATGACCGTACCTGGGAATACTTGAATCGCATCCTCTAGCGCACGTAAGGTTTCAACGTCCAAGTCGTTCGAGGGTTCATCGAGGAGCAATACGTTTGCGCCTTGCTTTAGCGTCTTCGCCAATTGCAAGCGGTTACGCTCACCCCCTGACAGCTGACCGACGTGCTTTTGCTGGTCTTGACCTTTAAAGTTAAAGCGGCCGATGTACGCACGGCTTGGCGTGGTGTAGTCACCGACAGTAATCATGTCAAGGCCGTCTGATACTTCTTCCCAGACGGTCTTTTTGTCGTCTAGGTTGTCACGCACCTGACCGACATAGGCAACCTTGACACTTTCGCCCAAATCAACCGAACCAGTATCTGGGGTATCACGCTCAGTAATCATGTTAAATAGCGTGGTTTTACCCGCACCATTTGGACCGATGATACCAACGATAGCACCCGCTGGGACGTTGAAGCTTAGGTTTTCATACAATAAACGATCGCCAAACGACTTGGAGATGTCATTGACTTCAATCACCTTATTACCCAAACGTGGGCCAGGTGGAATATAAATCTCTGAGGTCTCATTTCGCTGCTGGAATTCTTTTGAGTTCAGCTCTTCAAAACGCTGTACGCGCGACTTAGACTTCGCTTGCTGACCCTTTTGATTTTTACGAATCCACTCAAGCTCTTTTTTCAACGCTTTAGCAAATGATTCTTCTTGCTTGTTCTGCTGTTCTAGACGGGTATTCTTTTGCTCGAGCCACTCAGTATAGTTGCCCTCATACGGATAGCCATGGCCACGGTCCAGCTCCAAGATCCACTGAGCCACATTATCCAAGAAATAGCGATCATGGGTAATGGCAACGATAGTGCCGCTATAGTTTTGCAAGAACTGCTCTAGCCATGCAACAGACTCGGCGTCCAAATGGTTGGTAGGCTCATCGAGTAGCAGCATATCGGGACGTGATAGTAGCAGGCGACATAATGCCACACGGCGTTTTTCACCACCTGACAGTTTACTCACGTCCGCGTCCCATGGTGGCAGACGTAGCGCATCCGCAGCTTTCTCTAACTGGTTATTTAGATTGTGTGCATCCCATGACTGGATGATGTCTTCCATTTTGCCCTGCTCTTCAGCAAGTTTATCAAAATCAGCATCTGGCTCTGCATATTCTGCATAAATGGCATCTAGACGAGCGAGCGCATCTAGTGCTTCGCGCATACCATCTTCGACATTACCGCGCACGTCTTTGCTGTCATCAAGCTGTGGTTCCTGTGGTAGGTAGCCGACTTTGGTGCCCGCCTGTGCACGCGCTTCACCCGTATATTCCGTATCCACGCCTGCCATGATGCGTAGCAAGGTTGATTTACCCGCACCGTTGATACCAAGAACACCGATTTTGGCACCCGGGAAAAACGATAGGTTAATGTTTTTGAGAATCTCACGCTTGGGTGGAACAAGTTTTGACACGTTGTTCATCGTGTAAATATATTGAGCCATTAACACTCCGATAGACTGCATAGAAGAGAACAGCAAATACCACTCAGCGCTGCTGCCAAGCGTGCCGTAACTCAAAATCAGGGTTACAAATTATAGGTCATTATCGCATTGTGACGCATACCCTGCAAGCTAACAGGTTGTTTTACCCCTTGTTTTACGACTTTTGTCATACAGCAATGCCGTTTTCGCACAAAAGCGGGTAAAAATATTTTTCTGAGGTTACGCGCTTAACATTCTGATTCATTGCTGTTTTATAAAAACCACAAAAAATAGCATCAAAAGTTTCGCAAAGTTAATCAATAGCCGTTAGCATGTTAGAGTGGCTTAACAGCGCCGAACAAATCACCGATAAGGCTTATCTGAGACATTATCACTAAAATAAGCCACAAGCTGAGCACATCTTTCTCACATATTTTTCAATAACATTTATAAGGGTACTGATCATATGACCAACGGCTATCGCCCTGAAATGGTTCAACGCGCATTTGTTGATTTTATCGGATCGCGCTTACATCCGTTTTGGTCATTGACGACGCCTAAGTTACGCTTGATCGCTCGATATGAGATGAGCGATGATTTGATCGCACTGCAATTTGAGACCAATCGAGCATTTCGACAGCAGAGCTTCAAAGGGAGAAATAGTTGGCAAGGTGGTCAGCACCTCGATTTACGTGTCTTTATCGATGGGGTTTATCATCAGCGTAGCTATTCACTCGTAGGATTGGCGCATCAGCCACTATGGTGGCATGAGGATAATACCAATCATAAGCTGGCGAAAAACCAATGCCATACGCTTACTATCGCCATTAAACCACAAGGAGTGGTCTCCCATTATCTGACCAAGCAAATGCCACTAGCGAGCGTTATTGATACCAGTGTGCCACTGGGTGATTTTACATTGGTACAAGCAGAGACAAGGTTAGATCGTAGAGAACCCGATACTTTGTTATTTGTCGCTGGCGGTAGCGGCATCACGCCCATGTTAGGACTTATCACGCAGGCACTAGCAAACGGACATCAGGTCACTTTGCTACATTATAGTCGGTCGAAACTTCCTCAGCTTCAACGCCAATGGCAACAACTGAGCGATATCTATCCAGCCTTCAGCTATCATTTGATCCACACTGATAACCCTGCTACCTATCTGGCTGGCGTACGATATTTAAGTGCAGAGGGTTTATTGTCACTCAATCTACCACTGGCTGATACTCGGATATTTGCCTGCGGTTCACAAGCGTTATTAGCCGGCTTATATAAAGCAGTGTCAGAAATCATTTTACCGCAGGGCAATCAGCTACGTGACAATATTATCGTAGAAAATTTTGGCAATGCATTGCCTGATTTTGATAGCGGCGGCAATCAAGTACTAGATAATGCACTACAGACAGAGTCGCATACGGTGTACTTACGCTCACGGCAACGGCAGTTTGATAGTGATACGACGTTATTGATTGCTGCTGAAAATGCAGGTATACGACTGGCGCATGGTTGTAGGCAAGGAATTTGCCAGTTATGCCGCTGCAATAAAATGAGCGGCGTGGTCAAAAACATCCAAACTGGCAAGCTAAGCCACGATGGGTACGAATCTATCCAAACCTGTATCAATATCGCCATGACCGATGTGGTGTTAGAGGTTTAACACTACTGTAATTAAAAATACGACCACTAACCCCTGACTATCGACCTCTTAAAACCAAAAAATAGACTGATGTTAACTCATATTGTATGCTAAAACTCAGATGACTCATCAAACCGAACCCAGTGCTGCTTATTCGTGCCATTTCGGTTAAGGATTATATATGCGCTTATTACCACCTATTGACACAGCACATTCTGCCGCACCTATGTTGACGCTATTGTCCGATGCACAGTTGGCAAGAGATGGTAGCGAGCAGCCAGCCCCGTCATCGCAGCAAACGCCTTATCCCACTGTGACGCAGGCGCCTTTACTCAAAGCAAAAAGTGATGCCTTGGCGGTAGAATTAAATGCGCTATATAAAGGTGTGATGGACTCATTAGGTAGCGATGACGCCAAATACATTCAGCGAATTTATGCGACTGTGGTTTATAGTGAGCTTGTCGCCCGTGGTTTACTGGCTGTCGCAGGACGCATGTCATCACGCCGCTCGCAGATAGGTACTTGGCTATTGGGTACGTCAATGCTAAGCTTTAGCAAAATACTCAACAATATGGAGCTTGGGCATAATGTCATGCACGGTCAATATGACTGGATGCAGCATCCGCATCTGAACAGTCAAAAGTTTGACTGGGACATTGTCTGCCCTGCGCCATTGTGGCAACACTCGCATAACTACTTACATCATACGTTTACCAATATTGTTGGGCGCGACCATGATGTCGGCTATCACTTGATTCGGGTCACAGATGAGCAGCCTTGGACGCCAGAAGATCGCTACACTATGTTTAGTACAGCAGTGCTGGCATTTGGATTTGAATGGGCAGTTGCCTTTCATGATATTCAGATCAGTGTCGATGAATACGCCGACTCCCCTGACTTGCATAAAATTATGCAGCAAAAATCTCGCGCACTATTTGCCAAAATCGGCCGACAAGTAGGCAAAGATTATATTGCCTTGCCAGCCATAGCCGCCTTGACCCTAGGTCGTCGTAGCGCTATGAGTACACTGAGTGGCAACATAGCAGCCAATACGATTCGTAATCTATGGACGTGGGCGGTGATTTTCTGTGGCCATTTCACTGAGCAAGCACATATCTATACCCATCTCGATGCTGATGAGAGCAAAGGCGACTGGTACGTGCGTCAGATTCTTGGCTCTAGTAATATCAAAGGTAATAAGTGGTTTCACATTTTAACTGGCAATTTGTCTCATCAGATTGAGCATCATATATTCCCCGATATGCCAGCCAGCCACTATGCCAGTATTGCCCCACAGGTAAAAGCCATCTGTCATAAATATGATTTGCCTTACAACACTGGGCGTTTTAGCACACAGCTTCGACAAGTATTGGGACGTATTCATCACTTTAGTAAGCCCAGCGAGCAAGAGTGGCAAGCCTACCAGTCGGTATCGGCTGCGGATACTACTCACATACATAAGTCGACAACAGAGAGCGAGACAGCAAAGGGTCTTAGTCGATTCTTGCCACCTGTCGTTCGTAAAGCAATAGCTTACGCATGGTGATATATTCACATTTTTAACACAGATTAAAAGACTTTAATACTATTAACAATCGTCATATAGACTATTACGGTAAGCGACTAGATTGTTTGGTATCGATCCTACATACTCAACCCAGTACAAAGTATTTACTGACAACACAGTATTTAATGAATCTGCCTTTTTCGTTAATCCTTAGAAAATAGGGCCGTTATTAAAAATTTTATAATAATAAAAGGAGTTGTGTCATGAGTAACCAAACCACTAAATCAGCACTAGATATCACACATAATCAAGCAGCGAATCGCTTTGAGACCACCGTTGATGGTCAGACAGGCTATATCAGCTATCAAGACCGTGATGACACTCTCGTCTATGATCACACCATCGTCCCACAGCAATTAGGGGGCCGCGGTATCGGTTCTGCCCTAGTCAAGCATGCACTAGATTACGCCCGTGAACACGACAAGAAAGTCGTGCCGCAATGCTCGTTTGTGGCCTCATATATCAGCAAGCACCCTGAGTACCAAGATTTGGTATAGCTTACCGCCCTTTATCCCAAACAACTGGTATGCAGCAATTTTAGATTAGGAGATCCATCCCAATATAACTTTTAATAAACCAATCCATATAACAATAAAGGTTATTAATATGAGTAGTTTATCTGACAAACAAATCAATCTACAGTTAGAAGAGCTTGCTGGTTGGCAGCGCGATGGTAATAGTATCGTCAAGACCTATCACTTCAGTGACTTTATCGAAGCCATGAGTTTTATGAACCAAGCGGCATTTTATGCTGAAGCACTCGAACATCATCCGGAATGGCGTAATATATACAATATAGTCGAGGTACGCCTAACCAATCAGGACACCGGCGGCGTTTCTAGTTTGGACATTCGCCTTGCAAAACGCATGGAACATATCGTTCAACCCAAACGTCTATAGCCTTATATTTCTGTTAAATGAGTAACTGAAGTGCTTTAGTTGAATATAAAAAAAGACCCTCGATTGAGGGTCTTTTTTTATTGGATTTTTATAGCAATAAACTGTATTTACATTTTGCGACTGACAAATGCCACAATAAATAAAATCACAGCGACTGCTAAGAAGATGTACGCCAAATTAGCAGATAATCCTGCGACGCCGCCAAATCCTAGTAAACTTGCTAGCAGTGCGATTACTGCAAAGATAATAGCCCAACGAAACATAATATTCTCCTCAAATAATTGTTAAAAATCAGATAGTAAACTTTATATAGTATTGATTTAACTTTTTTTATAAAACCAGTCATATCTGCTTACAAACATAAATTAGCAATATTCCTCTTTAAAGAACGTGCATTTTGGTAATGATGGCGGTAGGTTATGTAAACTTTGTAGCAAGTTTTAATACCTTTTATTTTTTCTTGTCTCTATATAGACCATCTCTAGCGCTATACGAACCAGTTTTGATAAGTTATGGATTACTTTATAGCGCCTTATCGATAGTTTTATGACTTGTAACACAAGCATTTGCCAATGAAAACTGTCGCGACCCCACAAACTCCTAACCTAATTGAATCACTTAGTTTATAGTTTAAGGTCACACAATTACCTAACCTATTAAGGATAATACTATGAGTACTGAGACGGATACCGCAAAACCCGCACAACAAAACAGTAGCGACAACCGCCCTTATGCCGTCATTTTATATGGCGCAACAAGCTTCGTTGGACAGATCACCGCTCACTATTTAACCAATTTTTTATCCAATGCTAAGAATAAAGACGGCTCTAACGTCACGTGGGCCATTGCAGGGCGTGACGAAAAGAAATTAAATGAGTTACAGTCAACGCTTGAGAGCAAAGTAGATATCGTCATTGCCAACAGCAACAATCCTGCCAGCCTTGATGAGATGACCAAACAGACACAAGTCATCATCTCAACCGTCGGCCCTTATCTCAAATATGGTGAGCCTTTGATCAAATCTTGTGCTGAAAATGGTACCGATTATGTCGATCTTACTGGCGAGGCAATCTTTATCAAAGACATGATGGACAAGTATCAAGAGACTGCCAAGCAAAGCGGCGCCCGTATTGTCAACTCTTGCGGCTTTGATTCTATTCCATCAGACTTGGGCGTTTACTTTACGCAGGCCAAAGCAGAAGAGACGTTCGGTGAGACTTGTAATGTAATTCACATGCGAGTGAAAGCGGCAAAAGGCGGCATCTCTGGTGGTACGATTGCCTCGATGGCGACGATATTTGAAGAGGCTGGTGAAGACAAGGCTCGCCGCAAACAAGTAGCCAACCCCTATCTGCTAAACGATGACACAGATGCACCCAATGTCCGCCAAGATAACGTCAGTAAACCAGAATATGACAGCACTCACAAACGCTGGTTGGCACCCTTTGTGATGGCGAGTATCAATACACGTATTGTCCATCGCAGTAACCAGCTACTTGGTTATGAATACGGCCGCGACTTTAAATATGACGAAGCCATGTGGATGAGAGATGGCGTCAAAGGCAAATTATCAAGCTATGCCATGAGCGCAGGATTGCTAGGCTTTGCCACAGCTATGATGATCAAGCCAAGCCGTGACTTGTTGTCCAAACACGTATTGCCCAAATCAGGCTCAGGGCCTTCTAAAGAGGAGCAAGAAAACGGCTATTTTGATATTCGACATTTTGGACAAACTCTCAAAGATGACACTATCACGGTCAAAGTCACAGGCGACAAAGATCCTGGTTATGGCAGCACCTCTCGCATGCTCTCGCAGGCGGCATTATGTCTAGCGCAAGACATCAGTAAAGAGGACGTTGGTGGCGGCTTTTGGACACCTGCTTCTGCAATGGGAGATAAGCTCATAGCTCGCTTAGAAGAGCATTCAGGCCTAAGCTTTGAGGTTATCGAGGGTTAAGCGAGCTTACCGTGATTCAATAGTAAAGCGCTTACATAGCGATATATTAATACTGATGATTTTTATGACCGTATCTTGATAGCAGGATACGGTTTTTTATTATGTAGATTTTGACTTTTTGCAGGACATGTTAACAAATACTAATAGCGTACGTTTTTGGTAATCAGTGTTGCGGCTTTTCGATTTTTCACTACATTATGCTACACACTCCTAGCTTAATGTCATAGCCATCTTTTGATCAGTACGTTAGGATAAAACAGGCTGTAGCCTCGTTATAGACACATTTAATTCATATTAAAAAGCTGATCTAAATACCATAAGACCTTCTTTAGCGAGCATTTTTTTAAGGAAGAGCATGAAGATCTTTGAGCCACCAATACATTTATATACGATCAACAATACTCAAATAGATCGCACTTGATATTAGCCTCAATATAAGCTTCAGTATAAGCATAGTCAGATCACTGAATAACAAATAGGAACTCATAACTAAAAAGGATATCGCAATGAAATTAAATATATTAACAGCCGCTGTATTAGGTTCAGGCTTTGCCATGTTTGCCAGCTCGGCGAGCGCGGCTATGGTAACCGATAACCATGGCAATGTGGGTTACGACACGTATGAAGAGTGCGTCACTGCTGTCAAAGATGGTTCGGCCAGGTTTTATACACCTTACACGTATCAAAATCCAAAACGCCAAGCTGGCGAAGCCACAGTCAAAAAAATGCGTTTGTCTGAAGTCATGATTCCTCAAAGTGTCGTTGACAGCAACAACCTGAACACGAATGATTATTCGGCAGGGGCTTGTGATTTAGGGGTGGGTCAGGCAAATGGACGTTATGGTGTTTCAGGCGCATTGGTCGGCAAATACGTCCCTATCGCAGCTGATATGCCAGTCAACGTCTATATGGACCGTGCGGGCAACCCTGTACGTTTGAGCATGCAGCAATGCGATAATCATTTCAGTGATAAGTTCCCAATGCCTATTATGAGTGAAGCCCCAGCGCCAGAAGCACAGATCGCCATCGCCGAAGCTCGTGTTGTAGAGCCAGTGATGGTTGAGACGACGCGCGTCATTCGTCCCGCTAAATACAGAGTCAAAGAAGTTATCATCGCGCCAGAGGATCAAGTCAAAAGCATCAATACTGCTAAAGGTGCTGCCATCGCTATTGAAAACGAGGCTAATGACACCGTTATCGTTGGAAAAAAAGCCGATGCTAATGTCGTTGAGAATACTGAAGTCACGCAGACTTATCCTGTTGTAAATCTATCTGATGATTCTGATAGCGACTCACTACCACGTACGGTTGACGCTGATGCTAGTGAATATATGATCGTCGAATAATAGACAAAAACTTCAGCACCAAACTTTATGAAGCTGGTTTCATAACGTCACAAGTGTACATCAAGCTGTTAGGTGTTTAATGTGTTTACTACTGAAATAGTAAGCACATAGCTGATACTGTGAGCGTTGAAATACTGGCAACAATAGTTCAACGCTGATCAATCCTTTATTGATGATGGATGACAGCTTCTAATATTATAAATTTTGGAGTTTTTAATGAAAAAGAATATCTTAACGTTAGTCATGGGCACAGCACTCGTATTACCAAGCATTGCAATGGCAGCCCCTGTTAATAATACTGATCTTATGCCAGCGGATAAGCGTAATGCCCCTGTCAAAAGCACCATACAAGCTGAAATAGAAGGGCCAAATGGCGAGTTACGTGCTACTCAACCTGGTGCCGTTGATATCGATGTTGATGCGGACATGGACAGCGAAGTGGATGACGAAAGAGACAATATGGGCGCGCCAATGAACAACAATATGGCCAAACCCTCTAACAATAACATGGGCAATATGGGCGATACCATGAACAATATGCGCGTATCACCAGAAGCTAATGTGTCTCAAGATACCCGTACACAGTCGTCAAATATGCAGCATAGCAGCTCAGACTATCAGCCTTTGATCTCAGGTGAAGCCGTTACTCAGAATAAAGTCGCCGATACCGCAAGTACTTTGAGAGAAAAAACAAAGGACAAACGTGGAGAGCTGTTGGCCACTCAGCCAGCCAATGTACAATTTAAAGAAAACCGCCGCATTGCTGTAAATCGCTAACATAGCCTTCTAATTTAAAAACCCTAGACTTTAAAAGAAAGCAATACACATAAAAAAGGCAGCCTAATGGCTGCCTTTTTATTGAAACGTTATTGATACAGTAAAACTTCACTGATACAAAGTAATGCAGTTTATTTCTTGGTTTTGGTCACGCCAGCTTCTTGCAATAATGCGCCAAACGTACCCATTTTACTTGAGGTATCAGTCTTATTCGCTTTAGCTGGTTTACTGCGACTGGTAGCATTGTCTTTGTCCTGACGCTTCGCGCGTGGCTTTGCTAGACGCTTATCACTCGCTGGACGACTAGGACGCGGACGAGTATTTTGGTCTCCGTCAGCATTTGCCTTAGGTTTCGCGTTCGTGCGCGCAGGTTTCTCAGATTCAGGCTTCATACTAAACCCAATACGACCACGCGCTTCATCGATAGAGATCACCCGCACAGATACGATGTCACCTGGTTTGACACGGTTCATAGGATCAGCCACAAAGTCATTGGCCATTTGTGAGATATGGACCAAACCATCTTGATGGACACCCACATCAACGAAACAACCAAAAGCCGTTACGTTTGTGACCACGCCTTCGAGCATCATGCCTTCACTCAAATCTTTGATGCTATTGACATCATCACGGAAGTTAGCCGTTTTAAATTCAGGGCGTGGATCACGCGCAGGTTTGGCAAGCTCTTCAATAATCGCTTTTACGCTGACATTATCGTCATTGGCGGCCAATGTCGTGGTATCGATAGTATTTAGCACAGCGTCATTACCGATGATTTCTGACAGCGGTTTGTCGGCTTGTACTAACAGGCTGTCGACCAACGCATAGCTCTCTGGATGCACGCCTGTCGCATCTAGTGGATTGCTGCCATTATGGATGCGTAAGAAACCTGCTGCTTGCTCAAACGTCTTAGCGCCTAGACGTGGGACGTTTTTGAGCGCTTCTCGGCTATCAAATGCACCGTGCTCGCGGCGATAAGTAACAATTTGCTGTGCTACGTTGCGGTTAAGACCAGCGATATGAGCCAAGATAGCTGGGCTCGCTGTATTTACATCAACACCAACCGCATTCACGCTGTCTTGAGTGACTTTATCAAGGCTATCAGCTAATTGATTTTGGTTCACATCGTGCTGATACTGACCAACACCGATGGCTTTTGGATCCACCTTAACGAGCTCTGACAATGGATCTTGCAAGCGACGTGCGATAGAAACCGCGCCGCGCACAGAAACATCTAGATTAGCAAGCTCATCACTGGCAAGCTCACTGGCAGAATAGACAGAGGCGCCCGACTCATTCACAATGACGGCTTTGGCTTTGAGTGCATCATTCGCGGCTAGAATCTCTTTGATCATTGCATCGGTTTCGCGACTTGCCGTACCGTTACCGATAGCGACCAAATCAACATTATAAGTGCTTAATAGCTCATCAATTACTTTTTTGGCTTCAGTCATTTTGTTGTCAGGTGCAAATGGATAAACCGTCGCGATGACAGGTTTCTCTTCACTATCTGACATCACATGACCTTGCGCATCGACGATAGCCATTTTTACGCCATGACGGATACCAGGATCAACGCCCAAGATCACTTTAGGTCCTGCAGGCGCAGACATCAGCAGATGCTGTAGATTGCTAGCAAACACATCGATCGCATCTGCTTCTGCAGCTAGGCGCTTTTCAGTTAATAAACGGTGCTCGATATGCGGACGCCATTTCTCTTTCCATAAGCTACTGGCTGCTTCTGCCAAAAACTCACGGCGTGCGGCAGGTGCTTTGGCATCGACATCGAAATGACTGATGATTTTTTCGATAAATGGAGCGTCTTCGCCTTCAATTTTTAGACCCAAGACATTTTCTTGACGACCACGTAACATCGCTAATAGACGATGGTTAGGCAGACGGGCAAGGCTTTCACTATGTTCAAAATAGTCTTTGAACTTTTCGCCGACTTCACGCTTTTCTTCACTCGCAACGCTCGATACGATACTGGCAGTTTTGGCAAAGCCACTGCGCAAGTTATCCAACAAACCCAATGCTTGTGTCCATTCATCGACGATAATGGCTTGTACGCCAGCAAGCTGTTTTTCGATATCGCTAAAATCAACGTCGATCTCATTACCACTATCATCAGTGATACTTGATTGAACTTGATAATCAGCCAGCGCCTCTGTCGGGGTGATTTCTTGCGTCAAGACCGCTTGCGCGGCAGCGTCAAGACCAGCAGCACGTGCTTTGGCAGCCGGTGAACGACGACGCGGACGATATGGCAGATAGATGTCTTCAAGCTCAAGCTTAGACGTCGCGTTATCAATACGCATCTGTAGCTCATCGGTCAGATTGCCCTGTGTGCTCAGTAACTCAGTAATTTTGAGGCGACGGGTGGCCATGTCACGCTCATAATTGAGAGATTTTTCTAAAGCACGCAGCTGCGCGTCGTCAAGGTTCTGCGTCTTTTCTTTGCGGTAACGCGCAATGAACGGAACCGTTGCGCCTTCATCATAAAGCTTCACAAACGCATTGACTTGAGCAGTCTTAATGCCAAGCGCGCGAGCAAGCTTGTCGTGAATATTCGCGTGTGTGGTTGCATCCAAAACCTGTGCATTTGTCGAGGTTTGAGATGACGTTAAGGTATCAGTGCTACTCATATACGTATCAATCGTTGAGAAATGTAGTTTTGCATTATAGCAAAAGCTGCATGAATAAAAATCCTTTTTATCTTTTCGTTAATTATCGCCTGTTTTGCGGCATAAAACGGTTTATATCAAACGTTCTGTAGCCTTGTTAAACAAACGCATACAGCATTTATTCTTATGGGTGATGCAATTCGCGGTGCAATCTTATACACTAAAGTATCAATAGCACAAATATTGAGATGTGCTGATATATTGAACAATAGTTTTTGATTTTATGACGTGCTTATTTTGACCCATCATTAAATAACGATAATTAATGGCAGTGTTTTACTCATCGCTTTTTACTCGTCATTTCTGCTAACAATAATTTTTATAAGAGGATGCCTGTATGACTGATAACAACAGCCCCGATACTTTGACTCAGCGTATTTTAGTTGTCGATGATGACGCTCGCCTGCGCTCTTTACTACAGCGCTTCCTAGAAGACGATGGTTTCGTCGTTCGTACTGCCCATGATGGTAGTCAGATGGACAAACTCATGCAACGTGAGCTCTTCTCTCTAGTCGTACTAGATTTGATGCTGCCGGGCGAAGACGGTATTAGCATCTGTAAGCGCCTACGTGAAGACAATGCGGATATTCCAATCATTATGCTGACCGCTAAAGGTGGCGATGCTGACCGTATCGCAGGTTTGGAGGCGGGTGCAGATGATTACCTGCCTAAGCCATTTAACCCAAAAGAGCTATTGGCGCGTATCAAAGCCGTCTTGCGTCGTCAGAACCGTGAGCTTCCAGGGGCGCCAAGTCACCAGTTAGAAGTGGTTGAGTTTGGTCCATGGACACTAGATCTATCGACTCGCACGCTCAAACGTGACGGTAACGTCGTCACTTTGACGACAGGTGAGTTTTCGGTGTTGAAGGCTCTGGTACAGCATCCACGTGAGCCGTTGACCCGTGATAAGTTGATGAACCTTGCCCGTGGTCGTGAGTGGGGTGCGATGGAGCGCTCTATCGATGTGCAAGTATCACGCCTACGTCGCTTGATTGAAGACAATCCTTCACAAGCCCGCTATATTCAAACGGTTTGGGGTGTGGGCTATGTGTTCGTTCCTGATGAAGCTGAGGTAGAAACCGTCAAGAGTGAATAACCTTTGGCTGATGACATTTCTTTTAATATAGGCCGTGTTTGTTTACTCACAAACACGTGCCGATATGATGAGCATACCTGTGAAAAACCCTATTATTTTCCAAAACATACCCTGCACATTAGTGACAGGGTTTTTAGGTGCTGGCAAAACTACAGTAATCAATCAGCTGCTTGCCACAAAACCTAATGACGAGCGCTGGGCGCTCTTAATCAATGAATTTGGCCGTATCGGTATTGATGGCGCACTCCTAGCAAGCTCTCAAGATAACGATTTTGAGCAAAAGAATATCGCCATTCGAGAAGTCAGTGGCGGTTGTATTTGCTGTACCAGTCAGCTGCCCTTACAAATCGCAATCAGCCGTCTGCTCAGTGAGCATCACCCGCAGCGACTATTGATTGAACCGACAGGATTGGCACATCCACGCGAGCTGATATTACAGCTCAGTGCCACGCATTGGCAGACTGCCCTAAAAATGAATGCCGTAATCACTGTGCTGAGCGGCGTACAGTGGCAACAGGTTCAATACCGTGATCATGATGGCTTTCAGGCGCATGTTCGTGATGCCGATGTGCTGATCGTCAATCGCTATGATCAACTAAGTAGTAGCGAAAAACACACCTTGATAGAGTGGATAGCCACGCTAAACTCACATGCAAAAATCATTTGGGTAGTATCTGAACTAACGGTAGCTGAGACAACAGACGCATCAAACACCCCATTAACCAAGGAATACATAGCAGGGTTAAACTATCAACTCGACAAGCCCAGCCATATCATTGCAAATCAACGTAAAATCAGTATCACTCATCTTCACAAACCGATGATCGGCTCGCATTCTCAAAGCCATTCTCTGAGAGAGGTGGCATTAGCAAACCCATCTATAACTGAGAATGATGATCAGGAAAATACTAATGAGGGGCTACCCTATCGCTACCATGAAGAGCAGCAAGATTTTCAGCTGGCTGGATGGCGACTACCCGCCCATTACCAACTAAACGCTGACGATTTGCAGAATTGGTTATTGAATTTGCCAAATTGGCAACGCATTAAAGGCGTGGTACATACTTGTGATGGCTGGCTGCAGATCAACTTTAATCCTGATAGTCTGACCACCAAAACCATTGACCCCCAGATCGACAGTCGGCTAGAAATCATTTTGCAACTAGGCAGCGCTGTAGATACAAATGCTGTCGATACAGCTACAGAAAAAACAGAAAGTGAGAATGAGGCCAAAGCGTCAGCAGCTTATATAAATTGGGAGGATTGCGATCGTGAGCTCATGGCAATGGTTATATAGTGAGCCTATTTTAAACAGACATCCCTCAAACCTGTGCAACAAAAAAGCGAACCCTACCATATGGCAGGGTTCACTTTTTTATGTTGTCACTGACTCAGTGTTTCCTCAGTTTTTCATCAGCGCAATTGGCTGTCTTTACTGCCGCGACGATTAAATAGCTCCGCCGCCTTTGCCTCTTGCTCAAGCGCTGTCTGACAACTGACGCAATGCTGGATACCAGGCACCGCTAGTCGCCGCGCCTCCGGAATAGAATTACCGCATTCGTCACAAAATTCTGCACTCACACCTGTTGGCAATGAGCGTCTTGCGCGCTCCAACGCATCATTGACCGTTGCATCCATTTGCTCATGCTCAGCACCATCTCTTGACCAGCCACCTGCCATAATTTTGTCCTATTTGTTAATCATTATTCTGTATATAACTTCTTTAATAACAAATAGATGGGGATAGATACGACTGATTGCAACCTAACAATCGTCGCAATATCATAAATAAAACATGACCACATAACGCAAAAATATCACTGCTAATCTTTTGGCTGCAACTCAACAACTTGCCCGCGCACGCCAACACTGGCATCACTCATCAAACAGACGTAGCCTGCCATAATATCTTCAGGCGTTTGTAAGCTCATCGGGTTCTCCCCTGGATAAGCATGAGCGCGCATATTGGTGCGAGTAGCACCCGGATTGACACAATTAAAGCGCAGGTTGGTGGTGTTTTGAGTTTCTTGCGTAAAGATATCACTCATCCCTTCAACCGCTTGCTTAGAGAGCGCATAAGCGCCCCAAAACGCACGAGGATGCGTACCTACAGTGCTAGACGTAAAGACAATAGAACCATGATCAGACTCTTTCAATAAGGGCAATAACGCTTGGGTCAGCATAAAAGTTGCTGTAAAGTTGACTTTCATGACATGAGCAAATGTATCTACATCATACATCTCAAGTGGGGTCAGCTGCCCAAGCACACCCGCATTATGCAAAATGCCATCTAATTGGCCCACTTCTTTATCAATCAGTCTCTCTAATTGCTGCATCTCCGTGTAGGTCGCCCCTTCTAGGTTCATCGGCAGCATAGCAGGCTGCTTACCACCAAAGCTTTCAATCTCATCATAGACATATTCAAGCTTACTGCTGGTACGACCCAAGAGTAACACCGTAGCACCATAACGAGCATAAGTCAGTGCCGCAACACGGCCGATACCATCGCCTGCACCCGTTACTAAGATAGTTTTTCCCTCTAAACAGTTCTCAGATGGCATAAAGTTACGAATATCATCATGACTCAGAGGTTGACTAAAATGTTGCGTCTTTTTTTGGTTGTCTTGATGACCAGCTGGCTGATTCAGGTTGTCACTCATGGTATTGCTCACTACTTATCATGGAATCGTTGAAAATATATGCTTAGGGTGATGAGTCAAAAATGACTCATACGGATAATTGACTACCAAAAAACCGTCATCTATAAATACTCAAATTTGCCAGACGCGAGCAGTAATTTGTTCAACTGCTCAGGGGTCTCAACAATATAGTCAGCTCCCCACTTTTTGAGCGTTTTTTGATCTTCAGGTGGAATATAACCATAAGCGGCCAAAATGGTTGGCATACCAGCGGCGTTGCCCGCTTCGATATCACGGATATGATCGCCCACATAGAGCACAGAGCCAGCGGCACCGCGAGGGATACCTAGTTTCTCTAGGGCCATATACATCGGCTCAGGATCCGGTTTTGAGCGTGATACATCGTCTGGACAGACCAAAGCGGCACAGCGCTCATCAAGTTGCATTTTATTGAGCAGTTTTTCTGCCAGATAGCGGGGCTTGTTGGTGACAATACCCCACGGTACGCCTTTGCTCTCTAGATCTGCCAGCACCGCGTCAAGGCTATCAAACAAGCAGCTATCGACACAGATGTCGGCTTCATAGTCATCTAGGAACTGTTGACGAAAATTAAGTAACTCGTCCTCGCCAACCTCTAGCTGATCGTTATGTCTGAGCATCAATTGCACCATAGCGGATGCACCCGCAGAAACTTGCTCGCGGATTTCTGTCTCAGGCGGCGCCTGCCAATTATTTTCAAGGCTCATTTTACCAATGATACGCACAAAGTCCGCGGCAGTATCGATTAACGTGCCATCAAGGTCAAATAAAACAGCTTTTACAAATTGGCTCATAGTGGATGCTCTTGAGATTGATAACATGTTTAACAAAAATACAATGGATATCGCTGGTCACTGACAATGTTAACCCAGTGGCTTTTGAACAGCGATCATATAATTGACATCGACATTTTGAGCAACCCAATAACGCTTGGTCAAAGGATTGTAATGCAAACCGATGATATCTTGGCGTGCAAATCCTGTATTGTTGGCCATTTTGTCTAGCTCAGCTGGCGTGATAAATTTGGCATAATCATGCGTACCGCGATCAATCAATCGCAATACATACTCTGCCCCAACGATGGCAAACAAATACGATTTTGGGTTGCGATTGATGGTTGAGAGCACGCAGACGCCGCCAGGGGCTAGTAGTTCATAACACGCTTGTACAATTGAGCTAGGATCAGGCACATGCTCCAGCATCTCCATACAGGTCACCACATCGAATTGACCTGCATGCGTTTTTGCTAGCTCTTCAACTGGAATATGCTGATAGCGCAATGTGTTCTCTAACCCGCCCTGTGAGGCATGTACGGTTGCGGCCTTGAGGTTTTCAGTGCCCAAATCAATTCCTGTCACATCCGCACCGCGGCGCGCCATAGATTCCGACAATATGCCACCGCCGCAGCCGACATCCAGTACTTTTTTACCAGAGAGCCCCTGCTCTGCTGTTTTGATCGTGCCAGTGTTGTTGCCATTGTTAGCGTCGTTTTGATAGCCCCGTTTGACGTTTTCTTCTATCCAATTTAAGCGTAATGGATTGATTTCATGTAACGTTGCAAATGCACCTGTATTGCTCCACCATTCACTCGCCAAGTTGTTAAATTTTTCGACTTCGCTGGGATCGACGTTTATCGTATCCGTTGCTGTTTCATCGAAGCGGTTTTTGGTTGTATCGCTCGATGTTGGCGAAGAAGATAAGGCTGAGCTCATAGTATTTCCTTTGTTGTCGTTATCGTTATTATCGTAGAAGGTGCACGATTATGTGTTTAATATTATCATGAGCGCAGCTTCTTTGTCGTAGGTACATCGTCACTGATTGTGAATAAACTGGGCAAGCACCTAAGTTTGTGTGCCAGCTGCTTTGTAATAGTACCCTTACACGGCCTATTATAAAAATATTCATTCATATTATCGACAATTACTCCTAGTATAGAGAGTTCTGATCTAAAAATATAAATGAGCGGATAATATTGATAAAAATACAAAGCCGCGTAAGTAAGATACCTTAAATAATAGCTAACAGCTTTACAACTGTCGGTTAAGAATCCGATTCACAAGCGCCCACGTTTTACGTTATCATAGTCGATACCTCAATATTATGTCACTTAAGTATATTGAAATTCTTCTCGCTCAGATATCATGTATTATAAGCGCCATAGATACACAAACCCTTTAACAAACTCTAAATCCCTACATCTTAAGGATAAAGTATGAAACGTGTCATTACATTGACTGGTCTGGCAATGGCCATTGGACTTGCTTCTATGGGCGCACAAGCTGCAGACTATGTCGCTGGAAAAGATTACCGTGTGCTAGACAATCCAGAGACCATCAGCGGTGATGCCATTATTGTTCGTGAGTTTTTCTGGTACGGTTGCCCGCATTGTAATATTCTTGATCCACACATGGAAAAATGGGCAAAAACCAAAGACGAAGATGTCGTATTCTTCAAAACACCAGCAGCACTAAACCCTGTTTGGGAAGCCAATGCTCGTGGTTTTTATGCCGCTCAGCTTTTAGGGTTTGAAGACAAAACCCATTCTGCCTTGTTTGATGCGATTCATAAAGATGGCAAAAAACTGTTTGATCAATCATCATTGAGCAAATGGTATGCATCAAAAGGCGTGAATGAGAAGAAATTCAACAGTCTTTACAACTCATTTGCTGTCGGTACCAAAATTGGTCGCTCACAAGAAGGCGCTAAGCGCTATCAGCTTACTGGCGTACCTGCTGTAGTCGTACAAGGCAAATATGTGGTCACAGGTGAAGATGCTAAAGTACCCAAAGTGGTTGAATACTTGGTCGATAAAGCCCGCGCTGAGAAAAAATAACCTCTATATACAAGCTTATACAGCGCATATGAAAAAGCCAATCAGTCATTGATTGGCTTTTTTGTATTGGGCTACACGTCCATATCGTCTGAGAGGTCTATTTTTTTAACTGCGATAAAATGGCCACTTCGCGAATATAAGTTGCCAAGTCTTCTTTTGATTCCGCCATCAGCTCATCATCTTGCATATGCTTGGCGTATTCAATCCACAATAGTAACTGATACATACTATTATGTTCAGAGGCTTTGTATTGTTTGACAAATTGCTTGAGCGTTCCCTCATCATTGATATTTAGGCGATCGTACCAACTTTCGATTTTAGACACCTGCTCCTTAGGGAAAAACGCATCAAACAATGCCTTGACCAGCTCATGGCGATTTTCTTCACTGATGAGCTTACCCACCCTTTTGGTCTGGCGATTACGGGCATTGGCGCTAGTAATGTCAGCTAATGCCATGAGTTCAGCCATAAAATAATCGCTGGCTGGCAACGTTTTTAACTGCTTTTTTGAGAGGCTAGCGAGTGGTATGGATAACTGCTGTAAGCGCTCGTGGGCTTTTTTGAGCTCTGTGCGCGAAACGCGCATATCTTGTTCTGACCAGTCAATCATAAAAGCTTTCCAAAATAATAAGTAATAAAATTAATAATGCCGAATATGACTACCAACGGCTTTTTTCACGGTGCTTTGCCAATACTTTGACGCCTGATGGCATTGCCTTAGCGAGACGACGCTGTAGATGGTCCGTGATGAATACTGAACGGTGCTTACCGCCCGTACAGCCAATCGCAACGGTCACCGTGTGGCGATTATTGTGCAAAAACTCTGGTAGCCAACGTGTCAAAAATTTATCGATATCATCTAGCATTTCAGCCACTTCGGGATACTCTGCAAAAAACGTGCTGACTTCAGCATCAAGCCCTGTTGAGGCACGCAGCTCAGGATTCCAATGTGGATTGGGTAAAATCCTAACATCAAACACAAAATCAGCATCAATCGGACTGCCATGTTTAAAGCCAAAGGATAACAAATTGATCACAATCTGATTGTCCATGCCAATATGTTCGCGCAATCGATCTTTTAACTGATGAATATTTAAAGTCGTTGTATCGATCTTGATATCTGCTTGACTGGAGATGGGCTTTAACAGCTCAACTTCTTTTTTGATCGCGGCAGGTAGATTGAATACGACATGGTTTGCATTGTTACTATCGACATCCTGAGACATGAGTGGATGTACACGGCGCGTCGCATTGAAACGCGCTATCAGGGTGCTCTCCTGCGCGGTCACATATAACACTTGAACAGCTTGACTGCCGTAAGTGTCTTTTAATGCTGCATAGGTTGCTGCAAAATTGGACAGATCCGCGCGCGGCGTTCGAATATCAACGCCAAGGGCAATGCGCTTGATACCGCTCTCTTTTACCAGTTTGTGAGCGGCGCTCGGCAATAAAGACAGCGGTAGATTATCAATAGAGTAGTAACCTAAATCCTCTAAGATATTCAGTACTGAGGTTTTTCCTGAGCCTGAACGTCCTGATACCACTAAAATACTGAGTCTATCCGTTGATATTTTTGGCATTACCGATACAGCGTTGTTATCGCTTTGATCCAGACTGATATCCATGGTCTACTCATTTAGGTGATTTTACTGGTACATGATATGGTCACAAAGGCGAGCCTACGACGACCACTTGATTGTCTAATAAACGGGCGCGTCCTAGCCATGCGGCGACCAAAATAACGATATTTTGATTTTCGGCGTTAAAAGATGCTGTATCAGTCGTTAGTGCCTCTAGTGCTTCAGTTTTTACTTCTAAATAATCAATGGTAAAACCTGCATCGCTAATGCGTGTACGCTTGTCTTTTAGTAATGATTCAAACGCTTGCTGACTAATACCACCACCTTTCAACTGCTCTGCCAAATCTTGTAGCTCTCGATGCAGTATGGGCGCAACTTGTCGCTCAGATTCGGTTAAGTATTGATTACGTGAGGAGAGCGCTAGCCCATCATCAGCGCGAATAATGGGCGCACCAATAATCTCAATAGGATAACTCAAATCGCGCACCAACTGCTTGATAATAGCCAGCTGCTGATAATCTTTTTGTCCAAAGATGGCCAAATCTGGTTGTACAATATTAAAAAGTTTGGAGACCACAATTCCCACACCATCGAAATGACCGGGGCGTGACTGGCCACATAATTGATCAGCTATAGCACCCGCCAAAACAGCAGTAGGTGGTGGCAGTACTGGGTACATCGCATCAACGCTTGGTGCAAAGACATAATCTGCTCCAACAGTGGCAAGCTTTGCCACATCCTCGTCTAGTGTACGCGGATAGCTGTCAAAATCCTCACCCACACCGAACTGAGTAGGATTGACAAAAACACTGACGACCACCACATCAGCGTGTTGCTTTGCGATATTTACCAGCTCAAGATGGCCCTCGTGCAGATTGCCCATCGTTGGCACTAACGCAATACGTTGGGCGCGCTCTTGCTTACTGGCTTGGTAACCACGATATGGCAGCAAATCGGCGCGTAGTGACGAGATATGATGATGAATGATAGGAGACATGATGATGTTTTCTTATATTTGCATATTTTGATGTGTAAAAGCTCAAACAAGCTTAGCTAAATTGATGCTGTTCAGTTGGAAAACTGCCCTCGCGTACTGACTGCTGATAGAGCGCAAATGCCCCTTCAATACTGCGTGCATGATTGCGCTCATCGGTCAAAAAGTCATGTATAAAGCGGGGAACACGACCATGCACCATACCCAGCATGTCATGCATCACTAATACCTGACCATTAGTATCTGGGCCCGCCCCTATCCCAATGACTGGTACAGCGACCGCTTCTGTCACCGCTTTTGCCAGTGCCGCTGGGACACATTCCAACACCAGTAGCGCTGCCCCAGCATCAACCACTGCCTTAGCATCAGCGAGCAATTTATCAGCGGCTTCATCACCGCGGCCTTGAATCTTATAGCCACCAAAAACGTTGACCGACTGAGGGGTCAAACCCAGATGCACACAAGTTGGTGTACCGGCTTGCGCTAAAGTCGTCACCAAATCACAAAGCTCACTACCGCCTTCGATTTTGATCACATGCGCGCCCGCTTGCATCAATTGGCGGCTATTGGCAACGGCTTCTGGCAACGTCACATAGCTCATAAACGGCAAGTCCGCTAAGATCAGCGCATGCTGATTACTACGAGCGATATTGGCAGTATGATACGCCATATCATCAACCGTCACTGGCAGTGTCGAGTCATGGCCTTGCACAACCATCCCCAAGCTGTCTCCGATCAAAATCGTATCAATCTGAGCCTTATCCATCATCCGTGCAAACATTGAGTCATAGCACGTCAAACACGTAAACTTAGTACCGTCTTTTTTAAATTTATTCAAAGTGGATAACGTTGTCATATGACCCTTAATTAACTTGCAATGCCTTAAATTCTCAAAACCTATCATCTTGGCTAAAATTGATTAGCAATACTAAAGCGATTTTAACCCCTCAATACTATTATCACTCACTAAATGTCAGTCAGCTGGCGATAACAAGCGTAAGCCTGTCCAATCATGGCTGTGCGGATAATCATCTATTGATGTTTCTGATATAAACAAATCTGGTGCCAACTCTCGCAGTGGTATCAATACAAAATTACGCTCTCGCAGCCCAGCATGCGGTATCGTCAGCTGAGGCTCCGTCAACTGCAAATCACCATAGAGTAAAATATCAACATCCAAACTCCGCTCACCCCAGCGGCGCAAACGTGCCCTCTTGGCCTCAGTCTCTAATTGCTGACAAAAGCTAAGCAACTCAAAAGGCGTCATCGTCGTTTCAAACCCAGCCACCGCATTGACAAAGTCTGGCTGGTCTTGTGGCCCCATCGGCGCTGAGGCATAAAAAGAAGACACCCGAACCTCGAGTATGTCGTCATTTTTTTTCATGCTATTAAGCGCTTGCTGTAAATGATTTACAGGTGACCCAAGCTCATTAGCCAAGTTGCTACCTAAACCCACATAACAGGTAACCCAGTGACTATCCTTCGTACGGTTATTCATATCAGGCACTTTCAGTACTAGGCTGACGGCGGCGACGCTTTGATGGCACAGGGCCTTTGTCATTGGTCACATTAACAGCGGGCGCTTGATTACTAGCCGCTTTCTCAGTTTTTGCTGTGGTTGCTTTGACTGATTGCTTGGCCTTTGCTGGTGTAGCCACTTTCTTTGTCACTTCACGCGCTACAGTTTTTGCTTCTGTAGTAGCAGTTGAACTAGCTGATTTAGCTACTGACTTGGGTGCTTTTCTCGTATACTTCGCTGTTGATTGCGCTTTATCAGCCTTGCTTTGCAACTCGACACTATTTGCACTATAAACAGTGGGCTGACGACGGCGACGCTTGTGCGGAATCGGCTCGTTATTCATACTGACAAGCGCTGGCGATCTCGCGATTGAGCGAGTTGGCCTTGCCTGATCAGATGATACCTTAACCTCTGAAAAATCATTTCGCGACATCTGCGTTTTATCTGCACGATCAGCTTTATCCGTTTGCTTTTGTGCCTTGCTACCTGTCGATGTTTGCGTCTGCACAGTAGTATTCGTACGTGTCGGCTGCGATGCTTGCTCATCTGATAGTTGCTTCTGTAGCGGCGGTACGACTTTTTCGTGCTCTATCACAAACAGTGGCGCAGGCTTAGAGTGATGGCGTTTGTTTATCGCTTGGTTATTACTGGCAAGCGATAGCTGTTGTAGCTGAGCAAGCTCATTACTGTCTTGCTTGACTTGCTGCGTATCATATTCTTTACCAGTATTTTTGGTCTGACTGGCCGCGCGACGACGACGTGCTGGGATATTTGACGAGTCGTTTACCATTGTCTGATCCTTTCTGCCTTGTTCAGCACTCTCACTGGCGCGGTTTTGCTTCGTGCTGTTTTGATTAGACGCTACGTTATCAGTGGCATTGGCTTCTGGTTTTTGACGATTGCGCCCGCGACCACGCTGCCCTTTTTTATAAGCGCCGCGGCGGATATTTTCATCAAAATCATTAATCGCTTGCTGCTGCTCTCGCTCAGACAATGTCTGATACGTCTGCCACCACTCGCCCATATCATTCGTCGATTCTGACAGTGGGTGCTCCGCGTCACCACACTGTTCACGCAATAATAAAAAGTCGAAACCTGCGCGAAAACGGGGATGTTCAGAGAGCTGAACAATTTGCTTGCTACGCGGTGCGGCCAGTTTTGGCTGCAATATCCAGATATCGCGAATAAACTGCTCAGCAAACTTAGGAATGGCGGTTTTAATACGCTGACGGTCAATAACTTTGCCCGCGGCATGCATTTGTGCTTCAGCAAATGGCATATTGCGCTTTTTGGCTTTTGCCAGCTGATGCAGATAGTTCTCCCACAATAGCGCGGCATAAAAGAACGCCGGATTGATGCTTTTGCCTGCGGCGATACGCTTATCGGTATTGATTGCCACTTGATTGACTAAGGCACTTGGCTCGGCTGGCGGGTAAATGATGAGGCTATCGATCGCCCCAGACTCAAACAATAATGGCAGCAATGGTACTAGATAACCACCGGTAAACATCTTCTGTGTTTCATCATAGAGACGATGTGGCGATATCTGCTCAAGCAGCGCCCAATTACCATCATGAAATTGATCCGACAACGCCTCATCAAACTCAAAGCCCAATTTGGCTTTGAATCGAAGGGCACGTAATAATCTTACCGGATCTTCTTCGATACGCACTGGCGCATGACCCAGTAGACGAATAATTCTATTATCGATGTCTTCAAGCGCACCACAAAAATCATGCACCACGCCTTTGAGCGGTTGATAATAAAGCGCGTTGATAGAAAAATCACGACGAGCAAAATCTTGTTTGATATCGCCCCAGACATTGTCGCGCAGGATCATACCGTCTTGGTTGGTATTGGCATTTCTCGTTGGGGGCCCACGAAAGGTAGCCACTTCAATCAATTCGCGACCTGAGTACACATGCGCCAACTGAAAGCGACGACCAATAATGCGGCAACGCTTACCAAAGACATCTTTGATTTCATGCGGCTTGGCATCAGTCACAGCGTCAAAGTCTTTTGGGCGCAGACCCAATAAGGTATCACGCACACCACCGCCAACGATATACGCATCGAACCCAGCTCGGGTCAATGTGGCAATCACTTCAGTAATGGAATTGGGTAATTCAGATTTATTCAGTTCTAACTGCTTGGCGGCACGCTCGGCCATGCATCTACTCCTCGCCGGTATTCTTTAACCACCCCTGAATAACACAGCGTTTATCAGGCGGATGTACCCGCTAGTTTAACAAATTTTGCACGTGCTGGGTGTGTTATGACATTTACTTACATGCTATTTTGTCAATATTGGGATTGATTAATGCAAAATACTGCTATTAGTCTTGCACACTTAAACGTCTTCGATTTTTCTCAATCGTTTTTGCACCAATACCTTTCACTTTTGCCAACTCATCTACTGTTTTGAATTCACCAAACATGTCACGATATAAAATAATTGCTTGGGCTTTACTGCTGCCAATACCATTTAGCGATACCAGCTCGCCTTCACTGGCACGATTGATATTTACGGTGGCTTCATCTCGTGCCTGTATTTTGGCATTTTCTTGTGCCAACAGATAATCGTAAGCGCGCTGAGGGTTGTCAAAACAAGGAGCAGCGTGGGCACTATTAAGCATCAGCAGAGCCCATAAAAGACCGAAAATAGACATTGCTGTGTAGCTGCGAGACGAGATTTTATGATGAGCGTTCATGTTGTTTCGCCGCTTCCCACAATGCATCCATTTCGGTAGTGTCGCTGTCCTCCAAACGCTTACCACTTGCGGCTAATTGCGCTTCGATATAGCCAAAGCGTGATTTAAATTTATGCACACAGGTTAAGGTAGCCGCTTCTGCATCAAGGTTCAGTTTGCGGGCAACATTGACGAGCGCAAATATACAGTCGCCTAATTCCTTTTCTACCTCTCTGATATTGGCCTTAGTCTCCGCTTTGGATTTGTTCGTCAGCTCATGTTTTAGCTCGGCAATCTCTTCATCTAGCTTTTCGACGGCACCAGCAATACCCTCCCAATCAAAACCCAGCGTTGACGCTTGTTTTTGTACATCCTGTGCCTGCATGAGAGCACTACCGGCTTTCACGTTATCTAAGCGGCGCTGCGGCTTGCCACGTGCCTCGCGTGCCAGCTGCTCCTCGAGCTTGATTTCATCCCAGCGTATTTTTACTGCCGCATCATCCTTGAGCGTTTCCGCTTCAAAAACATGGGGATGACGGCGAACCAGTTTTTCTTGCAAGGTAGCAATAACATCGCTCATGTCAAAACGGCCTTGCTCAGCATACATTTGACAGTGAAAGATGACTTGTAACAGGACATCACCCAACTCGCCTTTGATATCTTCATCATCATCGCTTTGCACCGCTTCGCCCAGCTCATAGGCCTCTTCGATAGCATAAGGAATCAGGCTATGATTGGTCTGTTTCCTATCCCACGGACAATCTGCTCGTAGACGAGCCATCAAAGCCAGCAGATCATCAAGCTCGCCGCTTGCTTCTGGTGTATCCTCTACAGGCGCGGGTACGGTGACATTGTTATTTAAAATACTCATAAGGAATGCTCTTATCTTTTGTCTTTTAGGCTACTTGCTCGTGTTTTTGGTTCAAAGGCTACTGTCTTATTACTCAGCATGACGTACTGCTTAGCCATAAATCGCTATAAATTTGAGTCTAAACTATTGAGACTTACTTAACTCATGTAGCCGTTAGTGTATCATTGAATCCTCGTTGTCTTATAATAAGGCTATCTACTTTATGACAGCTCACCAGTAAGGAATTTCATTATTATGTCGATTTCCGCGCCCCTTCCCTACCAGCCTGCGATGGCGTTTAGCCCCATGACTATCAACTCGTTCAAAGCGTATGATATACGCGGTGAGCTTGGCGTCAATCTCGATGAAGATATTGCTTATCGGATTGGACGATCTTTTGCACAGATTTTATATCAGCGCTATCAGGCCTCTGCTAACACCCAAAACAATGATATGACAGACCTAAAACCAGCTATTGTCATTGGTAGTGATATTCGACATTCTAGTGAGCAATTAAAACAAGCGGCTATCAAAGGTATCATGGATGCAGGGATTGATGTGATTGACCTAGGTATGACAGGGACAGAAGAGGTGTATTTTGCCACCAGTCATTATCAAGCATTGGGCGGCATTGAAGTGACAGCCAGTCACAACCCTATCAACTATAATGGCCTCAAACTGGTCAAAGAACACTCAAAACCCATCAGTGCTGATGATGGTCTGGCAGAGATTCAAGTATTGGCAGAATCAGGGAATTTTGCTACCAGTACCCAATTAGGAAAGTTGCAATTATTGACTGATAAAAGTGCTTATATCGATCATGTCATGACTTTTATCGATGTTGATAAATTAAAGCCGCTTAAACTGGTCATCAACTCTGGCAATGGCAGCGCAGGTCCAGTCGTTGACTTGTTAATTGATAAGCTATCACAAGCAGGTGCACCGATTGAAGTGGTTAAATTGCATCATACACCAGATGGCAGCTTCCCCAACGGCATCCCCAATCCGATGATTACCGCCAACCGAGCCGCGACGCAGCAAGCGGTTTTGACTCACAAAGCTGATCTGGGTATTGCCTTTGATGGCGATTTTGATCGGTGTTTTTTGTTCGACGAGACAGGCGAGTTTATCGATGGTAGCTATGTGGTGGGTATGCTGGCACAGGCCTTTTTAAATAAATATCCAAACGAGTCAATCGTCTATGACCCACGAGTGATATACAACACCGAAGCGGTGATTGACGCGCATCAAGGTGAGGCGGTCATCAGCAAGTCTGGGCACTCCTTTATCAAGCAAGTCATGCGCGAGTCGGGCGCGGTCTATGGCGGCGAGATGTCGGCACATCACTACTTCCGCGACTTCTTCTATTGCGACAGCGGCATGATTCCGTGGCTACTGACCATTGAACTGCTATCCATCACCGGTAAGACGCTGTCGGAGCTGGTCACCGGCTATATCAATGCCTACCCCAGCTCAGGGGAGATGAACTTTCGCCTAACCACAAATGACGCGCCCGCTATTATTAAAGCCATTGAAGACAAGTATCGCAGCCAAAACCCCAGCAAAACCACCCTTGACGGCCTAAGCCTCGACTTTGGCTACTGGCGCTTTAATTTGCGCGCTTCTAATACCGAGCCGCTCATTCGGCTCAATATCGAAACGCGCGGTGATCAGCCACTTTTGGCGGATAAGATACAAGAGATCGAGCAGTGGCTGGCGGCACAAGGGGCGATGCCAGCATAAAGCCTTTACCTTGGTACAAAGAGTGTTAATGGTCAGATAATAAAGGCTCGCTAGTGAATATGAGCGTGCCTTTATTTCGCACGACCGATGCCCATATAGCTCCCTACCAAGGCTGCAATTTGTGAGCGGCTCATGGCATTTTGCGCATCAAAGATCGGCATGGCGTACTGATTGATTTTGCCAATATCTAACTGATCGCGCGGCGACCAACTGATGATAAAAATAGCCTGCGCCTCTGCTAGATGCTGATAAGGCTGGGTAACCAGCTCCAGCAGCGGCTGCTGCCCATACAGCACAGTCAGCTCATGTTGCGCTTTATCACTATAGACCAGTGTGCGGATATTGTACGACCATAGTAAAGCGAGTAACGGATGAATGGCCGAGCCTGAGGTGCGTCCTGAGCCTGCTTTATAACTGCCGCCCCAGATCATGACGGTTTTATTATCGATAAACCCATCAAAGTACTGCCAAAACTTACGGAATATCAGCTCTTTTTGATCTTCATTGATGTGTATGACCGACTCTAAGAGCGGCATATCTAGGCTACGCGCTTGGCTCGACTGCTGCAATTGCTGCAGCTCACTTGGCAGAGTGTTGCCACCAAAGCCCCACCCTGCTTGTAAGTAACTACTGCCCACCCGCTGATCTAAGCCCATGATACGGCTGACTTGGCTAATATCCACTTGTTGACTATCGGCCAAGCGAGACATTTCATTCATAAAACTCACTCGAGTTGCCAGCATGGCCATGATACTGCTACGAGCAAACTCTATCGTTGCAATATCGGCATGGTGAGCAGCGCGAGCATGCTGCATTAATGGGTTCAAGACGTCTAAATGTTGGCTGCTGTTCGCTGTTTTTTCGCCCAGCAACCATAGCGCAGGGTTTAACATGGAGTTATAAGCATCACCATCTTGCAAAAAAACAAACGGTACATAATAGACCCACGCTCGCTGTAGACGCTCAGATAGTGCTGAGACAGCGCCTAATTCCTCAATTCCGCTCATTATTACAGGTAGCGCCTGCTGATGGCTTTGATTAAAAGCCCGAATCCAACCATCTTCTGTCCACGCAGACTTAATACTGTCTAAAAACAACCAATAGAGCGTCACCGTGCTTTGAGCATTGGTTTCGTTATGATCGGCGGCTTCATAGCGTGTTATTAATGTATCGGCATTCGCTGGTAATGACTTACTGATAATAACTTGCTGCTGCTCATACATTTGCCATAGCGCCTGCAAGTGATGCTCAAAGCCATATTGCTGTATCTGCTGAGCCAGTAGGACTTTATCCGCATACAGATGCACGCACTGACCGAGGCTTGCCAGCACCACCGCACTGGTGATGGCCTCGATACTATGGCCGACCAGCACACAGACATTAGGTTCCTTTACTGGCTTTGCTTGCCAGCCCCGCGGGTCAGATGAACGCTTATCACTATTATCCGTGCTCATGGTGTTACCTTGTAAACTGATGATTATAGGCTTTAAGACAGCTGATTGATGTGGCGTAGTAGCTGATCGGTGGAGCTATCAAACTGCCCTTCACGCTCGTCTTGCATGGCATGATATACAGACTCCGCCATCTGCTTACCCATCTCAACGCCCCATTGATCAAACGGGTTAATATCCCAAATGCTGGCCATCACATAAACTTTGTGCTCATAAAGCGCAATCAGCGCACCCAAACTATGAGGCGTCAGCTCATCAATTAGCACGGTCGTTGAGGGTTGATTACCACGGTAATATTTGTATTTATCGGCACTAGATATCCGCTCAACACCCGTGTTTGATCTATCCCTAACCGCAGCATTGCCAAATGCCAATACCCGACTTTGCGCCAGACAATTGGCTAAAGATAGTTCATGCTGTTGCTGTAATGACGTATTTTGCGCTTGATCACTATAGCGACGTACGCAAGCGATAAAATCACAAGAGACTTGCTGCGTGCCTTGATGTAGCAGCTGATAAAACGCATGCTGAGCGTTTGAACCAATTTCGCCCCACAGAATCGGACAAGTATCATAATCAATATGATCACCATACTGCGTCACCGACTTACCATTACTCTCCATCTCCAGCTGGGTTAAGTAGCTTGGCAGATAGCTCAAACGCCCATCATAAGGCAGTACCGTGTGGGCATTGACGCGTAAAAAAGTACTGTTCCAAACAGCAATCAAACCCAATAACACCGGTAAATTCTCTGCAAAATCAGCCTGAGCAAAGTGCTCATCCATACTGTGCGCGCCTGCCAATAGCGCCTTAAACCCTGCCATCCCAATCCGAATGGCCAGCGCAAGGCCGATCGCCGACCACATCGAAAACCGCCCGCCGACCCACTCCCATAGCTGTAGCTGATGCTCAGGATGGATCCCCCACGCGCGCATCTTTTCGCTACTGGCAGAGATACCGATGAAATGCCGACGCAGCACACTGCCCTCTGTCCCTGCATGGCGCTTGGCAGTAGCGAGCAGCCATGATAAGGCGGTCTTAGCATTGGATAAGGTGTCTACCGTACCAAAGGATTTGGACGAGATAATAAATAAAGTGGTCTCAGGATTGAGGTGCTTGAGTAGGTTATCTAGCTGGGTGCCGTCCATGTTGGAGACAAAATGCACGTCGATATCGGTATCAGCCCATTCATCAAGCGCCGTCGTCGCCATCAAAGGCCCAAGATCTGAGCCGCCGACACCGATATTGACCACATCAGTCATGGCCTTGCCCGAAAACCCACGCCACGTGCCATTGCGTACCCGCGCTGATAGGCGAGCCACCTGCGCCAAACTGTGATGCACATCAGCCACCACGTCTTGCTCGCCGACCTGTAGCGCGGCGGTCGCTGGCAGACGTAGCGCTGTATGCAGTGCCGCGCGCTGCTCGCTGGTATTGACCATCGCGCCTTGTAGCAGCGCCTCAATACGAGCCGATAGATCGCAGCTATCAGCAAGTCCTAACAGAGCGGATAACACCGACGTATCGATACACTGCTTGCTATAATCCATGTATAGCGCCCCTGCCCGCGTACTAAAACGCGTGGCGCGCGTGGCATCTTGCGCAAACAAATCCGCCACCGACCAGCGCTGCGCCGCTACACTCTGTAGCTGCGACCAATATACCGAGTGGCGGGCGCTGCGATAAGCGCTATCTTGCTGTCTATCGTCCATGGGTTACTTATCATCCGCGAGTTGGCGCTCGGCAAAGTAGATAAACGCCTGCATGTATGAGCGCATATCTCCTGCATCATAGCTGTTTCCACGCATGGTCGTGACATTTACTCCGTACCCGCTAATCAAGGCATCAATCGCATCAGTTAACTGAATCTCACCACCGACCGAGGCTTTGGTATTAGCTAAATAATCGAATATTTGATTATTAAAAACGTAACGACCAACGACCGCGAGCCTAGAAGGTGCATCAGCCAGATTTGGCTTTTCCACAAAACCAGCAACTTCAAAACTGGCATTCACTTCTACTTGATCTTCGATATCACTATAGTCTTTACTTAATTGAGCAATACCATATTTATGTACATGTTCGTCAGCTACTGACTCGACTAATATCTGTGAGTGCGCATCTTTGGCAAAAGCATCCAGCATAAAAGCTAAGTTATCAGCAGACATATCAGTGGTAAATGGGTCAAGCACGACATCAGGTAATAATACAGCAAAGTCGTGTTCGCCAATGATAGGACGTGCCGCTAGTATCGCATGACCCAAACCTAACGCTTTACCTTGACGTATCATCGATACTGTTACGTCTTCTGGCAACCAATTTAAGCTATCAGCCAACTTATCTTTGCCTTTGTGACGTAATTGACTATCCAATTCGGCATTGATATCAAAGTAGTTTTCAATCGCGCTTTTTTGCGCATGACCAACCAAGACAATATGTTTGATACCAGCAGCGATGGCCTCTTCAACCACGTAATGGATAGCGGGACGATTGCCAAGCGGCAGCAGCTCTTTGGGTACGGATTTTGACAATGGCAGCATACGGGTGCCAAAGCCTGCGACGGGGATAACGGCGTGGATGATGTTTTTCATAGTGGTTTATTCAAATCGATTTATTATAAAGTAGAAGCACGATAGGGTTTTACTCGTACTGAGTACATTTCGTTCAGTGGCTATTATAGCCACTCGGATTTTGACTTTGCCAGCGCCAGGTATCTGCACACATCTCCGCGACAGACAGCTTAGCTTGCCAGCCCAGTAACGCTTTGGCTTTATCGGCACTGGCATAGCAGCTGGCGATATCTCCGGCACGCCGCGCGACAAACTGATACGGCACGCGTTGCCCGGTGATGTCAGTAAAGGCATTAACCAGCTCTAACACCGACGTACCTGTGCCAGTCCCTAAATTAATAGGCAAAAACCCTGCTGAGCTTTGCTGTACATGAACTTGCTGCTGTAAATAATTCAATGCCGCGACATGACCGGATGCCAGATCAGTGACATGGATAAAGTCCCGCACGCCCGTGCCATCGATGGTCGGATAGTCATTACCAAAGATGCTCAGTTTCTCCAGCTTACCGACAGCGACTTGCGAGATATAGGGCATGAGATTGTTTGGAATGTCGTTTGGGTCTTCGCCGATCTGCCCTGATGGATGCGCGCCTACTGGATTAAAATATCTCAGAGAGATTAGACTCCAGCTAGTATCGGAGACTGCTAGATCTTCTAGGATATGCTCGACGGTCAGTTTGCTCTGACCATAGGGATTGGTACAGGAGCGCGGGGCAGTCTCATCGATAGGCAGTGTCTCAGGATCACCATAAACCGTAGCTGATGAGGAAAACACGAGGTTTTTAACGTCGTACTCTGCCATGACTTCGAGTAAGGTGATGGTGCCACCGACGTTGTTATTATAATAAAGTAAGGGCTTGGCGACGGATTCACCGACGGCTTTTAATCCCGCAAAATGTATGACACCGAAGAATTGATGCGCGTCGAACACTTGTCTTAATGCCTTGACATCACGGATGTCACCCTTAATAAACTCAATAGACTTGCCGATAAGGTGAGAGATACGATTGATCGCTTCACGGCTACTATTAGATAGATTGTCATAAACAACTATCTCGTAGCCTGCCTGATGCAAGGCTATACAAGTATGAGAACCGATGTAGCCTGCGCCGCCTGTGACGAGGATTTTTTGTTTCATAGACAGTACCAACAATTTTATTGTGTGTTATTTCATTTTTTTGATTATAAATGCAACTATACTGGTAACCAATCAATATTACCAACATCAATAGCTTATATACAGCTATCGCCAGCTATAAATGCCATAAAGATCAAAGCTGACTTTAGCACATTGTGGTTGAAGCACGTTATACTGGTATTTGTCTTCTACCTACTCAAGCTATCCATTATATTATGAAATTTGAAGCCTATATCCAGCCACTACTCTCAGGCTACTACAAACACTATCGCCAGCCTGAACAACGGTTAGCCTTGGTCGTCGGTATGTGGCCGTGGCGAGATATGGTGGGAGACTGGGTGTTTGAGTCCTTTCATATCCAGATTCAGCGGCACTTTACTCAGCGCTATTTTGAACAGTGGCTCAAACCCTTTATCAGTCGGGTCAATCCTGTCGTCTATATCTGGGGCTATAAAGCGCCTGATTATTTGATTGACTATGCCCGTGAGCACGGGCTGGATGTTTTCTTCTTAGAGGATGGTTTTATTCGTTCAGGGCCTGATGATGATAGCAATACTCCACCACTCTCTATCGTGATGGACAGTCAAGCGCCCTACTTCGATACCACTAGACCTAATGACCTGACTGACCTCATCGCTAATTTTGACTTTGAGCAAGACAGCTATGATGAGGAATGGGCGCAAGAAATGCTAGATTATTATATCTCGCATCGGGTGAGCAAATACAATCATCAGCCTTATGTCGATGTCGCACCCATCTATGGGGTGAAAACTAAGAAGCGGGTATTGGTACTAGGACAAGTGCCGCATGATGATTCATTAAAATACGGTGGCGGTGAAGGTATCACATTGCTGGATGTGGTCAATCAGGCCATCGACGACAATCCTGATGCGCAAATCATCGTAAAACCACATCCGATGACGTTAGACGATACTTCTCTTATTGACACTTTAAACAATTTAGAATGTCTAATCCTTACCCAATCTATTCATTTGGTGGATGCATTAGAAACCATCGATCACGTCTATACGATTACGTCACTAGGTGGATTTGAGGCGTTACTGAGAGGAAAAAAGGTCACCGTATTAGGGCGACCTTTTTATCACTCTCTTTGTCAAAACAACTGTGAGAAGTTTAAATATTTTTTACTGTGTTACTTATACTGCCAATATAATTACTGTGTTACAGCTGCATGAACCTTTAGGAATGTTGAAGGGTCATCGAGCAACTTAAAGTTACCTTGCTCAATCAAAATTTTATCAGCTATTTCACGCAAAGCGCCAAAACCACCCTTGGTCTCCAGCACTAAATCACATTTAGCTTTGACGTATTCAGGAGCATCAGCGACAGCCACTGCAACACCACAACTGATGAAAGCTGGTAAATCAATGGTGTCATCACCGATATACACAGTATTCACTTTGGTAGTGCCTGCCCGCTGAATAATTTCCTTACAGGCTACTTCTTTATCTTTGATACCTAGCATAAAGATATCAATGCCCAAGTCAGAAATCCTCTTCCTTAATGGCTTTGAATCTTTACCTGATAATACTGCTACTTGAATACCTGCCTGTTGCAACAGTTTTATACCTAGACCATCGCGCACATGGAAGCGCTTGATACATTCACCATGTTCATCATAGTAAATACCACCATCTGTTAATACGCCATCAATATCGGTAATAACAAGTTCGGTATTAGAGAGTAAAGACTTTTCACTCTCTGACTGTTTACCTTGAAGAATAGCGATTACTTTTTGAAGATCTTCAGGGGTATCTACACCAGGCCCTGTCTTCATTACTTCAAATGCATAAATATCTATATCGCTATCTAATAATCTTAATTGTTCTAATTGTTCTGCTGATTCGACATTAGATTCAGGCAACTGCGTATATCGTTCTAGAACAGACTTGCGATAGGCATATACACCAACGTGCTGCTTATAGTTAGTTTGTATCTCATTGTTTCGAATAAAAGGTATTGGAGAGCGACTAAAGTAACATGCACGGCCGCTATGTGATGTCACCACTTTAACGGTATTGGGATCTTGAGCTTGGCGTTCATTGATAGCATGGTACAGCGTTCCCACTTCAATGGATCTGTCTGCTGTCATGGCTTGAATAAGCAGCTCAAGATCCTCTACACGAACCAAAGGTTCATCACCTTGTAAATTGATATATAAATCAGCATCTATCTCATTCATGACTTCTACCAGCCTGTCAGTACCTGAAGCATGATCTGGTCTGGTCATCATACCTTTACCACCGAAACTATGCACTACCGACAGAATCCTGTCGTCATCAGTGGCTACAACGACGGTGGCGTTTTTTATAGATGCCGCTTTTTCATACACGTGCTGAATCATGGGCTTACCCAAAATATCTGCAAGCGGCTTACCAGGAAAGCGTGAAGACGAATAACGTGCGGGGATAACGATAGCAACAGACTGCATTTAATATACCTTTAAGGCGCTTTTATTGAATATCTAAATCAGGCAGTGACTTGACCAAGTCATCGATTTGTTTCATTTGTTGTAAGAAAGGCTCTAGCTTATCAAGTGGCAAAGCACTCGGACCATCACATTTAGCAGCATCAGGGGTCGGGTGGGCTTCCAAAAACAAGCCTGCAAGACCAGCTGCCATCCCTGAGCGGGCCAACTCGATAATTTGATCTCGGCGGCCGCCTGATGCGTCACTGCCTGCACTTCTAGTCTGCAATGAATGCGTCACATCAAAGATAATGGGTAAGTCATTACTGATACGCTTCATTACGCCCAGACCTAGCATATCGACCACTAGATTATCATAACCAAAACAGCTACCTCGCTCACATAGCATGAGTTTATCATTACCCATTTCATTGAACTTATTGATGATATTTTTCATCTGCTCTGGGCTGAGAAACTGCGGCTTTTTGATATTAATTGGTCGCCCAGTCTCTGCTAACGCTTTTACCAAATCTGTCTGACGTGCCAAAAAGGCAGGCAGTTGCAAAATATCAATCACTTCGGCTGCTGGCTGGCACTGATAAACCTCATGCACATCAGATATCACTGGTACATTAAAAGTATCTTTAACTTCTTGTAAGATCTTTAGACCTTCATCCATACCTGGGCCACGAAACGAATGAATAGATGATCTATTCGCTTTATCAAAACTGGCTTTAAATACATAGGGTATACCAAGCTTTTGCGTAATTTCCACATACGCTTCGCATGCTGTTAGAGCTAGGTCTCGTGACTCTATGACGTTGATACCACCAAATAATACAAAAGGCTTATCATTGCCAACTGTTATGTTTTCCGTAATTTTCATTTGTGTTCCTCAAGACTATAAAATACTAGTCACTTTTAATTAATACCAGCCTGAACCAAGTCACGTAAGGCCAGCACACCAACTAGTACATCATTATCTAAAACAATAAGCTGGTTTACTTTTTTTTGTCTCATAATATCAAGGGCTTTTGAGGCTTTTATATCAGGAGAAGTAGTAATCGGTGCTGTCTTCATGACACTGGCAATAGGTTGGCTCATATCTTGATTCGTTGTGAGCAGTCGACGGATATCACCATCTGTCAGTACCCCATAACGATTTTTGTCATCTACGACCACAGTCATACCGAGTCGTTTTTCGGTAATCTCAAATAGGGCTTCGATGATACTGGTCTTTCCTGTCACCAAAGGAATCTCATCACCGGATTTCATAAGATCAGAAACATGGGTCAAGAGTTTTTTACCCAGCGCACCCGCAGGATGCGATAGGGCAAAGTCCTCTGACTTAAAGCCGCGGGCTTCAAGCAATGCGATAGCCAGTGCATCGCCCAGTACCATCGTCGCTGTGGTGCTAGAGGTAGGTGCTAGACCCATTGGACATGCTTCTTCGAAGTCGCCAAGTGTCAAAGCTACGTCTGCTTCTTGAGCTAATCGACCTGATAAATTTTTAGTGATACTTATTAAAGGTAAGTCTAGTTTTTTAATCACAGGCAATAAGACATTGATCTCATCGCTATTACCTGAGTTGGATATCGCTAAAACGACATCACCCTTTACGATCATCCCGAGGTCGCCGTGACCGGCTTCACCAGGATGGACAAAAAAAGCTGGGGTACCAGTAGAAGCCATCGTCGCCGCTATTTTACGACCTACTAAACCTGACTTACCCATTCCCGTAATGATTAGACGTCCTTGACAGCTCAAGATGGTCTGACAAGCCAACGTAAACCTCTGATCTAAATCTATCTGTAACAATGCCAATGCTTTAAGCTCAATGTCAAAAGTTCTTTGAGCAGATGTTAAATATTTATTAGTTTGTAGATGCACTACAACTTCCCCATTTTGTTAAATTTATTTACTCTCAGGCTACCTGCTCATATTTCTTATATAGTTAGCTGAATGTAAAACTGTTATAGATTTAAACGCGCTACTGGTATAAATTTTACTTGCGTGCTGCGTTCCCAGAGGCTGCGCAAAATTCATCCCAGTAGCGCTATGACATTTTTAGAGTGTATCGACTATAATAGTTTAATAATAGATCTCTGGTTTTTTGAAAACCCTCACTGCCATATTTTTTAGTTGTTGTGTAGATTTGCTATAGAACAACAAGCTCTATACCTTTTCAACAAATGAAGTATATTCCGACGGAGTGCCGCAGAATATGACGTCATCATTATCGATTCTATGAAAATGAATATTTTTCCCTTTTTTTATTAGGTAATTGTATAGAGGGGCAACATACAACTCCCCTTTCTCCCACCGTTCTTTTGGAATAGAAAGATAGTAGTCGTAAGCCTCAAAGTAATCTTGGATACTCTTAAAATGATATAAGCCAGTACAACATAGGTCAGAAATAGGATTCTTTTCTGTTGTTAAGTCTACTTGTGTACTGCTATCACTTATGGGGCGAACAAAAGACCAATTATCACCAGATCCTTTAAATACCTCTAAATACCCGTCGCCAAGTTGCTCTAAGTTAGGATATTCAAAACTTGGTCTAAATGTATCGATATTAAAAATTGTAATAGGTTCAATACCCTCACGGTAACTACTTAGGCCTAAAGTAACCGTCTCGGCTTGACCTCTTGTTTCTTCATTCAACACTACAATGTCATAATCTTTTATGTTTAAGGCAACAGCCCTTTGCTTAACAAACTCAGGAGTATTAAACACATCTCTTACAATAAAAACAAAGCGGATATTTTCAAAATATGCTTGAAAGCTTTTTATTGAATGATCAAATAAACTTTCACCATGTGCTTCTAACATATACTTTGGTAGTTCATAACCCGCTTTAAAAAAGCGAGAACTTAAACCTGCCATTGGAATAACAATCATAATTATTACCTATTTTAATTCTTTCAGTCTTTTATAAAGGCGGAATGCATTAGCAAAAAAGGCATCTTGACGCTTTGGATCGTCGCTATGTAAAGGCAACATAGATAAAAACAATTGTATTTGCATTGCAATAATATTTTCCTCAGAAATTCCAAATTTTTTATAAATCAAATCAATGAAGTAGGTCTGAGTTCCATGCTCTTTTCTGTTAGTATCAATAGAAAGTGTTATATTCTGTTCAGAAATATCAACATGATAATACCCAGCAATGATCCAATCATACAATCCAATAACAGAATGTGACAATTTAGCGATATCGTAATAAACATGCCCATAATTTGATAATTGACCATCAGGTGTTAAGCCACGTGGATCAATGACTTTAATTCTATTGGAGCGGAAGTCATACAGCACGTTACTAAAACAAAGATCACCGTGTAAAATAGAGATATTATTATCATCAAAAGGAAGATTTTGATTAGATAATAATAAGATATCATTTAATGACACCAAATCATTTTCATAATTCCATAGCTGTCCCAACTTATAGCCTCTTAAAGTACAAAACTCCTCAAGTCTTTGGTTAGTTTTTTTACCAAAAAGCTCTGGGAGTAAGTTAGCTAAAGCACCATCTGGCGCTTTCTCTTGGCTGCATGCAAGAAGAAAATCAACACACTCATTTAGAATACGCTTCCATACTTTTTGAGGAAGTTCTGAAAAAACGTATAACTCATTTAATGTGGTATTATGCAGATACTCTAAGCGGTAACTTGTACGCCCATTATTGTTTTCTTCACCTAAATATTGAGGGATATAACGGCGTAAAGAGTAAGGTAGCTTAGCAAACCAATTAGACTCCGCTACAATTTTAATATCTTTACTGCTAGACTTTTCAATCCAAGAAGAGGTTATCGCCAAATCATTAAAAGCTCGTTGCGTTGTAAAGTTAACTTTTGATGAGTAGTAAGTATTGACATGTCCAAAGTCCAACCAGTCATCAGATAATTGACTAGAAAAAGCTGTCAATTTACGATAATAATTTACACCATCCAAAAAGTTCCAGTTAGACTTGGTTAATGCTCTTAATAATGCACGAGGTTCTGAGAATTTAAAGTAACCATTTACAATTTGGCTACCATTAATATCTAAGTCACCTTGTGCTTGTTGTAACCAATTATTTTCATCTTCAGTCGCTAGAGCCCAATGGTAATTCTCTTCAACCGTTGAAAGTGAAGCAAAATTATCTCCCTCAGGCAGCTTACTAAATAAAGTATCTCCAAATAATAGGTGTAATGGCTTGCTAAAATTATGCTCGGATATGTTAAGCGCTGCAATTAGTGATTCGCCTAATGTTAAACTATCAGGTAATGCTAATATTTCAACCTGGTTTTCAGATAATGATTTAAGATCTGTCTGAGAAATAAGGTAGCTCTCAGGAACAGAAAGGTAAATCTTTGTATTAACAGGTGCGAGCTTCACTTGATGCTGAAAAAGTCGTCTATTCCCTAAAGGTAAAAAACTAGGAGGAATTCTCCCGAATTCAGATTGTAATTCTTGGCCTATATAAGCACCTGACATAATTAAAAACATATTAATACCTAGAGTTCGTTGCCACTATCAGTATACGAATTTTCTTTTGCTAATAGCTGCATAATCTCTTCATAACCCATTGAAGTAAATTCAGAAGGTCGAATAGATTTATCATCAATATAAAACCCTTCATTGCCACACCAAGGTTTACCGATAATAATTTCATCATAAGGAACATCGTGTTTATTTAGCCATTCAATGATAGTAGGTAAAGTGTGAATATTAATTTTCCCTACATTACCCTCATAAGTACGCATGTTTCTTGCTGTTGCTATTACAATAGTAAAGCCATCTTGTTGATACTTATTCAAAGATTTAATTAGCTCTAGGTTAGGCAATACATTTATATAGTCGGATGTATTACCCAACGTCACAGTACCATCTAAATCAACAATTAACCTCTTCATTCAGATTATCCATTTTAGGTTAAGTAAATATAAACTACAATTTTCCGAGTATTTTAACTAGTTCGCGCTCAAAAACAGCATCATCGATACTAAAATCACTGTTATTACCCGTAGAGAGAGCAGGACCTATAATGGATGTTACATAATGATTTAATCTTGTCGCTGTATTATAATGAATTTCTCGGAAAAAATTTTCACTTTGCAGTAACAAGATATGAGTCCCAGAGTTACATAGAAAATGATTTTGCATTCCTCCACCATATTGCCCAACTATTAAATCAGCTTGTGAAAATATTTCTTGTTTTTCTGATAAAGTCATTTTTCCTGGAGTTTTTATTTCTAAGCCATGCTTCTTGCAAATATCTATAATCTTTGACTCATTTATAATTGTTCGAATACCCTTTCGCTCATCATTCCGATCAAAATAATATAGATTTTTTTTATTCGTTTTTCTTTTCTCTAATCTTAAACTTGTTAGAACAGGTAAAGAAAAGTCTGAAATCGAAACATTATTAGTTGACGTACGGCTTCCAACATATATATTTTTGAATAACATTGATATTGATAAAGGCTTAACGATTAAGTCTGATTTTTTTACACCTAACCTCATCAAAAATTCTAATTTAAAAGAAGATATTGATTCATATGGTATCAATATCTTTACATCTTCTCCCAGCTCTTTCCTTAGAAAATCACGGTAGGCTAGTAATGGTATCGTATCCCAAACAAAGTGGCTATACGAATTATCTTTTAACCGTGTCATTAGTAATACAGTTTCGTTAGTATATGAGTAATTATTAATATTATCGTTTAGTTTTACGTATCCATCACCTAGAAGCTCTAATCCTAGCCTATTTTTAATAAGACCTTTGAAACCATTAAACCGAATCTTATCTAATGGATAAAATATACTTTCATTCAGCATATGACTTAAAAAAATTTTTTTATTAGCTGTCTTTATCGCTCCATCACCAAAACATATAGCATTATTAAACTTGATCAAATCAAATGAATCTATCTTCTTTACTCTTTTAGAGGTTCTTGGTTGGTAATTATGCCGATAATCACAAATTTCCCTCTCAAAGCAATGCTCTTCGAAAGAACTAACTTTAATCCTATAATGATTTAACCTTTGTAAGTAGCATTTCAGATCACCGTTCACTTCAGTAGGTTCAACACGTCTGGTTTCAGATTTGTCTAACAATGTGTATATCATGTTTACCTTCAATTTTATTTTGAGCTGACTATAAGTAGACTTGCTATAAAACAACAAACTCTATACTTTTAGCAGGAATACTACCTTTGTAAATTTCGCCTTTGTAAATTACTCTAAAGCGGTAAACCTCTTTTTTAGTATCAAAGTTTACTTTCTCAATATCATAAACTTGTGACTCTAACTCACAAACTCCACCAAATTCTTTATTCTTATCAATATTTTTAATGAATATTGAACCAGAGGCTTCAAGAGAAGCTGCTTTTTTTATATCTTTATCTAAATAAATCCACCCTAGCTTCGTTCCAATAGTATTCTTGATTATCTTTCCAGAAAATTCATATCCACTTTCATGAGCTTTAGTTTCTTTTAACTCACTAAACAAACTCATCCACTTATTGATTATCTGGTTAGACGAAAATCTTGAAGAGCTAGCTATACCATTTCTCCCCATTTCATAAGCTATATCTGGATTGTTTAATAGATATGAAACCTTTTCTATAAACTCTTTTTCATTGTTGACCAAAAAACCATCTTTGCCATCTGTGATAATATCGGTTGGTCCATATTTGGTTTTGGTGGATACTACGGGTGTGCCGCATGCTAAGGCTTCGACCATACTACCTGGAAATCCTTCAGCTGAAGACATACTCAATGTCACGGTAGCACGAGATAGCTCTCTATGAGGATTTATGGAAAACCCCATAAACTTGACATTATTCTCTAATTTACTTTTTTTGACTAAAGCTTCAAGATTATCTCGCTCATCACCATCTCCCCATATCTCTAAAATGGCATTTTTATTTGCAGACACTATATGACTAAAGGCTTTAATCATTTTGTCGATTTGCTTAACGCTCGCTAGTCGTGTAAGAATAATAGCAAAATTTTCTGAATTTTTATCTAATTGCTCATTATTAACACTCTTAACAGGATTAGGTATCACATAGCAATTATTAATATCAAATTGAGCTTCTATATCTTCGCGTTGATGATTAGTAAGGAGTACGAAAGCATCACACAACTTGTTGTAGTTAAAAACATTGTTATATATTGGGTTTATTTTTGAGCCTACAGTTCTTGGCATTAATAAGTGGTTGCCATGAGCCACCAATATTTTATAAGCATTCTTATCTGAGACCATACAAACAGACTTTGCCATCCTTATAGCATCTGCAATATAGTAACAATCTGAAGTGCCCTTGAGTTCTGATAACCAATGAGCGTGGATTGAACTTTTTGAAGGAAATTGTAAGCAGCCTTTTTGTGGATGGTAGTACAACACACAAGTACAAACATTATCTTCATTAAGATATTCTTCAAGAAACAAATCATTACTAGAAGTAAAGTATTTAATTAGAGTTGAATTAGAATCTCTTGGGTTTATTCTTATTTTTTTTACTTTCTCCATTAAGCTTTTTTGATGATGAATAGAGAATACCGCTGATAAATCCACACCATGCTTATAAGCATAAGACAAAGAGCTATAGAAATTAATAACTTTCAATTTAGTACTAATTGTCGAAATAGAAATTAAGTTATTTATTGTATCATTCAGTTTATTGTCAAGAGCTAAAGTAACAACAGCCGAGTCAACACCAGTATCTACAAAGGACTCAGTTCTATGCATTGAAATTCTTGTCATGCCACCTGATTTCTCAGATATCTTATTTAAAACCGATATAACTTTCATAGCGCTACCTTAGTAAGAAAACATTAAAATTGTTAAATATAAATCCATTTTTTTAAAAGCGCTGGCAACTCATCTAATTTTGGGTTATATACGTTTGCATAATAATACAGCAGTTTTTTCACTTTTTGCGTATCAATTAAAAACTCATCTTTCTCTAGATACTGTAACAATTCCTGTGGGGTTTTTACTTGGCTAGATACCGCATATTCATAATCACATTGTCCGCATACTATCACAGGTTTTAAGTGCATAAGAGCTTCAAATCCAACACCTGAGTTGACGACAAATACAGCGTTAGCATTTTCTATAATACTATGAATTGAGGCATCTGAAACTATGATAGCACCTTCATTCAACAGATTTTCAATCAATAACTGCATACTAAGTGAGTTACAGTAAGGATGACGCTTTACAACCACCTTAGTAGCTGTATTCTTATAATATTCAGCAATCGTTTTGAGCATTTGTATCCCATCAAAAAATGCGATATCTGCTACTATGTCTGTTAGAACCTGAAGTGCTACAAATACATACTCACCTTCGGAGACAAATACTTTCTCATTTTGATGATATTTAGATACGTTATTAACGACGTATTCTTGATACAAATAGTTAAAATTTTCATCTAAAGTAGATTGGTCAATATTACTTGTATACTCTTCGATCTCTGAAAAATCAGTCGCCATTTTGGCATAACCTGCAAACCCTTTCGTATCAACAGAGCAACGACCTGCCAGTGTAGACTCTTGCACATGCAACCAGTTAGGGTTATCCACTTCATTGAAAGTATGATAGCTAATAGCCTTAAAATCTGTTTTTCTAGATACGTTTTTCCAGTGATACTGATGTCTTGGAATAATTATTATATCTTCATATGACGATACTATTTCGCATATTTCTCTAAAATATTCCTGCGCTGTCTTAAATGACGGCTTTTCTTTTTCTGGCGGAGTAAAAAAAGCACTAGGTATAAACAGTTCAATTTTTACAGCTTCTCTTTCTATTTTATTAACATCAACTGGAAAGCCATTCATCATTCCTAGCAAAACATCAGACCTTTCATTTTGATCTGCTATTTCTAGCCAAGCTATAATGTTTTTCGAGTCACTATAAACAAGGTTTTTTTCTATTTTTTTATATAGTGCTGATACGTTCTCATCAAGATGAAAACCAAGTTCTAAGCCTTGGCTCATAAACTCCATTGCGTCGGCGAACCATCTATTAGCAAGTAAAAACTTAAGATTTTTATTAAATTCACTATTGTTCTTAAGTATATTTTGTATAATAACCCTTCTAACTTTTATCCTACATTCAACAAGTTCATCCTTTCTCTCAGGGTAAAAACAAGACACCCTGTTAATCATGCTAAGAAATCTTGCCAACTCGGCTTCTTTAAAATCTAGTACTCTATCTAGAGTCTCATTCCCATTGTCGATCATATTGTGATCAGACTCAAAAGTTAATCTTCTGATCGCACCATAAATTGGATAGGTCTGTTCACCAAGCAACAGATACGAATAGGCTCTATCTGTCTGTTTATCGAACTTATATATATCGGATATTCTATGTAAAACCCTTCTATCCATCATGTATTTCTTTTGCATCAAAAGTAGGTGATCTAAAGCGCTTTTTTGATCTCCTAAATCTACATAGCCTGCAATAATGGCAAACCTAGTTTTCATGGTAAAAGAATCTACATCAACTGGGAGCCATTTGATTAATTTTTCAACCTCTTTATTCCTACCCAATTTGCTTAGAAATAAAATATAATCGTCATAGTACTTAGAGTTTAAAGGCTTTAATTTAATTAATTTACTTATTCTCATAATTTCTTCTTCTAGCATAGTAGTTAGATGGGCACCATCATGAGAAAGGATCTTCTGTTTTAATGACTCAACTGTTTTACTGTTAGGTGATTTAGTCAAGACCTTCCAAGCGTCATTAAACTGCCTACGTTGTATTTGAATTTTCGCTTCTTCAACATAACCGAAAGTATGTTGAGGAAAATCAGTTATCGCCCTTGCTATACACTCTTCTTGTAATCTCACATTATTTGCATCAACAGCTGAGCTGTGGACTTTTTTCAGTTTACTCAATGTAGAACCTTCTAACTCAGCAATATCAAGATAAGCTAAAGATGGTTTTTCCTTGTCAGCTAATGCTACATTTCTCTTTGATGCTACATTTTTCTTTAATGCATCAATTTCTTTATTATGGGGGGCTTTGTTTAGAATTTCCCAAGCTTCGTTAAATTTTTCGTACTTGATTTTAGTTTTTGCCTCTTCGATATAGCTAAAAGTATTCTGAGGGAACCTTCTCCTAGCGTGTGCAATACATTTTTCCTGTAATACACTATTATTTGTTCTGATAGCTAATTTATAAACTAGCTTTATCTTATCTAATGGTAAAACATTCAAAACTTTATCATTAATAGAATCAGGATGAACATTTTTAATATTAAGTATAGAAAACATACTAAAAAGTGATTTATCTGCCATTTTTACTCTTCTTTAAAATATTGTATTGACGTTTTAACTGGTATAGCTCTTTTACTGAATCATGGATATAAGACTGCATTTGATTACGCACGATATCACCAGATATTAGACTGTTTATCGCTTCAATACATTTCTCTACAGAGTTTTCACTATATTCATATAATTCAGATTTTATAGCTTTTTTCTCACCAACTATATAATCATAATTTTCTTCTATATGTTTTATACCGTCAATCAGATCAGATGGTCTAGCTACTCTATATCCGAGCTCATCTCTTCTATTAAACTCTAGACTATGCGTATCAATCTTAGCTTCTTCTAAAATTTCATTTTCATTCTTATCTAAAAGAACAACTGGTTTTTCGCAATGAATAGCATCGAAAATCGCACCACTATAATCAGAAATGACGATATCAGAAATACTAAGAAGTTCTAGAGCATCGTCATTGGAACCAAAGAAATGTATCCTATCAGTTTCTATTTTTTCTAATCTACCATCTTCCAAAAGATCTGTATTGTGATGCAATTTAACGAGTACATTATAACGTTCAGATAAACCAAGAACTGCACCTATATACTCATCTATACTAGACAACTCTCCCCAAGTTGGCATATATAAGACTGTTAGCAAACCATCATCTATACTATGAATATACTTATTTTTTGCAATCAGATGGAAATCTTCATCATACCATAACTGTAATCTAGGATTACCAACAGCCTCAGATGGCGCATAAGTAGATAATTTCTTTTCTGGATAGGATCCGTATACAAGACATAAATCTGCTAACGCTCTCCATGTGCCATAGTTGTGTGGCTCTTTAGCATAACCATATTGAAGCATTACAATTTTTGTTTTCTCAAATAATGGTAAGTGTAGAAACATCGTTTGACATACAATAACGTCAAAAACGCCATCTAATTCTTTAATCTTTCCAGTCTCCCAAACGACAACAGGAACTTCTTGATTGGTTAGAATTTCTTTTGTAAAATCATTAAGATGATCCCTTCTCTTCTCTAATATAAAAACGCTTCCTGGAATTTTGCTAGCTAATAATTTAATATGTATAAATTGAAAAGGATTCCAGCCTATAAATGCTATTTTGTACTTATTCATTCTTGTAAAACTCCAAAGTTTCTTTGTTTTTAAACAGGCTAATTCTAAGCTCTGATTGTTTGATCTACTCTTTAAATATTAATAACATTTTTACAAATTATAATGTTCC
>NZ_JAKDJE010000081.1 GCF_030454045.1 Psychrobacter sp. | reverse complement strand
CATTGTCGTATTCTCTCAGAAAATTGAGTCTCCGACAATTCCGGGGCGGTTCAATCTGTACATAAAAGTTGATTTACTGCTTCAGCGCTTAGCTTTTCTCGACAGTGAGGACATCTATTGATAAATCGGTGATTCGCTTTGATCAAATGTGGTTGATACGGCAATCCGCAGCTAGAACACGAACTTTGTAGTGAAATTAAGTGCTGTTCACAGTAAACAATCCAACTAAATCGCCACTTTAATCTCAAATACGCACTTTTGTCCTCTTGCATACATTGAGCGCAATATTGATGGCCTACCATCGTTTTAGAATGAAATTTGGGAATAGGTAACACCCAAGTAAGGCTAATATTTGGTCGATACTCTAATCCAATATCTTCATTGAACTGTATCAAGCTTCTATTATCAAAAAATTTAGTATCAGTGTGAGCAAGCACAGCCATATCTTGATGTATCTGCTTATTAATATGATTGAAGCCTTTATCAAAATCATGATGACGCAAATTGTATTTAGACCAATGATAAAAAAGAATCGTAGAAAGGTCGCAGCCTTGATTTAAAGATACCCGTATTAACCATGAGTTTATGCTTTCATCATGTAAAAGAGGTGTAGCAACGGGTAATGGTTTTACGCTAGCCATCACCTCAGTCCTTCGGTTGGGCGAACATCTTTATTTTTAGTCAGAATGTCTTCGGTAATTTGTTCTGTGCCACTAAGAATGGCATCTTTGGCGCAAACTGACAGAAGCCTATGAATATTGCCTAAGTTTCCTCTTGAAACAGCATGAATAAGGGCAGCAGTTTTGGGTTGATGCAACTCTGATGGATTTTTAAGTGGGAAAACGCTTTCGAGTCGAAAAAGTAATTCTTGAAATTTTTTATCTAATTTCCAAAGAGGAACTTCTACAATATCGAATCGACTAGCGTGCTGAGGATCAGTGTGTAGTACACGTTTCGCATCTTGCGTTCCAATACCGACAATCGGTATCTGTAATTCATTGCATAATGTCTTCAAAGCATTCATTACCTGACGTTGCTGTCTTGGTGTACCTGTAAGTAATGAATGAAGCTCATCAACCATGATCATTTTGACTTGATACTCGCGGCACAAATGAAGTACTTGATAGAGCAATGAAGATGCTGAATCCTTTGTTCTATAGGGCATATGAAGCGCCTCTAGAATAGACATATAAAGGTCTTTTTCATTAGTGCTTGAAGGAGCATTTGCAAAAATAACAGGCTTGACTAAATTGCCATTCTCTTCGACTGGCATACCATGCTTTCTGAAAAAACGATGAGCAATACTGGTTTTGCCGTTATTTGAATCACCGACTATTAAAAGATTAGGCATTCTTAGTCTTTTTGGGAACCTCAAAAGCCCGTTTAGCTCTAAAATTATATTGTCTGCTACATCATAATTGACCCAGCGAGCTTCGTTAATAAAATCTAATCGATCGTCATCAGAATATTCTACAAGATGACGGAAATCTTTATATACATGAAGGTAAGACGCTTTGTTATCAGCGATAATTTCATTCATTATTCAATATCTCCAAAATCAAAATCAGTCGTATCTAGAAGTAGGCCATTTTGTTCAACGACACTCTTTTCAGATTTTTTAGAAGTCTGTATTGATGGCTGCAAGTTTGTTTGAATATCATTACTGTTGGACGGCTCTAGATCACTAGAAGTATTGGCATTGTGTCTTTTACTCGCCATTATTGTTTTGGCTACGATAGTTTGACTTTTTGCATGTGTCTTTTGACGTTGCGCTTGTCTACGAGCAGACTTCGTTTTTTTAGAAGAATCTTCGATTAAGTCTCGCATCTCGGTCAAAGCTTCATAAATTTGATGTTCACTTATATACTCATTCCCTTTATCAGAAATCTGCTTACGAATCTGTTTATATTCCCACAGACTCATACTTGGTAGCTGCTGGTTAGCAAAGGGGACGGTAAAATACTGGTGTAAGCTTGGATCGTAGAACCAAATTTTACTAATGTCTCGTGGATCACGTCTAAATAAAAAGTGTTTCTTACTTCCATCTTTATTTTTGGCATTAATAAAAACATTTAAACAAGGGTCGTAATAGCGTAAGGAGTCGATAGTTACACCAAAATGCTGAATGGTTCGCTCAAAACTTGGCATGAAGTCTAATAGTAAGGTTTTTGAATCTTCTGGTAATGATGGCAAGCCTGTACCAATGCTTTCACCATCACCATGAATACCTAGATACCATTGTTCCGTAGGACTTCGCCCTAAAGTGCTATGAATTCGCTTGTGATAAACCTTTGTTATAAAGGTAAGAAGCCAAACCTCAAACTCATCTAAAGTAAGGGTCGCTTCTTTTTCAGAGTCATAATTGTCTTTTTCTTTAATATTAGAAAATGTTGTACCATTGATGCCATGAACCTCTTTCATAAACGTACCAATGAGACGTTCAATATGTCCACCAAACTGAGGTCTTGCTACTGGTCTAAATTCAAGGTTAATCCCGTGAACCTCGCACGAACGAGCCAAGGTGTTTGATCGAAAGTCAGCACCATTATCAACGTGTATTTTTTGCGGATAGCCATACACTTGCCATTCTGTATGATCAATACCATGCTCAAGTAAAAGACTCTCTTTTTGCAAGATGCTTCTTGCGACACACATTGCAACTGAGGTTGCTGACGGTGGATCTAATGATAAGTAATATCCCGTAATCATTCGGCTATAGACATCAATAGCTAGTGTTAGATATGGTCTACCAATAGATTTTCGGTGTTCGTTATCGACTAGCATTAAATCAACAGGTGTATGGTCTATTTGAATCACGCTCAATGGATAATCTGCGTTAGGAAAAGAATGGGGTGTGGGTTTGAATTTTTTTCTAGCTAGCTCTATTTGACCGCGCTTTTTGAGCTGCTCATACTCTGAAATTTGATCGATACGTAGTTTAATAGCTTTTTTACTGGGTTTGTCGATCTTTTCCATAGAGCAAAGGCGAAAAACTTCACGATAAGTCTGCTCTAAACTAGCCCTTTGCTTAGTCAAATAAAATGCTTTTATAGCTCTTTGAATAATACCGTCCTGCTCTTTAGTTAGACGCGATCCACCTTCCTTCCAGCCTCGTTTTTTCTCTACCAGTCCTGCAATAGATCCAACAGCCTGATACTGCTTGATCCAACGATATAATGAACGAATTGAGACATTGATCTCCTTTGAGCGTTCCATAATTAATTTTCGATGATTATAGCTATGCTCAGTATTGATAATAGGCTTGATTGCCTCAAACTTAGATTGTGCTTTTTGCCACTCTTCATCGCCAATAGCACTAATATCGACATTGATATGATCATTATTCTGATCTTTAATATTTGACAAATTTTGTATGTTAACAATACTGGTTTTACCCGTTTCAACACTACGAACTACGACCTCTGTACTCTCGTTTAAGTACTCGACTAGCTCATAGTGTTTATTATCAGACTTATTTAGATAGGTTTTCCCCTTACGCAAATCAATACGTCCACGCCTGATCTCAAACCTATCTAAACCCTCATCATCATGGTCAATCATGAAACCATACCCTTTCGTTGTTGGTGTTGACTCATTTATTGTATCTACATCGATACCTAGTTTTTGAAAATTATCTAAATGTTTTTCGAAGATAGATGAGTTAGTTTCTGCAATTCTACTATTATTCATAATCCACCCATACCTCTGTTAAGTCATTAATTTCGAGGAATAAATTAAATTTTAATCGTTTAGTAGCAAGTAAATGATAAATTACTCGTAATCCGTGATTGCGCAAGAAAGAGCCTATGTAAAAACGTGTTAATAGGTAATCTATAGTAGTTGTACCCATAAGCCTAACCTGCTCTAAAACCGCTTCCTTATCCTCTTCTTCGATTGCGGAGTTCTTAAACTTCATTAAGAAATTAATGTTGTCTAAAGCTGTATTCTTAATACGACTCTCATCATAAATATGAAATACATAACCATTGTCTTTACAATAGCGCTGCATCGTCTTCCACTTATCCGACCAGTCTCTCCAGTTCGCTTGCCATAGATCATGTGGTTTAACCTCAATAATCATATTTGGCTTACCATCGTCTTCTACGAATTTGATAAAAAAGTCAGGGGTGTACTTATAAGTAATGCCATTCTTGACGAAAGGTATAGTAATTGGTTGAGCAACTATATCCTCCACATCTTCTCGAAAGGCATAGACTATAATTAAATCGCGCTCTAAAGTTGATTCATAAGGTAATGATTTACCTTTATATGGAATTCTTCCTGATACGCTCATTCTAGTCGGTTTTATTTTGCGCATTTGTCTCATAATAATTTGTCGCTTATTTAGCATTTATTAAATTTTATGACAGCTATTTGGTATATCTTTGCCATTTAATTGGTAAGTATTGGAATAGAAAAGAGGTGATATTGAAGGGTATTGTGCCAGTAATTTGGGATTATTACACCCGTGTGGTTATGATGGTGATACTTCAGGTCGCTGCCGCTGTCGACCTGAGCAAATCAAACGCTATCAAGACAAACTCTCAGGGCCACTATTAGATCGTATTGATTTGCATATCACGGTGCCAGCATTGCCGATTGCTGACTTGCAAAGCGCGCAGGCAGGGGAAACATCCAAACAAGTACGCGAGCGAGTAGCAGCCGCGCATCAGCATCAATTAAAACGACAACGAAAAGTTAATAATGAGCTAAGCCCGAGCGAAATCGATGAATACATCAAATTAGGCGACAGCGAAAAACAACTATTGCAACTTGCTCAGCAGCGCTTGAATTTATCCGCACGCGGCTACCATCGAGTGTTACGAGTCGCGCGTACTATCGCTGATTTGGCCAACAGTACAGATATTAACAGCGCCCATGTGTCAGAGGCGCTCAGCTATCGTAGTAAGGAGTAGTCTTCGTTTAAGCCAGCTATCACATCCGTTTGATAGATGCTTTTATGAGTTAGATGTTATCTTTCATAATCCAAGTAATCAAATCCGCAAAATGATCAAACGCCTCGGTTGGGCCGAGCTCACGAATGTCTTGTCCGTAGTTATAGCCATAAGACAGACCAAGCGTGTCCATATTGGCGTTTTGACCCGCCAAGATGTCGTTTCTAGAATCGCCAATCATAATCGCTTGGTCAGGAGTAATCCCCAATTGAGTACAGACATGCAGTAGGGGCGCTGGATCTGGCTTTTTGGTGGATAGACTGTCGCCGCCCATCACTTCACTAAACAGATCTTGCCAGCCGAATGTTTGCAATATTTTTGGGACAAAACGAATCGGTTTGTTGGTGACTAGAGCGAGCGTGTAGCCAGCCGCGTGAAGTTGTTTAAGGCCACTATCGACATCGGGATAAGCAACGGTTTTGCTACCACCAATCTTAGTATATGCCTCAAAAAATATCTGCTCTGCGTGATCGGCCTCGGCTTTGGTCAGTGCACCCTCTGGGACAGTGATATCACCGACCAAAGCACGCTCCACAAGCATTCGTGAACCATTACCTATCCAATTGCGTATCGTCTCAATTGGGTAGGTGTCTTTACCAAGCGTGGTCAGCATCGCATTGGTGGCATCAGCCAAATCAGGCACGCTATCAATGAGTGTGCCATCAAAATCAAAAATTAAAAGTTGCTTATTCATTGTTCCTCACTATTAAAAGTCATTGTATTTATTGTGTTCGATATTCCGTGTTATACCTTAGCACAGTAGTATTTTAAGACTGGTCAATTTAGTGTTGTTATATTCTCAAGGTGATGAGCATTAGCAGTTACTCGGCATCTTTATAACGCGCGCGGTGTTCTTTCTTCATTCTTAGATACTCTTCGTTCTCACGGCACTGGTCCCATTTTTGCTTAAAAATACGTGCTGATTCTGCCTTGATCGGGTCTTCGGTTTGTCGTGGTAACTCTTCGCGACCATGGGCGCCGCTTTGGCCTTTTTTGTCATCAGGTACTGGCCCTTTATATTTTTTACCGCCCTTGTGATTAGCGTAGCGACGCGCGCGGGTATAGCCCATTTGAATAAATTTACGCGCCATATCGGCACCGACAAAATCATCGTCAGCTAGATAATCCAAAAACATCTGATAAATCGTCTCACTGCTCTCGCGGGCGATATCAGGAGTCGCAAAACGCCAATGCGGGAGGATTTCAGACTTGTAAGGCTCTACAAGTAACACGCCTTGCTCACCGCGCCCGACGCGGTATAACTCAGGATGCGCGCGCAGATCTAAGTTTTTGTAATCTAAGTCGTAATCAAATTCTCTCATATCTGCCACCTAGGCTCTGTATTATAATAGGTATCTGTCCCTTTATAGTTACTGAGTATACTGAGCCAAGCGGTGTAGAAAACAGCACAAAAATGTTATGCAACCGTGAGTGAGGTAGGCGATGAGAAATATCATGTTAAAGAAGAACATAAGCATCACTAAGCAAATCCGTTCGCTAGTATCCAAAAACATACGGATTGCGCTACTACTGCTAACGACAAGTATGTTTACGAGTATGGCTGCCCATAGCGCTTGGTTTGAAAAGTTGATTCCACAAGGTGAGACATATACCGTACGCGAGATAGATCGTGATTTGGCGTTTGTGATTGATGGCTTTATTTATGATGCGCGTACGTCGTGTTTTTTAGCTGTGGGGGATCGCGTGATATTCTTTGAAGGGCGTCACGGTATTGATTACCGTGCAACGATCTATGACTTGGATTCACGCGAGCGCTGTCATTTGCTCTTACGAGGTCGGCTCTACCAACCCTAGATATTCAATCAGTAAGCTTGATGTGACAAACACAAAAAATATGCACATAAAAAAAGCCCCAAACAGCGGTGTTTGGGGCTTTTAGAATCTGATTAACGAATGGTGGCTCGAGGCAGGATCGAACTGCCGACACACGGATTTTCAATCCGTTGCTCTACCTACTGAGCTATCGAGCCGTCTTCGTTGAGGCGCTATTAAACTAAATATAGGCTCGGCTGTCAAGTGATTTTTGCGTTATATCTCATAAAAGTCGATAAATAATCAAATATTGGCGAAATAAACCCTATTTACTCTATATTTAGTCTTTTACGCGCAGGAGTTCGTACTCGCTCATGATTCGGTGAATATCAGCATCAGCAGGGACAAACTCACGCACGCCTTTTTTGACCTCACAGTCATAGACCAATTTAATAAATTTGGCATCGATGGCGCGTTTACGGTTCTCTGGATGTACCGTCAGATACTGCAAACGCTTGGCATTGGTCTGCCCATCATCAAAGCAGGCAACCGCAGCAATGGGTTTATCGTTGAACATACCGACATAGAGATATTGCCCGCGTTTGAACCCTTGCGCAACGATATCTAATACCTCAAGACCATCAGGCTGCGCATCATCACTATCGTACAATGCCTGCAGGCGTTCTGACAACTCATTGTCACGGGCAGGTTTTTTGATAAGTGGCGCATCCAAGCTATTAATAGCGATCGCTTCTAAAGGCATAGCAGTTCCTATAAACAGAGGGGTTTTATGGTCAGACAGCACCATGTCATAGAGAGTAGTGCCATAAAGGTGAGATTGTCAACGTTCGAGCCAGTCATGATTGATAATGCTGAACACACTATTTTAGCAGAATGACGTAAATTTATGCGTGGTTTGGCGCTTGGTCGTGGCAGTAAATGTTAGGGTTTGCTATGATGAGGCTAGATAATATGTGGGACACATCAACCCTAATATATTGATATCTTTTGTATATATCATTTTTTCATACATTTTTTGCTGGCGCTGATGGCAGCGTTAGCGGTGATGTAATGGACAGTAATGGGTACTTTTTTGCCCTATTTATAATTGACCGCTTTTCACTGATAAAAAACCGATAGAGAATAGCCATGACAGCCAATGCAACTGAGCAAAATCAATCAACAAACCTAAATCTATACGGTCGCCCTGAGCGCATCGCGACCGTTGAGCGTAATACCGCTGAAACCCAGATCACTTGTACCGTCAACCTCGATGGGACGGGTAAAGGTGTGGTAGACACGGGCGTGCCATTTTTGGATCATATGATCGATCAGATTAAGCGTCATGGTTTGTTTGACTTGGATATCAAGTGCAACGGTGACACCTTTATTGACGACCATCATAGCGTCGAAGACACGGGTATCACCCTTGGTCAAGCCTTCAATAAAGCCTTGGGCGACAAAAAAGGCATCCGTCGTTATGGGCACTTTTATGCGCCATTAGATGAGTCGTTGACACGCGCTGTGGTGGATTTGTCAGGTCGTCCGGGTCTACACATGGATATTCCATTTACGCGCTCGCACGTTGGCCGCTTCGATGTTGACTTATTCAGTGAGTTCTTTTATGGCTTCGTCAATCACTCGTGGATGACGGTGCATTTGGATAATCTCAAAGGTAAAAACAGCCATCACCAGATTGAATCAACCTTTAAAGCCTTTGCACGTGCCCTACGTATGGCCTGCGAATATGATGAGCGTGCGCTAAATACCTTGCCATCGACCAAAGAGGCTTTCTAAGACGCATTTAAGGCTGTTCTACAAGGTTACTCAAGAGGGTCAGTTAAGCTTGGCGTACTGGTTGTACAGCCTGCGCTTAACTTCCTTGTAGCAAAACCTTATCTACACCTTAGTAACAGAAAATAGTATACATAGTATACATAGTATAGTAGTCAAAATATTTAAAAACGAGAACCAATTGATGACCAAAGTAGCGCTATTAGATTATGGTATGGGTAATTTGCATTCCGCTGGCAAGGCACTATCGGTCGTGGGGGCAGATGTCTCTATCACCAATGATCCAAAAGTTGTCGCGGCAGCAGATAAAATTGTCTTCCCAGGCGTTGGCGCGATGCGTGATTGTATCGCTGGTATGCATGAGGCAGGCATTGATGACGTGGTACGCGATGCAGTGTTTAACAAACCCGTGATGGCCATCTGTGTGGGGATGCAAGCGTTGTTTGAGCAATCGGCTGAAAATGGTGGTACAGATTGCCTTGGCATCTTAAACGGCACGGTAGAAGCATTTGACCCCACGTGGAAAGACAAGCAAGGCGCAACGATAAAAGTGCCGCACATGGGCTGGAATACCATTAATGGTATGGATTTTGACCATCCGCTTTGGCACGGTATCGAGGACAATGCGCATTTTTATTTTGTACATAGCTACTACTGCGCACCTAGCGACTGCAAGCAAGTGGCAGCGGTATGCGACTATGGACAGCCGTTTTGTGCCAGCGTGATTCAAGACAATCTGTTTGCGACTCAGTTCCATCCCGAAAAAAGCCATACCGCAGGCTTACAGCTACTAAAGAACTTTGTGGATTGGGATGTGTAAATAGGCGATAAACGTAAATCAAAGATGTCATGCAGTCAAAGGCAGATTATCGCTTGTATAGTCTGCCTTTTTATTTCTTATTATTTTCATTTTACGTTATCAATTTTTGGTTATTATGGTTCGATGATACGCTCAACTATTTTCTGCTCGCTTATATTTGGAATACTCTAGTGGACTTTACCGCCTTTAAAATGAATGTTGTTGAAACAACTGGTCTTGCCAAAGATGCCCTACATATCTATGTTGGGGTTGGTGTCTACCTGCTTTGTCTGTTTATGCTGCGTCCTATCATCAAAAACCACAATATCAGAGCGTTTATCGCATTGATTGTGGTCACTGGCGTGGCGTTATCAGGTGAGTATCTGGACAATCGCCATATCATCGTCCCCAAAGGCCTCTTGGCATTAGAAATGGTGGATATAAAGGCCAGTCTGCGCGATCTGATGAATACGTGCCTGCTGCCTTATCTGCTCTTTGCGCTCAATAAATGGACAAAGATATTTCGACCAACCAATAAATCGCCTTCACTGACCAAACGCCATAAAAAAACGGACTATTAAAGTCCGTTTTGTTTTGCGAGTTGCAAGTAGGGTTACTGGTTTTGAGCCTCATCATACAGCTCACGTACCACCTCGCCAATCACTCTAATACCATCCGTCAGCGTCTGCTCATCAGCAGCGATACTCATGCGGATACATTCGTGTGCGTGCTGGTAATCGCTGACATCCACACCGGGGAAGAAGTACTCGCTTGGTACAATAAGCGTCCCTTTTTCTTTTAGGCGCTCGTATAGATCCAGCGTGCTAATCGGCAAGTCTTTAAACCATAACCACAAGAATATTGCACCTTCTGGCTTATGAATCATGAGCGGATAATCGCCCAATGCGTCTTTTAACAGCGTCACCGCGAGTGTCGCCTGCTTTTGATAAAACGGCTTAATCTCATTATCAGATAGCTGTTTGATACGGTCGTTTTCGACCAGTGGCGTGGCAATCGCTGCACCAAAGCGCGTCGGTGCTAGATTGACTACCGCATTCATCGCACTGACCGCTTTGATCACTTCGGCATCAGCCACGATAATACCCGTACGCATACCGGGCAAGCCAATTTTGGACAGGCTAAAGCACAGAATCGTATTGTTATCCCAGTTCAGATTGACATCAGAATAGATGATATTCGGGAAGGGCATACCGTAGGCGTTATCAATAATCAGCGGAATGTCATAACGCTTAGCAATCTCGGACAAATGCGCCATTTCATCATCGGTCAGCACGTTGCCAGTCGGGTTGGTCGGGCGTGAGCAACAAATCGCCCCGATACGACCTTCTTTTAACGCTGGCAAGTTCTCTAAAGCGTCAAAATCCACACGATATTTAAAGAAGCCTTCCTCGCCATCATGCGTTACTTCATCGATGTGTGGTAATACGGCTGCGAAATGCTGACCTTCGACATGCACATCGCTATAGCCGATATACTCAGGGGTCAATGGCAGTAGAATGGACTTGTCGATAGATTGGTTCTTTTTATCAACGAACGCCCCACCAAACAGATTAAACAGATAGAAAAACGCATTTTGCGAGCCATTGGTCAGAGCGATGTTTTCTGCCGTGAGATTCCAATCATAATGACGGTTAAAGAAGCCAACCAACGCATCGATAAAGGCGGCATCCCCTTGCGGATTAGAGTAGTTTGCCATGCTGATAATCGCGCTACTATTGGGTACGCCTGCATCGTTATCAACACCCAGCGCTTTATAGGTCTCTAAAAACAACTCATTGACGGCATCAATTTTGGCAGGGTTACCACCGCCCAGCATGTTGACTGGCTGATCGCTTTTTAGCGCGTCACCCAAATCATCCATCAATTGTGAGATGCCCGTAGGCTGGGTAAATTTCTGACCGAACTTTGAGAATTTCATAAGGTTACCATACTGTTTGGGAGGGTGTTATAAGTGGGTATTTAACCAATAAAGTGGGGCTAGTATAGCAAATGGTGTGTCAATTATATAAGTAATCAGGTAGCTCGATAGATATAGGTGTTTGAGTACTGAACCATTTATGGCGACCTATAAAATACTTTATCAGGTAACGTGGTATTGTTAATTTCAGCCTTATAAAAAGTCGGTTAATTCAGTTGTATTTAAATTACATCAGTTAGGCAGTAATAAAAGCGACGCAAAGTTAGCATTCCAAGTTTTTATACTGATATAAATTAATAACACTGACTATAAGATATAAAAATGCAAGTATGCAAAGCAGAAGGCAACGCTACAGTAGCTGTGGTTTGAGTAGATTTGTTTTAAATAATGAAAGGAATGACAATGAATAGCATGCACAACTTACTTGATGAAGTTAACCTCAAAACTAAACCAATCAAATCGTCAGGAACAAAGTATGCTGTGCCAAATGCAGTTTTTGAAAAATTGAAACTCAACACGCAATTTAAACTGTATCACCTTGAAGATGACTTCAACGTACCTTGTTGCGGTGCTTTCTTTTTAGTTGATAATGAGTGGGAAAAATATAATCTCAGAGCATTAAAAGAACAGACAGGCGCAGATTTATTAATTGGCATACAAACAAGTGATAAGTTTATGGCAATTAACAATGTTATAGACGGTACGATTTGTTGTAACGTTGAGCAAGTTGATAGGGTTGTGCATCAATTCCAAGCTATGTTAAGCGTACATGGTAGCTATACTGCTATGGAACTAAATGACGTAATCAATCTGTTTAATCAATGCCCATATACTCAATATGCTGAATCGAGACTATATCTATCAGATGACCTTACCAAGCAAAATAAACAAGAAATAGATGAGTTTATAGATAAACTACCAATAAGGAATGTTAAAAATTTATTGCTATACACTCATTCAATTAAATCTACAATTTTAGAGCAGTTTAGTGAAATCGTAGAAATGGTTGATCGGAAAGTTGATGATTCTGACATGTTGTTATACGGAAGAGCGCTGGAGACCATCCCGAATTCTGTGTAACTGCCGTTTAGATTAAATGCTTGCTGATAC
>NZ_JAKDJE010000127.1 GCF_030454045.1 Psychrobacter sp. | reverse complement strand
AGTAGAGTTCAATAATATACGTTGTGTCTTACAACTACTTTTGCAAGAGGTCTAATATCTGAGGAAGTAAACATGGCAAAATTTTTGAATAGCAGTGGGACGACTTATCATTTAGAAGAATTGATTAAAAATGCGTCTGATCGGTTGGTTATTATTAGCCCGTATCTGAAGCTGAATGAACGCATTAAAGAGCTGCTAGAAGATCGTAATCGGCTAAAAATTGATATTCGCATTGTCTATGGTAAAAATGACCTGCATCCAGAAGAAATAAATTGGTTAAAAAACCTAACGTTTATTCGTACCAGCTTTTGTAAAAACTTGCATGCAAAATGCTACCTAAATGAAAACGAATGTATTATCACCAGTTTGAACCTGTATGAATTTAGCCAGGTCAATAATAATGAGATGGGTGTGCTGATTTATCGCAATGACGATGCTAAGCTTTATGCTGATACTTATGAAGAAGCGCAGCGCATTATTCGTATCAGTGATGAAGTTAGGATGTCACTTGAAAAAGTAAGCGAAACCCAAAGCCAGCCTGAATCCAATACTAAAACTGCAAGCACCGCATCTCAGCCGCCAGTGACATCGTCTGCGACTACAACAGACACCATACCTAATTATTCTAAACTGACCACTGCCAAGCTTGCCAAAGAGTTGGGGCTCAAGACACAAGAATTAAATGATAAGTTGCTTGCAGCGGGTTACTTAGAAGCGCAAGATGGTGAATTGGTATTGACTGATGCTGGACGTGCAGCTGGTGGCGTGAGTAAAAAAGGCAAGTTTGGTGAGTTTTGCTTATGGGATGCAGGGATGGTGGTTTAATAAATAATCGATATATCTACTTAGGGTTAAATGGAATAACCGCATTACAATCCGTCACAAGACATTCATAACCAGTTTGTTACTATAAAGTCAGTTTTTACGGATGTGCTTTGCGTTTTTATGGCGAGCACGTCGATGATAATAATAGAGCGCGCGGCCGACGTGTCGATATAAGCGTTCATCAACATAGCTAAGGAATAAAGCATGGCACATTTACGTTTAGGCGATACCGCACCCAATTTTGATGCTACAACCACAGAAGGTGATATCAATTTTCACGAGTGGGCAGGCGATCACTGGGTCGTTTTTTTCTCGCATCCAGCAGACTTTACCCCCGTATGCACCACTGAACTTGGTCGTGCAGCCGCATTGAACGGCGAGTTCCAAAAGCGCAATGTGAAGCCGATCTGTATTTCTGTCGATAGCTTAGAAGATCATAAATCTTGGGCAAGTGATATCGGTGAGACCCAAGGGACTGAGATGAACTTTCCAATCATTGCAGATCCCAATAAAGAAGTCGCTGAGCTATATGACATGATGCATCCTAATGCAGACAGCACACACACTGTCCGCAGCGTCTTTATCATTGATCCAAACAAAAAGGTGCGTCTAACGCTGACATACCCTGCCAGCTGTGGTCGTAATTTTGATGAAATCATCCGCGTTATTGATGCACTGCAACTATCAGATGAATACAACATCGCAACGCCTGTTGATTGGAAAGATGGTGATGATGTGATTATTCCACCTAGTGTCAAAAACGAAGATATTGCTGCTAAATATCCAAAAGGCCACAAAGAGATCAAGCCCTATCTGCGTACCACCCCTGCACCCAATAAGTAACAGGAAGGTCTAGATAAATAGGATGACATAAAGCCCCGTGACTAAACGTTATGGGGCTTTTGTTATCTTTGTCTCATTATTAATAAGTCTTTGCCATGACGGTCAGAGTAAGCTATAACTATGATATAAAATATCAATAGATTTTTATTTATCACAGCCACGATTATAACGAAGCGTATCAGCGCTCAGATGCTGTTCAATCATTACTACAAGGAGTTCACCATGAAAAAGTTATACGTTACCCGTACAGCACCCAACCCGCGCAAAGCTCTTATCTTATTGGCATCAAAAGGGATTGATGTTGATGATATGGATGACATTGATGTGATTGATATTGATTTTGCCAAAAATGAGCAGATGTCAGATGAATTTACCAAAATAAATCCGATGCAGACAGTGCCTGTCTTAACATTAGACGACGGTACAGTGCTCAATGACTCACAAGCAGTCTGCGAATATCTGGATCGCGTCTATGGTGAGCGTTCTGTTATGGGCAATGACGTGGTACAACGCGCGCAGGTGTGTTCGATGCGCCGTATTGCTGAGTTTGAGGTGATGTATAATTTGATGCTAGCGTTTCAGCACAGTCATCCGTCTAAAGCCCAGCGGGTCGAACAAGTGCCAGAATTTGTTGCGCCATCAATTGCCCGTGCTGTCAAAGCCATGGGGTATTTTGAGACAATTCTAGAAGGTCGTGAGTATCTGGTGGGTGAGCAATTGAGCTTTGCTGATATCGTGCTGTATTTGGGCTTAGATTTTGGTAAAGTGCTCAAAGTTGATCCGAATGAGCAAGGCAAAAACTTAGCCTGTTTTTATCAAATGATGAATGAGCGCTTCAGCATCAAAAACATGGCTAAAGCTAAGCCTGCGGAAATCAATGATTAGATAAAGAGATACATCGCAAGTTCTATTGTTTTTAGATGCTTGCTCATTGAAGATAATATCGGGGATAGCTAATATGTATTAGCTATCCTTTTTTTGTCCATGAAATTAACGACATTAGATAGCAAAATAATAAAAAAATTTCAAACATAATAAAAATCAACATTTTATTACATAAGCTAATAACGCTCGGTCTATAGTGGTTAATTTAACGTGATTATAATAACAATATTCCAGAACAGTTAATTAAATGTTTCTTCAGAAGATGCAAGACCAGCAAGTATATAGAAATAAGTAATCGAGAAAATTGAGATACGCTTACTAAGAGGTATGCAATATGGTAGGTAGAGCCAGAATATCAGTAACGCAACTGTTTTTATTGCCAAGTATAGTGGCGGTGAGCCTCATACTAGGCGCTTGTCAAAAAGAAAACACGGCTCATGATAATGAAGAATCAGGTATCTCCAATACTGGTGAAAAAGTAGATTCACTAGCGAGTGAGGATAGGGCCTCAGATACCAACTCAGCAACTACTGAATCTGGCTCGACGACATTCACTCCCAAAGAAAAGCTGATGAATACTTTGTCTCGTCATCGCTGGACCTTGGTTAGGGCAATGGATGCCAATGAGCAGCCTATAAGTGAGCTTACAGATATCGATGGTCAGGGGACTCTGGTATTTAATCCAGAAACACTTATCTATAGTGTCGGTTGTAATACAATAAGCGCTGCTTATCAGCTGCAAGGACATACATTGAGTATCGAGGAGGGAATGAGCACCAAAATCTCCTGTAGCGATCTTGATATGGCAGAAAACACATTAAATACATTAATGCTCGGTAGCAGTGAATTAAAAATGGAGCAAGGTGACAGCCCAGTATTGACTCAGTTTACCAACGATAATGTCACTTTGGTATGGAATGGCAGACTCACATCACAAGCGAAATACAATAGCAAAGGTGAGACGGTATTTTGGGCTGTGAATGCCAAAGAAGTCAATTGTGAAGCAAATGGTGAACAACAATGTCTCCAAGTTAGGCCTGTCACCTACAATGATCAAGGTATCAAAGTCCGTGAAGGAAAGTGGAGGGCGTTTGCAGGGGAGATAGATGGATATCAGCATGACGGTATGCACGAAGAAGTATTACGATTGCAGCGCTACCGATTAGAGACTAACGAATTAATAGAGTCAGATGAGACAACAGAAAATGATAATGATGATGAAAAGTATGCATATGTACTCGACGCTGTCATTGAAAGTGCAGTCGTAGAGTAGTCCGCTATAATTTCGTCTTGCAAATGATAAAGTGACAGTGCTTGGTACGGGAGTTTCCCAAACTCTGTGTAACTGCTTATAATCCACTAACAGGAGAATAAG
>NZ_JAKDJE010000080.1 GCF_030454045.1 Psychrobacter sp. | reverse complement strand
AATATCTATTTAGCAGCGACGATTATCCATTTACGGTAATTGTCAACACACCCTAATAAACTATCAGGAATTTCATCAATTTTTTCAGGCATTCTATTGGGAAAATCCATTTGCATTTTGCCAGAATCTGTTTTTGCGACTGTCAAAATACCAACTGCTTTGGCTGAGAAGTTAATAACCTTTACATTCGGGTTTTTCTTAAATAGCACGTAAGCAGAAGCTAAGGTCGCATGACCACAGAAGTCAATTTCAGTTAACGGTGAAAACCAGCGAATATGATAAACACCGTTATCATCAACAACAATAAAAGCGGTCTCAGACAAATTATTTTCAAGCGCAATAGACTGCATCAAAGCATCATCTAACCATGTATCTGTCACAATAACCGCAGCGGAATTGCCTTTAAACAAAGTGTCAGTGAAGGCGTCTATAATATTTATTTCTAGTTGCATGGAATGTTCTCATTTTGATTATACTTGCCGCGCTTTTATCACTGTTATTGAGTAAAAGCAGAAAATAGAAACTAATGGTAGCAAGAACGTAATAGCGCTGCTAGCCTCTATTTTTTGTAGACTTATTCTAGGACGAGACACAGACACAAAAAAGCCTATCTATAAAAGACAGGCTTTTCTAAATTACGCTTGCTAATTAAATATCAAACTCAAGCGCTCTATCACCTTCGCTATCTTTGATACGCGTTGGCAGACCAATCTTATTCAATAGATTAATAAATGGCTTAGCATCTAGCTCTTCGACATTGACCATCTTGCCTGCGTCCCATTCGCCAGTCGCGACTAGTATTGCAGCAGCAACAGGTGGCACGCCTGCAGTATACGAGATACCTTGGCTACCCACTTCGTTATAAGCCTCTTTATGATCTGAGACATTATAGATAAACACTTCCGTCTCAACGCCATTGATTTTGCCTTTAACTTTATCACCAATGCAGGTCTTGCCTGTATAGTTCGGTGCCAGCGAGCTTGGATCTGGTAGTACTGCCTTCACGACTTTTAGCGGCACCACTTCTTGGCCTTCAGCCGTCATCACTGGCTGCTCAGACAGTAGTCCTAAGCTCTGTAGCACGGTGAATACATTGATATAATGCTCACCAAAGCCCATCCAAAAACGAATGTTTGGTACATCTAGATTGGCTGACAATGAATGCACTTCATCATGACCACTCAGATAGCTGTTCTGCACACCCACAACTGGCAAGTCATCCGTACGTTTAACTTCAAACATTTTATTAGACTGCCACTTGCTGTCTTGCCAAGAGTACACCGTCCCTGTAAACTCACGGAAGTTGATCTCTGGGTCAAAGTTAGTCGCAAAGTATTTGCCATGACTGCCCGCATTGATATCAATGATGTCAATATCAGTCACAGATCCTGCATCCATCATGTCATAGCCCAGACGCGCATAGGCGTTGACCATACCAGGATCAAACCCTGCGCCCAAAATGGCAGTAACGTTGTTGTCTGCACAGCGCTGTTTACGTTGCCACTCGTAGTTGTTGTACCACGGCGGCGTCTCACAAATCTTACGCGGATCTTCATGAATTGCCGTATCTATATATGCCGTGCCTGTCTCAATGCAGGCTTCTAATACGGTCATATTGATAAATGCCGAGCCAACATTAATCAGTATCTGTATTTTTGTGTCTTGTATCAGCTGCACGAGTGCTTGGCTGTCCATGGCATCGACCTGATGTGTATGCAAGACTGCAGCCTGCTTAAAGCTGTCTTTTTCTTTTACGCTCTGCGCGATAGCATCGCATTTGTCTTTGGTACGTGAGGCGATATGGATCTCGCCAAGCACATCATTATGCATCGCACACTTATGCGCGACCACTTGAGCGACACCACCTGCTCCGATGATAAGTACGTCTTTTTTGTTAGATTTGGCTGGTTGGTTTGTGTTCAATGAACAATCCTCCTTTGTGTCCCTGTCGATACCATTGATTGTGGCTATGCAAAACAGAAACGAGTGAATGATATGCGTGAATTAAAAAGGAAGACCGAGGAAAACCCACGCACCCGTTGGGCAGATAATACTCCATTATTTGCCCGACGCGATTATAACAATTTTTATTCCCTTATCGGTAAAAAATATGTATAAAAAGTAGAGATATTAAAATGCATACTAATACAGGTTAAGACTTTGTTTTTTAAACATTAAAATAAAAAAACCGACAATAAAATAGTCTTAGAAACTAAGGCTACTAAGGCTTAAGATAGGCTGGCTTTATATTCCTCATAGTCGAACTCACGCTGGATATCAGTACTGCCATCCAAACGGCGGATCACTATCGCTGGCATATTAACCCCATTAAACCAGTTTTTCTTGACCATCGTATAGCCTGCGGCATTACCAAAGGCAATCTGATCGCCTACTTGTAAATGACTCGGTAGTGCATATTCACCAAAGATATCCCCTGCCAAGCAAGAACGACCATAAATAATGGTATGGTCTGCCGACTCTGCATTGGCTTCAGACGGCGCAGCTTCTGCTGGATTACCAGTAGGTATAATATTGGCAGCAGTATTATTGATCGCAGCAATCGGTGCGGACTCACGGTAAATCAGCAAGTCGAGCATATGTGCTTCGATAGAAGCATCAACAACGGCGAGATTTTTTTGATTGTGCATAGTGTCTAACACTGTCGTGACTAACGTGCCCGCGCCATGGATACTTGCTTCGCCTGGTTCTAAATAAACTTGCACGCCATAGGTCTCACTAAATACTTTCAATCTGTCAGCCAGCTTTTCTAGTGGATAGTCAGGCGCGATAAAATGAATGCCGCCGCCCAAGCTGACCCACTCAAGCTGCGCTAAGATATCGCCAAATCTGGCTTCGATATCAGCCAAGCTTTCACTAAAGGCTTCAAAACTGTCATTTTCACAATTGTTATGAATCATGACGCCAGTGATATCGCCAAGTACCGCTGCGATTTTATCTTTATCGTGCTCGCCAAGACGGCTAAATGGACGCGCAGGATCAGCGATCAAAAACGATGAGTTGCTGGTCTTTGGATTGAGTCGTAGACCTACAGGTATATTTTGTGCGGCGGCTTGCGCTTTAAAAGCGTTGAGCTGTGAGATTGAGTTAAAGATGATTTTATCTGCATAGTTCAGTACTTCAGGGATTTCATCTGCACTATAAGCGACGCTATAAGCATGTGTTTCTTTTTTATCATTGCTATTAGCATCAGCGTTATTACCAAAGGTCTCATAGCCCAATCTCACTTCGTTAAGTGAAGACGAAGTCGTGCCATGCAGATAAGGCTGCATCACATCAAACACGCCCCATGTGGCGAAGCATTTTAGTGCCAATAATGCTTTTGCACCAGACAGCTCACATAGCCTAGCAATGATTTTCATATTGGCAACGATGGCCGCTTCATCAAGCACATAGTAAGGCGTTGGTGGCAATGTCGCGTTGATAGAATTCTCTAGATTTTTTGTATTCATAATAGATTACCTAATAGACACTCTGCTGTTGGTATCTTGACAGACAGATATAAATATTTGCGCTATAGTAGACTAAATTCATCATAATTAGAATATCTTATGGCACTCTCAACCGATTATTCCACCTCAGCCAGTCGATCCCACTCATCACAATTGGATCCGAAAAATATAGATTTGACTTATCTAGATCCTGATGCGCGTGCCGTGTTGGATTTTTGGTTTGATAAAAACAATGAAGCCTACTGGTTTGAACAAAACGATCGTTTTGATAAGCAAATACAAGATAAGTTTGGTGACCTTTGGCATGCAGCAAAGCAAGGCGAATGTGTCAGTTGGCGTATCGCAGAGTCTTCATTGGATGGTAATAGTTCCATCACATCGCTAGCAGGACGATTGGCAGAAATCATTGTCTTAGATCAGTTTTCACGCAATTTATGTCGCGGACAAGCAAGCGCATTTGCGCAAGACGGTATGGCATTAGCACTCGCCCAAGAAGCCATTCAACAACCTTATTTTGATACGCTACCGATGCAATGGCGTAGATTTATGATTATCCCATTTATGCACTCTGAATCTGCCTTAATTCATGAGCGCTATTTGCCATTATTTAGACAGTTGGATGATGCCACCACGCTAGATTTCGAATATCGTCATAAAGAGATTATTGATCAGTTTGGGCGTTACCCACATCGTAATGAGGTGCTAGGGCGCAAATCAACTGAGGATGAAAAAGCCTTTTTACAAGAGTCGAACTCTTCATTTTAAAGTAGGTTTTATCCAGTCTGCTTGCTTTGTCACATTGTTATAGTTGCTTCATATAAAACAAGGGCTGAACCTGTTATCTGGTTCAGCCCTTTTGCTTGTACGATTGATTAAACGGTTTAACTAATAATTTACTTTACCCGTCGTAAAAGTAAATGCTTTGCTTTCTAAGTTTTTATTATCCACTAGAATATCAAAGCTTACTTGATATTTGGTATTACCATAAAGCCCGCACTGCTGGCTTTGATTTGCCGCGCGCTCCACTTCACAGCTCTTTAGTGCATCTGTTAATGGCAAAATAAATGCCTCATTCGCTGGTAATGCGTAGTTGGTGTTCACATACGGATCGTTATCAAAATCAATCAGCTGAATCGGTACGTTCATATTTCGCTGAGTATCGCGGAACTTGATGTTGCTGACTTTGATCTTGCTTGCTGATGGCATACTAATATAAACTGGCTGACCGATCGGATTGGTACGCAAATCGCGACCTGTGCCTTTAACAGGGCTTGGACTCTCATTGTATAGTGCGGTCACTGTCCCAGTCACGCCTTCACAAGGATAGGTAAAAACACCTGACACGGTCGTGTCTCTGGTTGCTTGTGTCGCTGAGGCATGACTAACCAACACATACCCTTGGTTAGTGGTAACACTTTTATTATGCGGTTTATAATTCACCATTCCTGTACCGATTAAGCTTGAAGACGGTAACATCAACGAGCGAAGATGATAAGGTGCTGCCAACAATGACTTTGCCATGGATACTGCCACCACATCCGCTTTCAAAAAACTTCCTGCTGAATTGAAGTAGACAGATTGAGCAATATTTTCTGTGGCACCATATTGTGCGTTGCGATATGTTGCATTCAATAAACGATCTGAGAAATCCAAACCACCAAAGTATGGGTTGTTAGGGCCGGTTACACTGGCAATATCACTGACCTCTTTTTCGATATGGGCGTTAAAGCTGGTTGGGGTGCTGTTAGCAAAGACGTATTTGATATAGTTTGCGTGCTTGATCGCAACATCATCAAGCGCGGTGTCAACAGATAAGCCACTTAAACCACAGCTGGTTCTTGCCAAACTAAACTGATTATTAGCACTTAAGGCAGCTTGCGGATTGTTCTCAGTAGCTACGGTGTTGTCATTGGCGGGCGTATCATCGGTTGAGGTCTCGTCATCTTTATCAATCACCGTCGTTACTGGTGGCGACATTATTGGGTCTGAAGTGACCGGTTCTGAAATAGCGTCTTTTGATGGCTCATTCGGTGAATCATTAGAAGGCGAATTGCTATTAGAGTCGCCACCGCCACCGCCACCGCCACCGCAGGCTGTCAAAAATACCGTTAAAAAAAGCACTGCAGCAAGGTTCTTTTGTGGGGTATTAGCTATCATCTCTTATCCTATAAAATAGTCATTTATATACAGCTCATAGTAAGAATAAAAAACCCAAAATCAAAGCTTAGTTATTGATTTAACAGTATTTTATACCAACGAGAATATACTGTATTACATTTTGTAAAATTTTGCTCTTTACTTTTTTGAAAATTTGCTGCTTTGTTAAACTCGGTAGTTTTTTTGCGATCTATTATTATCTAAGATCTGCGTTCTAATGCCTTTATCACTGGGGCAAAACTGCGTCTATGTGCGGATAAAACGCCATGTCTTTCAAGGGCCTCCATATGTGCGCGAGTTGGGTAGCCTTTGTGTTTGGCGATACCGTATTCTGGATGCTGCTTATCAAGGGCATACATGGTCTCATCACGGCTCACCTTTGCTAATATACTCGCAGCGGCAATGCTGGTATGGCGTGCATCACCCTTCACCCATGCTTGGCAATCAACAGAAGATGGCGATATGCCCAATTCGTGAAATGTAGTATGGCTCAAATCAGGACAGCGATTACCATCAAACAATACTTCAATTTGTAATTGCTTAAGCAATGTATTCTCATTGTTTTTAGTCACTAAGCATGTAAGAGCGGCATCTAGCAGCACCTCCGTACACAAGCGCATACCAAGCATCGTTGCTTGTAAAATATTGACTTGATCGATGACAGCTGCGGGTACATTGGCGATGACATAACCGAGGGCATGCGCCTTTACCAGTGGATAAAGGATATCGCGCTTTTTTTCGCTCAGCTTTTTGGAGTCTGTCAGTATCGATAATGGCGTCTCTTTGAGTGGTTGCTCCTCGATCAGTCCTGACCAATCTGAGGGCAATATTGCGGCGGCCACATTAACACTACCCAGTAATGGTCCACGCCCTGCTTCATCAACGCCAATTTTTAATATTGACTGCGCAAAGCTTTGCGCTTCATCGCGATCATATTGTTCAAATAGCTTGGAGATATTTAACTGTCCATATAAACGTATCGGCGCGGCTAATTGAATATACTGTCCTTTGATATCGATATGCTCAATACTGATCTCAATTGGCTGGGATGGATTTTCTGTATGGTGTTGAATCGGCATAATATAAAAAAGTCTTTTTCATTTAGAGAGGATGATTGGTGTTACTGCTCTGGATAAAATATTGGTCAATCACACTATTTGCTGGTTCATGATTGCTTTGCTGCTGCAATGTGTGCTTTGTCGCGAGCAGATCTTTTAGTTGTTCAGCATAAGCACGTGGCTGCAATAAACGCATCACTGTACGGCAAATATTATCCCCGCTTGCCTGCTCTTGAATAAGCTCAGGCACAATCGGCGCATTTGCCAATATATTAGGCAATGCAACATAAGGCACTTTTACCAGACGCTTGGCAATCTGATAGGTGATCTGATTCAATTGATATATCACGACCATTGGCCGCTCAAGTAGCATCGCCTCCAGCGTTGCTGTTCCTGAGGCTAGCATGACAATATCTGACGCCGCCATGGCACGTTGACTAAACTCTGGCTGCGTATCATCATAGACAACCGCGATCGCTGCACGCAGCTGCTCTGAGCATTGATCAATGACCTCTTGCACAATATATTGATGGTTTTGATCGACGGTTGGGATGATAAAGCACAGCTTTGGGTCTAATAGGATAAGCTTTTGGATGCCATCGAGCATCAACGGCAAAATAGCAGTAATCTCACCGCGCCGAGAGCCTGGCATCACGCAAATCAGATGACTGACATCATCAAACCGTTCAATAAAAAACTGCTGTAGTCCATCATTGTGCCAGACCAGCTCGCTACGGCGCTGATTGATGGGCGTGTCTATCAGTGCTTGATCAATAGTGCGTAACAATGGATGACCTACACAGATCGCCGGATGATTGTGCCGCTCATAAACTGGCAATTCAAATGGGAATAAGCACAATACCAGATGAGTCGCCGCTTTAATGTTATGGATACGCGACTCACGCCATGCCCAAATAGAAGGGCTGACATACTGCACGCAAAAGATGCCTTTTGGCTTTAGTTTCTTGGCGACCCGTAGATTAAAGTCAGGCGCGTCGATACCGACAAACCAATCGATACCAGCTACCTCAAAGGCGCTCAGCAGCTCGTGGCGTGCTTTAAGTAAGTCTGGTAGCTGTGACATCACTTCAACCAGTCCCATCACAGCCAAGCGCTCTAACGGAAAAATACTCTGTAGCCCTTGCGCTTGCATTTTTGTACCGCCCACACCTACCCAGACAATATCATCACGCAGATTGTTCATTTGCCGCATAAAGTCTGCACCCAAACTATCCCCCGACACCTCACCTGCAACAATCGCGATGACCAACGGTGCAGTCGGTATTGTGGACATCTGAGAATCCGTCTCTATTGGGCTGATTACATCAGTATTGTGATGAGACGTAGCAGAAACTGTCATGACAAGCTCTCAATATTAGAAATATACAAATAAAAACCACTGTTATAAAATATAGCACAGTCAATCAGGAATATAGCGTGACAATCCATGCAGATTATCCGTCAATATTTTTGATATATCTTTTAGCGCCTAATTATCGAGGCTGCTATCATACGTGAGGATAATTAAAATAGCGAAACTCACAGCCACATTTGTCAATAAAATCGGTGCATTTGGCTCTCAACATTCATTACTCGTTATTAATAGCATCAATCGTTATTAATAGATAGAAAAACGAAATACCATACGTGCATTTGCGACTTCAAATACCTCACTAAGTGTCTGCAATTATAACTAAGTTTTAGTTTCCTCATTCCAGTTATCAGTCAATTAACTACCCGACTACCCTTGTCAACCAACACTTTTGTCCGCATAATGAATATTCCTATAAATCAGCTAGACGATATATAACCATGACAACATCAGTTACCCATAATGCAGACATTGACGACGTGAATATTGAAAAATTTATTCCTTTGATTACTCCCGCTGAGCTAAAAGCTGAGCTACCTCTGTCAGATGAAGCGTATAAAACCGTTCTAAACGGTCGCCAAACGATTCAGAATATCTTGGACGGTAAAGACAAGCGTCTGTTTGTGGTCATCGGACCTTGCTCTATCCACGATATTAAAGCGGCCCATGAGTATGCCGATCGCTTAGCCGTATTGGCAAAAGAGATCGAAGACAGCGTATTTGTCGTCATGCGTGTTTATTTTGAAAAACCTCGTACCACGGTCGGTTGGAAGGGTATGATTAATGACCCTGACATGAATGACAGCTTTGATATCGAAAAGGGCTTGCGTACTGCTCGCAAGTTATTGCTTGATTTGAATGAAAAAGGTTTGCCTTGTGCGACTGAAGCCCTTGATCCAAATACGCCGCAGTACATGCAGGATTTGATCAGCTGGTCAGCGATTGGCGCCCGTACTACCGAGAGCCAAACACACCGTGAAATGAGCTCAGGCTTATCTTGCCCAGTTGGCTTCAAAAACGGTACTGACGGCGGTATGACGGTTGCTGTCAATGCGATGCAGGCGGTTAAAGAAGGTCATAGTTTCTTAGGTTTATCCTCAGATGGCAAAGTCTCTATCATCAAATCAAAAGGCAATCCTTACGCGCACGTGGTACTCCGCGGTGGTAATGGCAAGCCTAATTATGATGAAACGGCAGTTGCTCAAGTTGAGAACGAACTGGCAAAAGGTAAAACCAATAGCAAAATCATGATTGACTCAAGCCATGCCAACTCAGGTAAAGATCCTTACTTGCAGCCGATGGTCATCCAAAACGTGGCTGAGCAAATTCAAAATGGTAATAAATCAATCATCGGCATGATGATTGAGAGTCACCTAAAAGGCGGCAATCAAAAACTAACCGCTGATTTAAGTCAGCTTGAGTACGGTAAATCTATCACTGATGGCTGCTTAGATTGGGACAGCACCGTCACAGCATTGCGCGGCTTGCGTGATATGGTAAAAGATGTGCTACCAAACCGCTAATAGCCATTAACGATAGTATATCGTCAAGCAAAAACTAGAAAGCCCTTTTCGTACTGATACGAAAGGGGCTTTTTATTGGGAGAATTTTAAGAAAAACATTTTCTTGAGCAGCTTAATTCTTAATGACAATTAATGCTATACGCTCAATTAAATAAAGCCAACTCTAGTTTGAGGTTGGCTTTATTTTAAAGTTAATACTACAGCTAAATTATTTCCTAGCTATTATCAATCAGCTATTTGCAGCACCTAATACACTCTCTAAGCTTTCAAGCACATGCTTGGATGCAACGTTCTTGCGTAAGTCTGTTAGCTGCTCATGCGCCATTTGACGACGTGGTTCAGCCAACGTATTCCAGCGTGCCAGCACTTGCAATAAGCGTGAAGCCAATACAGGGTTGGCATCATCGAGTTTTTTGATCACGTCTGTATACATCTTCAGACCCTCTGCTGTCCATAGTACCGTTGGTTGTGAGCTAAAGGCGCTGATAACTGAACGGACACGGTTAGGGGTATTCCAATCAAAATCGGTATGAGCAAGTAACGACTTGATCACATCAGGTGTCACATCATCAGCCGCAGCCTGCACGCTGAACCACAGATCAATCACCAAATCATTTGCTTGGAAACGCTTATAGAAATCGGTCAAATAATCATTGGCTTTTGGCAGCTGATGATTGACCATTGCTTTTAATGCACCAAAGCGCTCCGTCATACAGCTGGCATGATCATACTGCTGCTGTGCCCAGTCCGCTGCATCATCTAGATTAGCTGTCAATGCCATATCGAGCACCACATTACGCAAAGCGCGGTCACCTCGTGCCTCAGCGCTGTCTTCATAAGATTGCATTGGCAGATTATGATATAACGTAGCCCATTGATCTTTTAATTTATCTGCTACTTGCTGATATAGCCCATCGCGCTGCTCTTTCACTAGTATCGGATCGTAGTCTTTAGAAACAGCAGAAGCCAGCTCTTGCGCTGATGGGATATCAAGTAACCGTGCAGCAAGCATCGCATCCTCAGCCGCTAGAACTGGTAAAGTTTGTGATAGCGCCTCTAGGTACACCTCAGGGCTGCTTTTTTTGCCTTGTGCTTGTAATAAGATACGGTTGACCAGCATCTGAGTCACTTGCCAGCGATTAAACCCATTGGTTTCATACTTGAGCAAAAAGGCCAAGTCTGCATCTTGGTAATCATAATTGAGCTGTACGGGCGCACTAAAATCACGCAGCAATGACACGACTGGCTCGCTTGCGACATTTTCAAACACAAAGGTTTGCGTTGCTTGATCGAGTAGTAGCATACGCTCAGCGACGATATCTCCAGTGTCTTTATCAAACAATGCGGTCGCAACGGGTATCGGTAATGATTTTGGTGCATCAAAGCCTTTCACATGACGTGTTTGCTGATTCAAGGTAATCGTTAATGTCTGCGCTGCACTATCATAAGTTTGAGAGCCCGATACTACTGGCGTCCCTGGTTGGCGATACCAGTCGATAAAGTCCTCGATTTTGTCATCAGTGATGCTAAGGGCTGATAAAAAGTCTTCTACCGTGACCGCTTGTCCATCATAACGACGGAAATACTCGTCCGTGCCCTTGCGGAAATCATCTGGCCCTAATGTGTTGGCAATCATACGTACGATTTCAGCGCCTTTCTCATAGACGGTCGTCGTATAAAAGTTATTAATCTCAACAAAGCTCTCTGGACGTACTGGATGTGCTAATGGGCCTGCATCCTCTGCAAATTGATGTGCACGCAAGGTCGCCACATCATCAATACGCTGTACCGCACTTGATTGCTGATCTGCTGAAAACGACTGATCACGGTAAACCGTAAAACCTTCTTTCAAACACAGCTGAAACCAATCACGGCACGTGATACGGTTACCCGTCCAGTTGTGAAAATATTCGTGAGCAATAATGGCTTTTACGCTAAAACTGCGCGCATCAGTAGTGGTCTCAGGGCTAGATAACACACAAGCGGTGTTAAAGATATTAAGACCCTTATTCTCCATTGCGCCCATATTGAACTGACTGACTGCCACAATCATATAGCGATCTAAATCATAGGCTCGGCCGTAATTGACCTCATCCCATCTCATGGCGTCTTTTAAGGCTTGCATACCAACATCACATTTATCGATATCGGCAGATTTTGCATACACCTCAAGCAAGACCTCTCGTCCTTCACTCGTCGTATAAGAGTCTGTCAACACATCCAAATCAGCAATAACACAGGCAAATAAATAGCTGGGCTTGTTGGTTGGATCCTGCCAAATCGCATAATGACGCTCTGGCGCATCAGCCACGTCACCTGCTTCAACTAAATTACCGTTAGCCAATAACGTCGGATAGCGCTTATCCGCTTCGAGTCGAGTGGTAAATATCGCGAGTACATCAGGGCGATCAGGATAAAAAGTAATCTTACGGAAACCCTCGGGCTCGCACTGAGTCACAAACATGGTATCGTCACCACTACCTGCCATGTATAGACCTTCTAGCGCGGTGTTAGTTTGCGGGCAGATACGTACTTGAATGTCTAAAGTGACTTGCTCAGGCGCATTGTGAATCGTCAGCTTGCCATCTTCTTGCTGGTAGTGCTCAGATGTTAACGCTTTATCATTCATGATAATAGACAGCAGCTCTAACGATTCGCCAAATAAGACAAGCGCTCCTGCTGTTTGGCGTACCATCTCAAGCGTACTATTTACCTGAGCATAATCTTCAAACAGCTTGATATCCAAATGAACCGTTTCAACATCAAAACTTGGCTTCTGATAATCTTTTAAATTAATTTTGCTTGGTGCCTGTGGTGGCACATCTGGCATTTCAGGATTGATGATCTGAGCATCAGTTTCAGCAGTAGACATAGGTGTTCCTATTATTATTGATGATATGTATTGGTGAGATAATGGCTATTTTTTATTACTGGCATTAGGGCGTGTTGAACATTCGCAAATAGGCACTGCTGATCGCTAAAATTGTTCC
>NZ_JAKDJE010000079.1 GCF_030454045.1 Psychrobacter sp. | reverse complement strand
GGTAACCCGCCTCTTCAGTTTGATTTGCTTATTTCAAGTTGAGAGTGGGGTATATTTAGAAAAGTTTATAAAAGGTATGACGCCCTTTAACTCGATTAACTTTATCACAATGCCTGTAAAGTCAGTGCATTTATATTTTCTGCGGTAGCCCATCTATGGCTGTGTCGGTCTCTCATCTTGGATACAAAAAACTCTCTCAAATGATTTTTGAGTGGCAAGCGGCTGACAGAACGTCATTGATGGCGTTATTTATTGTCATGGAAATATCCTTGCATTGGCTGTGGTGTCTGTTTGTTTGGTGGCGACAAGATGCGCTCCATGCCTATGTCAATATGCACTATCTGTACCCACTATGGATGGGGATCAGCATAATGGGTCTGTTTTTCTTGTGCATGGTCAAATATTTGCCGCATTCTGGCAACAGCAGAAGTGTGCTGGACAAATGGCAGATCGCATTAGTGCTGACCTATACGTTCTATATTGCCACCGTCATCGTGGTGATAGGTTATAGCAGCTTGTTTGCTGGAGTATCCTTGGTTGGCGGCGCTATGCTTGGCATGATGCTCATCAAACGCCGCTATGCTTGGCGCATGTTTTGGCTACAAATCATACTCATGTTACTGGCTATTACCTTGCCATATTTTGGAATTAACTTGCCCAATCTGCGTCAGTTGACGGTGATCCATCCACTATTAGACACTCATAATTATCTCAACTATAACGAGATTATGGTGACTGAAAACGCCATCGCCGCGTCAGCATTCGAAAACAATGTATTGAGTTGGGATAGTATCACTGAGATACAGCGTTCCTCAGCCTTTTTTTGGCGCTCAACCCACTTGTATTTAGCGCTCCCAAAAGCGATTTTTATCGTTTATATATTTCGTGCTTTGCTATTGGTTTTGGATGATAGTCGGCAAGAAACCTTACGACATGCCAATCAAGATGAGCTTACTCAATTAAAAAACCGTCGCTACGGTCTAAAAAAAATGAAGTATGCGTTGTCAACGGTACAAGACAATCAGGATTTGAGCGTGATGCTCTTTGATTTGGATTGGTTTAAGCACATCAACGATAACTATGGCCACGATGTGGGGGATCAAGTGTTGATCGAAATATCGCAGACGCTATTGCAGTCGTTATCAGATGAAACCATCATTAGCCGTTACGGTGGTGAGGAGTTTCTGGTTGTGCTACCAGATACGTCGCACGATAGTGCAATGGTGATTGCGGAGCAATTACGGCTTAGTATTGCTGAGCATATCATCAATGTCGGTGATGTGTTTGATTTTAGCGTGACAGCGAGCTTTGGTCTGTATACCTTGACCCATCAAGAAAGAGCTTGCATTGCCAAAAACTATAAATCTATTTTGGCAAAAAAAGCCCAGTCTCAATCAAGTGCATCACCTCTTATCAAGCCGATTGCTACTCAGCGCGCTGAGAGCCAAGTGGCCTTTATGCAAAAACTGCCAAGCGACATCTGTCAGCGCTTAATCAGTACAGCGGACAAAGCCCTATATGAAGCCAAGCACCGTGGACGCAATCAAGTCGTCAGTGCAAATGAGATGTTTGCCAAAAAACACGGCGGGGTGCATTCACTCTACAAAAACCGCTAGCTGCCCCTCTGCGCTATCAATAACTCAATCATGAATCCATCTGCTGAACCAAACTTGCTAGCACGCTAGTGGCAAAGCTACCAGTGGTCAACGTAAAGCTCAATACCAATATCTGCTCATCCGACCACTCCCAGCTTAATTGCTCAATAGGCAGTCTTAACGGGCGTCTTTGTGCTTTGATATCACGCTGCTCTAACCCTGCCGCCAGCGTCATCAGTAAGGGGTTTTGCTTTACGACATTCTTTTCCAACGCGGCAGCACTGCCACTGACTTTGTCATTACCCGTACCCCAAAGCACAGCAGTTGGATGAATATCGCCGCTACTCATACGAGCGCGTAACGTATCGTCTATCTCCTCACTGGTAAATATCGATCCTGACCCATCCAAATTAAACACTTCACCTGCTAGGCCTGCGTCCCAGCTGCCATTACGAACTCGCGCGGCTAGTATCTCATTGAATATCAAGCTACGGGCTGCCGACAGTTCCATCGTATTTTGTTCGCGCGGCGCACTTTTGCGTTTGCTCTTTTTGGGTTGCGGCTTTGGCTCGCGCGTTGGACGGGCAAATAGCGCCAACGCTTCTCTGACATTATTGCCCTGACGGCCAAAACGCTGTGGGCCAAAGTAATTGGGTACACCTGTTTCATCGATGCGTGCTAAATGCTCCTCGACGCGTTGCTTAGCCGTCTGCTGAGTAGATAACGATTGCTCAGTTGATTCAGTGTTTTCATCATCATTCGTAAACTCAATATCACGCAAGGTAATGATAAATTGATTGGCACGGTGGGTACCGCGATTGAGCTTTTTATTATGCCAGTGCTGCGCCAGAATAACGACAGATTCATGCTCGCCAATATCTATCGGCACAAACTCCGTAGGCGGCAACTGCTTTTTGGGTATACGCAGGCTAAACCACTGGGTCGTCACCGCATGACGATCCTTCAGTCCTGAGTAACCGACATCACGTAGCGGTATGTCTGCCCACTCTGACAACAGTTTTGCCAGATACGCGGTGTTCATGCCTGATTTTTGGATATGGAGCCATAAATGCTCACCATCACCTGTCAACTCCAGCGGGAGTATTTCGTTGACCACAAAGTCGGTAGCATCCGCTTTATAAGTGGCTCGCTGTATCGGTTGAGGCTTTGGCTGCGGTAAATTTGTAGGGTCAGTGGCAGCAGTAATATCAATATGAGTGAGATCGAAACTGTCGGCAGCCTGATTATTTGTATCGCTATCTGTATCGCTGCCTAAGATGGACTGAGTAGCAGAGCTGTTTTCAATATCGCTAGAGGTAGCTTGAGAAGTCATAATATGGTCTTTTATTGTGTCTAATAATGAGAGAGGTCAGTTGTAGAGTTATCGATAAGAACTTTGGAGTAAAGGCTGGGTAATAAAACCCAAGCGATAAAATCTAAGAAATTACGTTTTGCAACGCAGCAAGCATACAAAAAAACATCGTATATGCTGCGCGCTTGCTACTATCAATGCATAAAACATCAAAAATAATAAGGTAGGTTGAATCGCTCTGAATGGTTAGGGCTATTTTCAGCATGCTGTCATCAGGAACTCATTATAACTGTTAAGGAAGCATTATGACCAAGGCGATGATCAACACAGTCACGATAACAAAATCGGATATTCCAAATGGCGGAATGAAATCGTACAAGCAAGACGACGATAGTATCATTTTAATCACTCGTGATGATGAGTTCCATGCATTCGATGGCAAATGCCCGCATGCTGGTGCAGATTTGGGTGATGGATTACGCTGCGGTCATCGAGTGGTTTGTCCTTGGCATCATGCGAGTTTTGATAGCCGCGATGGGTCGCTTCTAGAACCGATAGCGACAGAGGGTCTGACGCAGTATGAGGTTATCAATGAAGGTGACAATGTGACGGTTGATACCTCAGCTAAGATAAACAAGCCGATAGAAAACGACAAATTGACGGACACTCACACCATTATCGTAGGTGGCGGCGGTGCTGGGTTTATGACCGCCAACCAGTTGCGCCAAGGTGGCTATGGCGGCAAAATCACCATGATTAGCAAAGATGACAAAGCTCCTTATAACCGCCCATTATTATCGAAAGCATTTTTGGCAGGGAACATGGATGAAGATAAGCTGCTACTAGGCGGGGCAGATTGGGCGAGTAGCAACGATATTGATCTGCACCTGAATCAAACGGTCAGCGAAGTATTGCCCAATGAGGCGACCATTGTCATAGAAAATGAAAACGGCACTAGCACGCGCCAGACAGCGGACTTCTTAGTGGTGGCAACAGGGGCGTCGCCGATCACTCCGCCTATCAAAGGAGCAGATATAGACGGCGTCTATACCTTGCGTAGCATGGCAGATGCCAAATTGATCAAAGCGGCCAGTCATGACCAGCGCGTGGTGATTATCGGTACAGGTTTTATCGGTATGGAGACCGCTTCGGCATTGGCACAGGCAGGTACGACTGCTTCTATTACCGTGATTGGACAAGGCAGTCGCGTGATGGGCAATATCGTCTCAGAAACAGTGAGTAACGCCTTAATTAAGCTACATGAAGAGAAGGGCATTAACTTTGTGTTTGATGCAACCGTCAATGAAATCACTAAGATTGAGCGTCAAGTGGACAAGGATGGAGATAGCAATATTCAGGCTTTCTCAAATGTAGGCGGTGTGACGTTGGCGAATGGCGAGCATATTGATGCTGATATTGTGGTCTTAGGTACAGGTGTGTCCCCGCGCACAGAGATATTGCATGAGATCAATGATCCAGATGGTGTGCAAGTTGACGCTCATCTACAGCTGCGCGATGGTATCTATGCGCTCGGTGATATTGCCAAACCTACCAACCAAATGGGTCGTATGCGTATCGAACATTGGCGCGTTGCATTACAACACGGTATGGTCACAGCCGCTGCGATATTGAACGATGATAAGGTCGATTCTCTAGAAGCGCGTATCCCGTTCTTTTGGACCATGCAATATGGCAAAAGCCTACGCTATAGCGGTCATGCGCCAACGCCCGATCACAATATCCTATTTGGTACGCCAGATACGCTCGACTATATCGAATATTATTTTGATGACGAAGGCGCGGATACACGTGCGAGTGCTGCAAGTACGCTTGGACGCGATAAAGAGCTGGTTGCTTTCTCTGAACTATTACGTCGAGGTCATGCACCAACGCGCGCACAGCTTAATGCAGGGTTTGATATGGTTGATCAGGCGCATGCATTATCGCGCTAGTACTATAGACAGATAAGTATTAGTATTTAAGCTGGCTTAGGAAACTAGGCCAGTTTTTTTATAAATAAAAAAGGAACACTATAATATGAATAAAAGTAATTTGAGCAAAGATGCCGTATTTTTACGTCAGGCTGACGCGAGTGATATTGGTGCACTTGAGCGGTTATTAAACTGCTGCTATCGAGAGACAGCGGGCTGGACCAATGAGGCTGACTTAGTCGGCGGTATCCGTATCACGCCAGAGGAGCTGGCGAGTACGATTAATAATCCCACACACTATCTGTTTGTCTATCCAAAAACCACGACAGGTGAGCGTGATGCAAAAGAGACAGGTGAAATACTTGGTTGTATCGCTGTCGATATAAAAACTGATGCCAACTCAAACAAAAAAGCCTATATCGGTATGTTTGCGGTGCATCCTGAACTGCAAGGGCAGGGCGTTGGCAATATGGTACTACAGGCTGCCGAGACTTTTGCCACACGACATCTGTTATCAACTGAAAATGGCACTGATAAACAGCCTGCACGCTTAACCATGTCAATCTTGAGCCATCGCCCTGAGCTTTTGGCTTACTATCAGCGCCGTGGCTATCAGTTAAATGGTAATAAAATACCGTTTCCCAACGATGGTAATAATGGCGAGCCAAAACGTGAAGATTTAGAGTTATTAGAGTTAGAAAAAAGGGTCAGTGCATAGCCCCTATCTTGATGGCCCCCAAAAATGCCCAAAGGTCATAAATAGACCAATACTGAGTAAGATAAATGCCACAATAATTAAGCGCTTAAACCAATTAAAGGCGGCCAAGCGCGTGGCAGGGTCATCAGACATCAGATAAGCAAACAACAACAATAAACTCGCTGCCAACGTCATGATGCCAATACCAATCGGTAATATAAATAAATACACCTGCCACACAGTCATCTCTCAACAGTCATTATTACCTGCATCATAGCAGCATCAGGATTGTGCTGTCAGTATGCACCTTCCGTTAATTTTTTCCTCTGATTTTATTAAATCATAAAAGCTATCCATCATAAAATACATTTTTATTCTAAAATTAAGTTGGGTGTTTAGTTAAAATTATGTATAATTATGGTAACCAATTAATTCTTGCAATCACTAATATTTGCTTAGAATTGATAGCATATTTTTTATAAAAATTCAGGACTCTATAGTCACTGCACTACAAAAGAGTTATGTTTTGGATGAATATCATAAAACAATTTAGATAAGTCATTTTCCATCCAACCTTGGCGTAAAAACTTCACTTGAGCCCATTTTTTCTCGATGGGATTTAAGTCAGGACTATAAGGTGGTAAGAATAGAAGCCTGTGACCATGCCTGTTAAGCAACTTTTGAACGCGCTTATGAAAGGTCGCATTATCCATAACGATCACACATTTTTTCTTAAGCTTTGGTATCAGCGTGAACTTGCACCAGTGATAGAAAACCTCTTTATTGATGTTGGTCTTTAAGCAATCGAGTGCAAACAGCATTTTGCCATATAGCGCACCAATCACGTTGGTTCGCTCCTTGGCTTGCCAGTTGTAACTGCCAATGCAGGGGCTACCAATGGGTGCATAACCACAAGGACGCATCGTTTCACTTTCAAAGCCACTCTCGTCCATATAGACAATAGCAAAGCCTTGAGCAATGTAGTGGTTAAGTTTTTTTAGGTAGTGAGCCCTCTTTAGTGGACAAGCTTTGGGATGCTCAAGTGTCTTTTTTTTTGCTAACACCAATACGCTTTAAGGCTTTGCTGATGCCTGTTGGGCTACAATTAAAACGCTGTGCTCGCTCATAGTGATAATCGTCAGGGTGGTCTTTGACATCTTGAGCTAAGGCTTCATCCTCTATTTTGTAGGGCTTAATATATCGGGTGGTTTTACTATGAAGACGCTTTTTCCACTTCTGGATAGTCGTTGGACTGATATCATAGAAAACAGCAGCTTCGGCAAAGGTCATGCCCTCATCTAAGCTTTTTAAAACTTGTTTGCGGTAATCTAGGGAGTAAGTCATAGTTGTTTATAGTAGTAATCGTTTAGTTGATTTACTTTATAACATTTTTGTGGTCATCTGACTATATTATGAAAGTAAATAAACTAGCGTTAATTGCAATTTTACCTCTAATGTTAGGTATCGTAGCTTGTAACGAAACGTCAGTCAAAAATGAAGAAGTGTTAGAAAGTGAGAGCACTGAGCAACAAGTTGAAGAGTTATCAGTAGATAAACCTGTTGAGGATGTAGTTCTTGTTTCAAATACTAATAAATATTTTTCCGATGAAGAGTATTTAGTTGATGGAATAAGTTCAAGCGATTATAAAGACTTAAATACTTATGGGAGTGCTGTTGATTTCAATGTAATGTGGTTAAAATCATTTATGGTAAATAAAACTATAGAACAGTCTCCTGGAGATAATCTGGACGAATTTAAGCTTTTATCAATGTCTCCTGAGTATAGAGAGGAAACCGACGGTTTCAAAAAGAAAGACATAGCAAAAAGAATTTTACCTGAAATCGACGCTGAATTAGATAAGTATAATGGGGTACATAAAGTTAAATTGCCTATCATACCTCAGACCCAAGTTAACAGTTTTGACATGATACAAAATGATAAAGATCTAACTGCTTTTAAAGTGTCTGCTCCGAGTTTAAAAAACTATAATTTTGAAAGTAAGCAATTTCCTATGGATTCTTGTAACTTTAACATTTCTCATAATTATTTTGACATTGATGGAAAGAGTGACTTTTTTGGTGCGCCTATAGAAACAAAATCTTATGGAAAGTATGACTGCGGTTTAGATATCACAGATGAAACCTTAGCTAGAAAAATTGAGGAAGCCATAAATGATTCTAATATAGATTATAAAGGTGAGGTATATTACGAGCTTAGTTATACTAAAGGTGAATATAAGGTATATGCTGAGCCTATCTTAGCAAGAGTAAAGTATCTTAATAAAAGTACTGGAGAAGAGTTAGCAAGTAAAGAATTTAAATTCGATAAAAAACTTTTTCGATAATATCTGCTATTGGTCTATTTAAATATGATAAATAATTTAACGAAATTGGCTGCGATAGCATTGTTAACCCTACTATTTGCCGCCTGCTCTAATGCGCCATCTGACGACACGGTGGAACAATTGGTCGTCGCGCAATACGAGCAGGCCAATAGCATCATGGACGATGCAATGGTGCAAGCGGGCGATGATGAGATGGCAAAAGCTGTGAGCGGCATGATGGCAGGTATGATGCCAACGCTTGAGAGCGTAGACAATGTCAGCTGTGATACGACTGAGGGTGACAACACTTATCTGTGTACCGCTGATGTCACGCAAACCATCGGTGGCAATAGTCGTACTGATAGCGGCGCTTTTAAGGTCAGTGATGTCAATGGCGAATGGGTATTGACGCCATAGTGGCCATAGTGGTTGGTATGAGATAAAAACGATGAAAAAAAGGAGTGTCCAAGCGGCACTCCTTTTGTTATTTAACTCTATATGTTTACTCTTTATTGATCAGCTTCTACTGACAGCAATAACACTTGTTAACGCCTATAACGCTCATCTAGCGCCCATTAACGCTCGTTAACGCCCACTAACGCATTGTCACAAACTCTTCTGCACCGGTTGGATGAATAGCAACGGTATTATCAAAGTCTGCTTTGGTCGCGCCCATCTTCACTGCTACGGCAAACCCTTGCAGCATCTCATCGACACCGTAACCGATGCCATGTAGGCCAATGATTTTCTCCTCCTCACCTAAGCACACCAGCTTCATCACGCACTTTTGGCGATGCTGAGTCACGGCGCTATACATCGAGGTAAAGGTCGAGGTGTAGCACTTGATGTTGTCTTTGCCATGTAGCTCCAACGCGTCAATCTCTGACAAGCCAATCGTACCAATAGCAGGATGAGTAAAGATTACCGTTGGTACTAAATCATAAACCAAATGCTCGTCAGTCTTATCATTGAACAAGCGCTCTGACAATCTGCGACCTGCCGCGATAGCTACTGGCGTCAGATCAATGCTGTTTTCGATAATGTCACCAACTGAATAGATGCCCTCAACATTGGTATTCTGGAATTTATCAACTTTAATTTTACCATTGGCAGTCGTCTCGACTCCGGTCACTTTCAGGTTGATATTGTCAGTAGACGGCGCGCGGCCAATCGCCCAAATCAGACAATCAACCGTATCTAGCGTACCATCTTTGGTAAATAGCTCTAAGCTGCCATCTTCGTTTTTATTGACCTCAGTGAGCGTAGTGTTGGTGTGCAAATGAATACCGTCTTGCTCCATCTCTATGAGCAAGGTCTCAACGATAGTGTGATCAAACGAGCGTAGCGGCGAATGCTGACGCACGTATAGATGCACCTCAGCGCCTAAGCTGTTCAGCACGCCTGCGATTTCAACAGCAATATAGCCTGCGCCTGCGATAGCGACGCGTTTGGGCAAATGAGTCAATTCAAAGAAGCCATCAGAATCGATACCGTGCTCTGCGCCTGGGATATCAGGGAAAATAGGATGACCGCCCGTCGCAATCAAAATATGGTCAGCAGTGATTTGCTCGCCATTGACCTCAACCGTATTGGTATCGACGAATTTAGCAAAGCCTTTAATCACTTCCACGCCATTTTTGGCTAAGTTATTGTCATAAGAGCGATGGATATTCTCGATGTACTGCTGACGGCTTTGAATGAGTTTTTGAAAATCGAAATTCTTTAACTCAACCTCGAATCCGTAGTCTGGCGCGTACTTCTCAATCGCCTCGGCGACTTGCGCGCCGTACCACATCACCTTTTTGGGTACGCAGCCCCAATTGACGCAAGTGCCGCCTAATTCCTCCGCTTCGATAATCGCGCACTTTTTGCCATAGCTTGCTGCACGGTTAATGGAGGCAATACCGCCGCTACCGCCGCCAATGGAAATATAATCGTAATGCTTTGTCATTGTTATGTCTCTTCATTAAGTTTCGGTACAGTTTTGAACTCTATTGTAATGGGTATGGATAATCCATCTTACAAGTTTTTTATCATAAGGGTGTGCCAGCTAGCATCAGTTTATAAAAGTATTTAAACAAAATAGCCTAACACATGATAATCTCATTTAAACCCACTTAAACCTGCCTAGACTATGGCACGCCGTCTATAAAATAACAGCCCAGGAATGGATAAGCCCAGTACCAATCCTGAGGTCACAAACAAGGCTTCGAATAAATACACCATCATTTGGCTAAATAACTCGTCTGAAAAGCCAAAATAGCCTATCTGCACCATACTGACCATCGCCTTATAAGCGGCGATACCTGGCATCATACAGATGACACTTGGGGAGATTAACGCTTTGGGCGGTAGGGTATATTTTTTAGAAAAATACACGCCCAAAAAGCTGGCGAGCATCGCGCCAAAAAAGCTGGCCACCACCAGATGTATATGCTGATAGACCAGCGCCGTTTTTAACCCAAAGCCAAACGCCGTCATCAGCAGACACGGCAAAATATAGCGTTTGGGTACGCTAAACATTAGCGTCCAGCCAAGGGTAATGATGCAAGACAGCACAACGGTCTCAATAAACCACATCTAAAACCCCCAGTGCTGTATGCGTAGTAACACCAGCGCCATCACGATACCCACACAGGCGGACAAAGTGAGCATATAAGTAAACACCGCCCGCCCAACGCCAATATTGACATAGCCTTTTAAGATATCGGACAACGAGTTGATCAGCGGAAAGCTTGGAATCAGCAGCAACACGCTAGAGGCCACGGCGATATCGGCGTTATTGCCAATATCAAAGTAATAGGTCGTCGCCCCAATCAAAGAGGCGATAAAAGCCGTAGCAATAACGGTGATAAAAGGGTTAAAATGATGCTTGGACAAATAGATACGAGTAAACATCGCCACCATACCCGCGATAAATGTCACCGCCGTAATCGACCAACTGCCGCCATTCAAATAAGCAAACGCCGCACAAGAAGCGCCGACAAATATACTGACTAGCCATGTCGGATACACGGTTTTATCCAACTCATCAAACGCAAGGGTTGTGCGGTCAATCAAATCATTATTATTGATAGTGGCTTCGGTCTTATTGACGATTTGCTGGATTTGCACCAATAAATTGACATTGATGCTTTGGTTGATGGTGTCTCGGGTGGTGGTGATACAGCGCTCATTACAGATAGTCGTCAAAGTGATCGCATTAAAATTTAGCGAACACTCGACGCTACTCATTCCCAATGCAAATCCCAAACGCTTCGATAAGTCCACTACCACGGCAGACTCAGCGCCATACTGCATAAGGAGTAAGCCGCAGCGCACGCAGAGTCGAGTGATGCGTTGCTGCTGTACGTAGCTGATAGAAGTCATTGGAGGAATATGCATATTGGCTGCGATATCGATATGGATAGAGGTAAAGATAGCATAACTTGCCTTGCTTATTTGCTACTATTATAAAGCGTAAACCACTGTCACAAGGAGAATAAAATGCATATCGTCATTCTAATTTTGACCTTTTCTTTACCTGGCTGTAGCTCATTAAAAGAAAAACGCCAACGTATGGGCGGCCTGCACGCACGTTTTGGCAATACGCCAAGCGTCGCGGTATGTGAGAGCGGCGCGCGCGATCGGCATGACGCCAGCGAGTGGACGTTTGTGATCGTTGGATTATCCAAACGTGAGGTCGAGTCGCAATGCAGTCAGATCGAAGAAAAAATAGAACGCACGGTGGATGCAAGAGTGATGAATGTTGAGCGGGAGTTTGTTTAGGTGGGGTGTTTTTATACATTAACTCCGAAAAGTATCTAACTTGTAGGTTGGGTGGAGCAAGCTCGACCCAACCTACGACGGATTTAATGTCAACTTAGCTTAATATTGAATTGTTGGGTTTCCTTCGTCAAGCTGATCTACGAGCTGGTTCTTTGACGATTAATTACTTGTAATATAATAATACAAGTTATTAACTTAAAATTTAATTTTACAAGTAATCAACTTGTAGATATAATTAAATCTTATCCAACAGGGAGTTGAAAAGTATGGGACGCGAAAACAGTGGTAAAGCAACGGCTTCAAAAATGACAACATCAGAGCGTAAGGCTCGTGCTATGAAAGGAGTGGAAGCAAGAAAACATAGAGCTAGCTTACCTAAAGCAGGTTATGAAGGTGAGATAAAGATCGGAGATAACAGTTTAGATGTAGCAGTACTTGAAGGGGATGTACGTGTTATTAGACAAAATGCTGTTTTTGATGCGCTTGATAGACCTGGAAGAGGGAATGCAAGGTTAGTCAATATTCCTACTTTTATGGATGCCAAAAATCTTCAGCCCTTTGTATCTGATGACTTAAGGAAAGTAATTAAGAAGATTGAGTATGTCGATTTAAAAGGTAATATTCAAAGCGGTTATGATGCGAATATTCTTCCACTAGTTGCTGATCTTTATTTAAAAGCTAGAGAAGAGGAGAAACTACACCCGTCTCAAATAGGCACCGCTAAAAAAGCGGAAATGCTAGTGAGAGCATTATCGCAAGTAGGAATGACTAGTTTAGTTGATGAAGTTACAGGCTATCAGGAAGCTCGTAAAAAAGATGCACTTGCTAAGCTATTCGAAAAGTTCGTAGATAATGAGTTGCAAGCTTGGATTAAAACTTTTCCTGACGACTATTATAAAGAATTGTTTAGATTATACGACATGCCATATCCCCCTGAAAATGGGAAGGTAAAGCGTCCGGGATTTTTTGGACATGTGACTAATAAAGTTATATACAAAAAACTAGCGCCTGAAATTTTGCCAGAGCTAAAAAATAGAGCTAAAAAATTAGGTAATAAAGGGACTAGGTTACATCAGGTTTTGACTCCAGACAAAGGTCATCCAGAACTAATGCAATTAGTGTCATCTGTTACTACTATTATGAAACTATCTAAAACAAAAGAAGAGTTTTTTGAGACGGTCGATAAAATACATCCAGACTTTTCAGAGAACTATGATTTACTCTCAAACAACTAAATATTTTCATCGTTAATAAAAATATTGCAGATATTTTATGTTTAACCAAATGAAACTTAAACTCTAGACAAGAGACCATCCCGAATTCTGTGTAACTGCCGTTTAGATTAAATGCTTGCTGATAC
>NZ_JAKDJE010000126.1 GCF_030454045.1 Psychrobacter sp. | reverse complement strand
CGCTTGTGTCTTTATCTGGTTGCCCCTGATTTGAATTCTATACACACCCTAATAACCGATAAATCCGCTTACATTGTCATCAAAAGTTACAAATTCAAAGTTGTTTTTGCTTTTAAAGTCGCAATAGCTAATGATTTTTTTGATGAAGAATCATTTTATAAGCAATAGAACAGTCTTATACCTGCCTCATTTACTTTTAACGCTAACACTATAATCAAAGTATTCTTAACTGCTAACACACTATAATTGCTGCTCTACCGATTCAATATCAGCATAAACTTGGGTTGTCCCGTCTTTATTGAGCTGCATAACCTGATAGGGCATGAATTTATTTTGATACTCCATACCTGGGCTACCAATAGGCATGCCAGGTACGGCAAGACCCATAGCTTGTACTGGCGGATTTTCTAAAAACTGCGCCATATATTTAGCGGGTACATGACCTTCAAAGACGTAACCATCCGTAGTGACTACAGTATGGCAAGAACGCATTTCATTTGGAACGCTGTAGCGCTCTTTAAATACGGCTAAGTCCGCAACATCTTGCGCGGTTGCACTTAGACCATTATCTTCTGCATGACTTATCCATTCTTTACAGCAGCCGCAATTGGCATCTTTATAGACAGTGGCTGATACGTTTTTTAGTAAGTCTGGTTTACTTACTGATGTCATCATAGAATTATTTATAACGTTTGGTTCAGCTGTCTTTGGAACAGCCAAAACATCTTCAGTTGATGCCGATGTTGTGCTTGCATCAGATACGCCACTACTCGGTTGGCTACAAGCAAATAGTGATGAGGCAGCCAGTAATAATAACGTACTACGCAACCCCTTAGACAGATAACGATTGCATATAAGACTGGATTTTATTTTTAAGGGGGGCATAGTGCTTTCTCATGTACTGTAGATATTGTGAGCTATAGAAGATCAAGTAACACTTCATATCGTTTGGTAATGTAGCATAATAACCCATTAAACGGAGTACGTAAATTCATCCATTGAGCAGTGCAGGCTGGTATCATAAGCAGTTTTTATTTTAAAATACTGCCTGTAGTATTAACGGCTCTATCTAAGTTTTGGATTTTGATTAAAAATTCAAGGCTCATAATTTTGGATAATTTGCGATGCGCCTGTCTACTATTAATCTACAAAAGCGTTTGAGTACTCACTTAAATCAATTACCGCTATGGCTTACGCTAGTAGCAGCATGGCTTGCAGGGGCTATTTTTTTATTTGCATTATCGCCTTATGGGTTCTGGCCGCTAGCAATAGTGTCACCAGCGATTTTATATGCGCTGTTGGTGCCAAATATGAGTGGTCGTCGCGCTTTTATTATCGGTGAAGCTTACGGTATGGGGCTATGGTGCGTCGGCGGCTTTTGGCTCTATACAGCTATCCATGATTATAGCGATACTCCAACGTGGCTCGCATTGATTATGATTGGATTGATGGGTCTCGGTATGGGACTGTTTCATGGATTTTTAGCACTAGCCTTTAACCGTATGGTAGGCAAACAACCCTTTTCATTTGCTGCTCTTTGGGTGCTACAAGAATGGTTAAAAACTTGGTTATTCACAGGCTTTCCGTGGCTGTTTGTTGGTTATGCATTTACTGAAGAGTATTGGTTATCGTCCTTAGCACCCGTTGCTGGTGTTTTTGCCGTCTCTTTTGTTGCCATACTATTGGCTGCAAGTTTAGTAGAGCTACTGCTTCGGCGCAGTAGTTATGCCATCGTTTCTGTACTGTTATTAGCCATTAGCACATCATTATGGCTGGTCAATCCGCAATGGACAAAACCTAAGGGCACACCTGATCTGTCAGTGTCATTGATTCAAGGTAATATTTCACAAGATATAAAGTGGCTGACTAAGTATCAAGTAGAAACGCTAAAGATTTATGCGAAGTTAACACGCACTGAGTGGGGACGTGATGTTGTGGTGTGGCCTGAATCATCTATTCCTATGTTTCAGGATGAGGCTGCGGGCTTTATTAGTGAAATGATAGAAATGGCTAATGCGACCAATACGACATGGATAACTGGTATCCCTTATAAGGATAAAGCGGCATTCAATGCCAGTACGGATAAGTATCCCCCATTTTACAATAGCGTGATTGCTCGAGGTGTAGAAGCGGAAGGCCTATACAAGAAGCAGCGTCTAGTGCCTTTTGGAGAGTATATTCCATTTGAAGGCGTGCTCGATATTTTCCCAAGTTTGGCCGGTAGTCAGGATATTAAGAGCTATAGTCGTGGTAGTGATCAGCAGTCACCTCTAAAGGTGCGTGGACACAATATAGGGACGGCTATCTGTTATGAGGTAGCTTATCCAGATACCACGCGTAAAAATGCTATCGATACTGAATTTTTGTTGACCGTCTCTAACGATGCCTGGTTTGGCACTTCAGCAGGACCATTGCAACATTTGCAAATGGTACAAATGCGCGCGCTTGAGAACGGGCGCTGGTTTATTCGAGCGACCAATACTGGTGTTACCGCTATCATTAACCATAAAGGTCGTATTGTAAAACGCGCACCGCAGTTTGAGCGTACTGTACTACGTGGTGAGATACAGGCACGGGTTGGTAACACGCCCTTTATGCTTATGGGAAATTATCCTATCTTGATAATAATAACCTTGTTATTACTACTAAGCTATTTTGGCAAAGGTCTAACCACACTTAGAAGACGAGGGTAATAGTAAACTTAATCATAATAATTTAATCAGTGTAAGTTTTTTATTTTTTCTAGGTAACGTCCTAACGCACGTAAATATAAAAGTTTTAAACTATTGACCCCTGCCGTCAAATCCGTATACATAAACTTGGGAGATTTTAATTACGCAGCTTGACGATAATAATCAAACCACACCTGTCTTGGCGATTGATAGCCCAAACCCTTTTGAATCCTCGTCTGATTGTAGTACAGCTCGATATAACTGATAATATCATTGATGGCTGTGAACCTTGTTTTATAGTCCTGATGATATACCAGCTCATTCTTTAATGTGCCCCAGAAGCTTTCTATAGGTGCGTTGTCATAGCAATTACCTTTGCCGCTCATTGAGCCTGTAAACTTATGCTGCTCGATAATCTTATGGTACGCATGGCTACAATATTGGCTACCTCTATCTGAATGAACAATCAGTCCTTGAGTAGGTCGTTTGTTCTTGATTGCCATATTGAGTGCACGGCATACTAAATCAGCGGTCATGCGCTTATTGATAGCGTAGCCGACAAGCTCTTTGGTGTATAAATCTTTCACTCCAGCTAAATATAACCAGCCCTCAGCAGTCCAGATATAGGTAATGTCGCTGACCCATGCTTCGTTAGGACGCTTAGCGTCAAACCTCTGATCTAAAACATTGTCATAGACCAGCTTGTTGTGGTTTGAGTCAGTAGTGACTTTAAAGCGCTTATGACGACGGCATTTGATGCCGTGTTCCTCTTTGATGCTTCTTACCATATACAGGCTAATGTTGTGGCCTTGTTTGCTTAGATGAGCATGCAATCGATCTACGCCATAACGTTCTTTCATTTCACTGTGAGCGGCTTTAACTAGTAGCTCGCACTGATTGCGGTGTACCTGCTGTTCGCTGATGTCACGACTTAGCCAATCGTAGTAGCTTGAGGGCTTAACGCTTAATACACGGCACATAGTAGTGGTGCTAAATATCTGACGATTGTCTTTGATAAAAGCGTACTTTACGGGCTGTTTTTCGCGAAGTACGCGGTCGCCTTTTTTAGAATCTCGCGCTCCTCTTCAGCCACTTTGAGCTGACGCTTGAGCTGCTTTATTTCTTGAAGAGCACTCATAAGGTCAGGATCATATTGCTCTGTGCCAACAAGCTTGCCTTGATTGGCTTTGTTATGCCAGTTTGATAGCGTTTGCATGGCAATACCTAACTGCTTTGCAGTAGCTGAGATATTGCCATTATTATCTGCTATCTTCTTGACAGCTTCAGCTTTAAATTCGTTACTGTAGGTTCTTACTTTCTTGGTCATGGTAAACTCCTGTCAATACGCTTAGTTTACCAAGTTTAGTTGTACGGTTTCTTCAGCATAGCTCACACCCTAGTTTTAGAGCCTTTCCTAAATTTCGTGTAAGTACTTCTACAATCTAAATAATAGTTACACA
>NZ_JAKDJE010000125.1 GCF_030454045.1 Psychrobacter sp. | reverse complement strand
TTTGCTGGTATCATTAATTCCGAGCTTAACCTATGACTTTTGCAAGAGGTCTAATCCATCCATTTCAGCTATTTGGACTAATTCAGGAAGAGTTAAATTTATTCTTTGGTTTATAAACGAAAAAGTAGTTTGCAAAAAAGAGAGTTTCTCTATACTTATCTTACTTTTACTATCTTCAGTAGAGAGGATTTCTTCAATAGAGTTTAATCGTTGAAATAGGACATGGCCTTCAAAGCTTTCAGGAGTCATTCTTTATTTCTCAACTATTAACACACTAATTTTAAAGTGAAAGATCTGGACAAGATGCCCAGATCTTTCACACCAAACTTCCTAAATACCTAAAACTTATAAAGCAAACCAAGCGTGGTCGACGCTTCCGTACGTGAGTCGACCATTGGGCTGTCATATTGCTCGTTGGGCACATAGCTCACGCTTTGATTGGCAAATCCTGCCCATTTATCGTTAAAGTCGTAGTTGGCACTAACGCTGACATACGGATTTAAGCTTGAGTTAGATTTATAAGCGGCAACGCCCGTTTCCGCTGACTCTTCTTCACTGACGCCATAGTAGTATTCATTGTAGGCCGCATCATGATACTCAAAGCCGATGCTTGGATAGACCGTCAGCTTGTTTCTCGTGATCTTGGCAAGGTAAGTTAAGCGACCAGTATTACCGCCACTTTCGTCCAACACATCGGTCGCAAACTGACCACGAAACGCACCGATAGGCGTGCGACGCTGGTAGCTTATACCTGCTTCTGCGGATAGTTTGCGCTCATCGAGACCTTGCAGGGCACCATTAGCATCATCAGGATCAAACGAGTTTCCTGCGAGCTGCGCGTAAGCAGACAGCTGATTGACACCATCATTGATTAAGTACGCACCCGCTTGAGCACCGCGCGCATAGATCCTATTATTATCATAAAAAATGCCCGGCAGCACACGCACTTCAGTGCTGTCTTCGAGATCATAGGCTGATTTGACCGCCATGACATTGACCCCGACACTTAATTCGGCATCTTTGTCAGTCGGTAGGTTTTTATTAAGAAATGGGATGGCGCTAGACATGCTAGACACACTGAGTAATGCCGTAGCGGTTAATGTGCTCAGCACGGCTCGCGTAGAGAAGTGAGGTTGCGCTGCAAGTTTTAACATAATTGGGTCTCGTGGGTGAGTAGAAATAACGGGATAATAAGATCAGGTAAAAAACGAGCAAAAAGCGAATAATTAGTCTAAATAACTCGGCTGTTATTGGTAGTTATTTAGCAATGATAGATAAGTACGCGCATTTACTCAATGGCTTTTAGCACTTGTAGGATTTGCTGATGAATATCTTGCCACCACCAGACAAAGCCAATACTAATAATCAGCATCGCAAGCCATGGCAATAGTTGCCAGATTAGGCTCACATTAACAGGCTCTGGCGCAAATTTCTTGGGATCAATATAAGTGGGGTAGTTATTTATATAGCCACCACTTTGGTCGAAGTCGGCAGTATCTGCGGTGTTGTTTAAGTCTACAGAGGTTTGGATATTATTATCAGCAAATATATTGGTAAGCGGCGGATTACCGCGCTGATTATCGCGTAAGCTCGTTTGATAGCTTGGCTGATGATTGCTTGCATAGCTCGCTTGGACCGCGTTTTGATAAGCTTGCTGAGCTTGCGCCATAGCTGCTTGCTGTGCTAGCTCTCGCTTACGATAAACGAGAGCAATAGGCAAGGCAATAAGCAAGCCAGTAATCGCGCCGCCGATGTGACCGGCATTATCGATACCCGGTACGGCAAAGCCATAAACCAAGTTGATCGCCATGATGATGATCAAGCTCTTGAGATTGAGTATCATGCCATTGACCGATATTTTAAACAGGGCAGCGATCAGTAACGCCGCACCGATACCCATGATACCACCAGAAGCTCCCGCTGATAGGCCGGGCTGTCCTGTTCCATCCAAAATACTGTGCCAAGTGACATAGTTATTGAGCAAGTTGCCACCGATGGCTGCCAACAAAAACAATGCCAAAAACTTGGCTGAGCCAAACATCGGCTCGGCAATCTGCCCAAAAAAATACATGGCAAAGCCATTAAATAGTAGATGCATGAGACCAATGTGCAAAAACGCACTACTGGCCAAGCGCCATGGGTCATCCATCATCGTTAAGGGTAAGGCGTTGGCACCCCATTTAACTAACTCTTCAGTTGACGGGTTATTGGCATCGACGCCCGTGACTAGCTGCATGACAAATAGCCCGATAAAGCTGGCTAATAGCAGGGTAGTGACGGGCGCTGTTTTTAATAATTGTTGAATGGTCATAAAGCCTAACTGTCATCAAAATGTTATAGAGACAGTATAAAGGGTATGAGCAAATTATGTTATGTATAGCCAGTTTTAAACGTTGATTGTTCTACAATCAGCCGCTCTAAAAACGACCCACTTTGAGGTTTTCATACGTGCCTTTTACCAAGATATTATCCGTGACAGTATTGATATCGGTATGACCACAGAATGCCATAGATATATCACACTCTTTATAGATAATCTCAAGCGCGCGGCGCACACCGTCTTCACCATACGCTCCCAATCCGTAGAGAAAAGCGCGACCGATCATCGTGCCTTTCGCCCCTAGTGCAATGGCTTTTAGTACATCTTGACCAGAGCGAACGCCACTGTCTAGCCATACCTCGATATCGCTGTTTTCGGCTTGTACTGCCTGTACGATGTCTGCGAGGGCAGAGATAGAAGATAACGCGCCATCCAATTGACGACCGCCATGGTTTGAGACGACTAGGGCATCCGCGCCACTGCGAGCCGCCATAATAGCATCTTCAGGCTCCATGATACCTTTTATGATAAGTTTACTGCCCCACATGTCTTTGATACGCGCCACATCGTCCCAGCTCAGACGCGGATCGAATTGCTCTGCCGTCCAAGCAGAGAGTGATGACAGATCCTCAACATTTTGTGCATGACCGACGATATTACCAAACGTGCGACGTTTGGTGCCTAGCATATTCATACACCATTGCGGCTTGGTCATGAGGTTGATCATATTGCTTAGTGTTGGCTTAGGCGGTGCGGATAGACCATTTTTGATGTCTTTGTGACGTTGTCCAAGCACTTGTAAGTCGGCGGTCAAGATAAGTGCTGAGCAATTGGCCTCTTTGGCACGGCGAATCAGATTGGCCATAAAGTCTTGATCGCGCATCACGTACAGCTGAAACCAAAACGGCTTACTAGTATGAGCGGCGACATCTTCGATAGAGCAAATGCTCATGGTCGATAGTGAAAAGGGCACGCCGAATTTTTCAGCGGCGCGTGCGGCATGTATCTCACCATCTGCCCACATCATGCCGGTAAACCCCGTTGGGGCGATGGCTACAGGCATCTTGACTGGCTCACCGATCATACTCGTTGCCAGACTGCGGTTATCCATATCGACCAATACTCGCTGGCGCAACTTGATACGATCAAAGTCAGTTTCGTTATTGCGATAAGTCGTCTCAGTCCACGAGCCTGAATCCACATAGTCGTAGAACATACGTGGTACTTTGCGCTCAGCGACACGGCGCAGATCTTCAATCTCTGTCATTTTTTCTAGATTTAGCATAGGGTCCTCACTACAAATAATGTATAGACGGTTTGATGTTATGACGTAAGCAGTTGCTGCAAATCCATCACCGAAAACGGATAATTTAATCGCTGTGATGGGGTCAAAATCACAGGGATAGACGTGGCAAATTCCATTATAAGCGCCTCATCAAAGTCTGCAATATCGACATACTGGTAAGTAACCGGTTGCACCGCCTGAAACTGTGCGATGATTTGTTCGGCGATATCGCACAAATGACAGCCAGAAGTCCCAAGCAGCCACCATTGAGGATTATCTTCAGTGACACTAAGGTGTGGACTTGCGGCGATAACACGCGCTCGTAATACTTCTATATTGTTATCATTGTGCATGGTTGGTCTCTGATCTTAACACGACCAAAAAGTGCTGGTGGTTAGCCTGACTTGATGAGAAGTAAAAAATAGTTGGTTTATTATTACATCATAAAGAAGTGGTGTAAATAATGACAGCGATTGTGAGATTAGGTAAGATGAGTTCCTGTCTAAGATTAGGGCGTGTTGAACATTCGACCATGGCACTGACAGCGACTATTTTTTAGGCG
>NZ_JAKDJE010000078.1 GCF_030454045.1 Psychrobacter sp. | reverse complement strand
CAGACCTAAACCCTATCGAAAAGAAATGGGCTCAGGTGAAGTTTCTACGCCAAGGGTGGATGGAAAACGACTTATCCAAATTGTTTTATGGTGTTTGTCCTAACCATAACACTTTTATTTTGAACTGACTATATGTTAAAAATAGTGATAAACGTTTGAATAAGGAACACGCCCTAGTGCCTATCATAATAAGTAGCACAAAAAGCTTCTTACAAATAAGGTATGTCTGATAGACGACCCTGATGATCGGGTCGATGGTATAAGTGGCTTAGATAATATTGATCACACTCATTTCTGTCATTAAATGCTGCTAGCAAATATAGATTTTATTACCCTGTCACGTAACACAAAAAAATAAGGTAAAATGGTCGACCAATCAGCGCCTAGTAAAACAAAATCATAACGACGCCACCTAACTGATCGACATTTTTGAAATAACGATCCATAAAAAATATATAGTTGATCCAATTTAAGAGCGGTACAAGGCAACCGAGTGCAGATGTATATGTCATACTTCAAGCGAGGTTAACGCTGTAACGCTTTTATAGTGGATTGACTATAGACCATTAAAACCTGTCAAGGAAGCTTATATGAGTAACACTCTCGATACCAGTAATGACAACATTCTCTCCTCCGACAACACTCACTACTTACACCACAACTTTTTTGAGCCAAGTGACAAAAATGTTGCCATCAGCGCGACGCTATTGATTGTGCATGGGATGGCAGAGCACAGTGGTCGCTATGCAGATTTTGCACAGTTCTTGGCAGATCATGGCATCGCTGTGGCAACCTATGACCACCTTGGTCATGGACAGACCATCAAAACCGAAGCAGATTTGGGGTTTTTTGGTGAAGAGCATCCCGTGCAGTCGCTGCTAAAAGATGTAATTGCCATGGCAGACAGCCTAAAAGCCCGTCACCCCGATGTACCGCATTTTGTGATGGGCCACTCCATGGGCTCGTTTATTGTACGTAACGTGCTCAAACATCATGCGCATAATTTTGCAGGCGCAATATTGATGGGTTCAGCAGACGTCAATCCATTGACCAAAGTTTTGCTACCTATCAATAAAGTGCTGGCAAAAATCGCGCCAAGACAGCCAAACACCGTCCTTGCCAACACCATGAATAAGGTATTGAACAGTCAACTAAAGGATCGCACCGCATCATCGAAGTTTGCTTGGTTGAGTGAAAATACTGCAAATATTGAAGCCTATGAAGCTGATCCAAAGACTGGTTTTGACTTTACCAATAATGGCTTTATGACATTGTTTACTTTGATGGATACTGGACTAAATAAAGGCTGGGCCACCACCATTGCCAAAAACTTCCCAATGCTATTTATCAGCGGTGAAGATGATCCTATTGGTAACATGGGACGCGGTATTCGCCGCGTGGTCAAACGCCTACATAAACAAAAATTTAACCATGTTGACATTCAACTGTATCCCAATATGCGCCATGAAGTATTACACGAGACAGACAATCAAACGGTTTATCAAGACATTTTAGCGTGGATAAAAAACATTGCACCAGACGCTTAAAGCACGATAAACAATTCATCTTGAGCAGTCTTGTGAGCGCTTTTCCTCAAGCACTGCCACAATGAAATACTGAACTTGTTTGCTAAAAGTGGTCAAATTAGCGACAATATGGCAAACAAGTTTTTTGGCCCAGCTATCTTGTACAATCGTCCATATTTTACAAGTATTGTATTTTAAGCGGGTCCGCCCAAGTTATGTCACTATAAATACGAGTCACCTCTCCCTTTTACTTATTTTAGGAACTTTTATGTCATTACAACAAACCATCGAACAAGCTTTTGAAAACCGCAACGAATACAGCCCAAGCAACATGCCACAAGACGTGCGCGACGCGATTGAGCAAGTACTCGAGCAGCTAGATAATGGCAGCCTACGCGTTGCCGAAAAGAAAGATGGCGAATGGGTCGTCAATCAGTGGGCCAAAAAAGCAGTACTGCTATCTTTCCGTTTGAACGACAACTACGTTCAAGCAGCGGGCGAGCATGTGCAGTTCTATGACAAAGTGCCAACGAAATTTGCTAACTGGACTGAAGCACAGTTCAAAGAAGCAGGCGTCCGTGTGGTACCACCAGCCGTTGCTCGCAAAGGTTCATATATCGCAGCAGGTGCGGTACTCATGCCATCATACGTCAACATCGGTGCGTATGTCGATCAAGGCGCGATGGTTGATACGTGGGCGACCGTGGGTTCATGTGCGCAAATCGGCAAAAACGTGCATCTATCAGGTGGCGTTGGTATTGGCGGTGTTTTAGAGCCATTACAAGCCAACCCAACCATCATCGAAGACAACTGCTTTATCGGTGCGCGCTCTGAAATCGTTGAAGGCGTGATCGTCGAAGAAGGCGCTGTCATCTCTATGGGTGTCTATATCGGTCAATCTACACGCATCTATGACCGTGAGACGGGCGAGATCCATCGCGGCCGTGTACCAGCCGGCTCTGTTGTCGTACCAGGCAGCTTGCCATCAGAAGACGGCACACACAGCTTGTACGCTGCTATCATCGTAAAAAAAGTAGACGCGCAAACGCGTGCTAAAACCGCTGTGAATGAGCTATTACGTTTAGACTAGTATTTTTAATATTTATAGCCTCGTACCCGAACGGTACGGACATCGATAAATCATAGTTACTAAAGACGCTGAAGAAAACTTCAGCGTCTTTTTTGCACCTTAATACAGAGTGTTGCGTTATAATCCGTTTTTTGGTTTTGTTTTATCCAAACATAAAACGACAAATACCACAACCTACCTTCTTCTTTATTACGATTGATAACCGCTTGATCGCCTTATCAACCTTCAACTGTATTTGACATATTATGAGTGAATCACTGTTGCGCACCGCTGCTATCCCCGTCACCGACCCTGAAGCAGGGTTACGTTTGACTGAGATTTTTTATTCCTTGCAAGGTGAGGCGCTGACGTCAGGCCTACCGACGATATTTGTACGCCTAACAGGTTGTCCGCTGCGCTGCGTATATTGCGATACCGAATATGCTTTTACAGGCGGCGAGCGCCAATCATTAGATACCATCATAGACACGATCAAAAACTATCCATGTAAGCGTATTTGCCTGACTGGTGGTGAGCCATTAGCACAGCCAAATGCGATTGAGTTGATGAAACGTCTGCTCAGCGATGGCTATGAAATATCCCTTGAAACCGCAGGCGCGCTCTCGGTACAAAACGTACCACCAGCCGTCAGCAAAGTGATGGATCTCAAAACGCCAAGCTCGGGCGAAGTGGACAAAAACCTCTGGTCAAATCTCGATCATCTCACCGAGCACGACCAAATCAAGTTTGTCATCATGAATCGCACAGATTACGACTGGGCAAAAGAAACGTTGAACCAGCATCAGCTAAATAAACTGGTCGGCACCGTTTGGTTTTCGCCAATGTTCAATGTGGCAGACGATATTGATGAAGCGCTTAGCCCTGACGTGCCTGTGTTGGCAAGAGAGCTTGCTGAATGGATATTGGCAGATGCCCTACCTGTTCGTTTTCAGCTGCAACTACACAAAATTATTTGGGCAGATGCCAAAGGCAAATAAAAAGACAAACCATACGCTAGTCACTGATAGAACATCCATTTAGAACAATAAATACAAATACAAATCCATATACAGGCACGTACTTTCAAAAAGGAAACATGATTCGGCTGATTTTACTAGGGTTACTATCAGGTGCATTTTTTAGCTCAACGTTTGTACTAAATGAGCTGATGAGCGCCGCTGGTGGACATTGGTTTTGGTCAGCAAGCTTGCGTTATGTATTCATGCTATTGCTACTCACGGCGATGATTGCGATTCAGCATGGCGTAGGACGGATCGGTGAGCTATGGACGATTTTTCGTCAACACGTGGGATTTTGGTGCATTACCGGTGGCATTGGTTTTGGCGTATTTTATACCGGTATCTGTTATGCAGGTGACCATGCCAGCGGCTGGGTCGTGGCAGCGACCTTTATGTTTACGGTGGTCACCAGTTTACTGGTTTTGCTGGCATTTGGGCAACGCTTTGACAAAAAATTCATCGTTTATGCCCTGATTGTTTTTATTGGTGTGGTATTGGTCAATGTCAGTGAAGGTCTACACGCGCCTAGCGACGCCAATACGATACCGCTGACACAGATGCTGCTGTATGGCGCGCTACCAGCACTGATCGCCGCATTTAGTTACCCTATTGGCAATCAGTTGGTTTGGCAGGCATCTTATAATGCCAAGCAGCACAAGGCCAAACTTCAAGACAGTGAGCCGCATTCTCAGCCCATGCGCGCTGAGACAGCATTATTGGCCAGCGCGCATGATACTGCTGATACGCATAATGCCAGCCACGCTACGGCAAATACCTCTACGCTACAAGCGCTCATCGGACGTATCCCTGTTATTGAGACGGATTTACTACAAAACGCCTTTAACAAAGTTTGGCTAATGACCGTCGGGAGTTTCCCGTTCTGGGTTGTCTTAGGGTTGGTAGTACGCCCTGAGTTGCCAGGCAGCGGTCAGGTATTCAATACCTTGCTGGTTGCTTTGTTATCAGGGGTGGCTGCGACCAGTCTGTTCTTGTATGCGCGTGAGCAGGCGGTAACTTCAAGTGAAGTGGCTGGTGTGGACTCAACCCAAGCCAGTGAGATCATTTTTGCCTTGATCGGAGGGATGATTTTGTTGGGCAATCCGCTACCGTCGGCAATGGGTTTGATCGGTATTGTACTGATTATTATCGGGTTAATCTTGTTTGCAAAAGATGGCTAAATGACGCTCTAACGATGCGCTGAGTTTTTTACATCAGCCAAAAATTCATTATTCAAAACAAAAACTCCATCATTTTGATGTTCAATATTTGGCAATATAACCATGGTTAATGATTTAATTTTTCCTGATATCTTATTATATTTATTAGACATGGTGGGTATCATCGCCTGCGCGATTGCAGGCACCTTACTCGCTCAGCACAAAGGCTTTGATATTGCTGGTTGTATATTGGTCTCGATGGTCAACGCGATTGGCGGTGGTACGCTACGTGACATGGCGCTAGATCGTCACCCATTGTTCTGGATGACTGATCTTAACTATGTGATCGTGATCACTGTAACGTCTCTTATTCTCCAAATATTCTTTCATCTCTATCATAAGATCGACAATGCCCTTAAGCTTTTTGACGCTATTGGCCTTGCAGCCTTTAGTGTGATTGGTTTTAAGGTTGCATTGACCCAAGATATGTCTCCGCTCATCGCTATTATGATGGGCGTTTGGACGGCCATTATTGGTGGGATGCTACGCGATATTATCTGCAATGAGATACCATTAGTATTGCAGCGCGAGATTTATATCACAGCCAGTATCGCAGGATCTGTGACATATTTGTGCCTGCAGTATGTGGGTGTCAGCGCTGGTATCAATGAGTTTATTATGCTCTTTGTCATTTTTGCCGTGCGTATGCTGGCGCTTAGATTCGACTGGCATCTACCCTCTATTCGTCTGATTGCTTAATCAGCTACTTGGTAGATTGATTGCTCTAGACATGACAAATGATAATTAAAAATAGTGAGAATGGCTTATGTTGGCTATCGTATTGGATCCTGCTGTCCTAATCACGACTTTTGATCCGCGCTCTTTGATCTATTTTTTTGATATGATTGGCATCGTGGCTTGTAGTATTTCGGGTACCATACTGGCTAAGCACAAGAATTTTGACGTCTTTGGTTGCTTGCTGGTGTCTATTGTCACAGCCATCGGTGGCGGCACCGTACGCGATGTGATTTTGGATCGTCATCCTTTGTTTTGGATGGTAGATATGAGCTATCTGACGCTCATTACGCTCTCTTCGCTTGTGATGCAGATATTTTTCCATCCAAATTCAAGACGCGTTGATAAGTTTCTTAAGCTCTCCGATACCATCGGTCTATCCGCCTTTACGCTTATAGGTATCAAGGTCGCTGATAGCATGGGTACCAATGTACCAGTAGCACTGTTATTGGGCGTGATCACCATCATCGTTGGTGGCATCATTCGCGATATGATTTGTAATGAGATTCCACTGGTATTGCAGCAAGAGATTTATATCACTGCGGCGTTAACTGGGGGTATTCTATATTTTGCTCTAAAAAACTTAGGCGTTGCTGATTGGATTGCTGATATTTCTGCAATGAGTACGATTTTCACCTTGCGTATGCTGGCTATTCGTTATGATTGGCAGTTCCCCACTCTTGAGTGGAAGTACTGATGTTAAGTTAAAAAGTAGCAAATAGTATCAGCACACTCAAACTTGACTGTGCTGATAGCATTCAAGCCTTAACCCTGCTCTACCACAGCCAAGTCTTTTACCATCAGCTGCAAGCTCTGTTTGCCATTCCATTCATTGATATCTAGCTGAAATAGTAAATGCACTTTTTTGGCACGGTAATCCCAAGCGTCATTGTCAAAGTTAAAACAGATTGCCTCGATTGGATATTGGACGTCTGGATAACGCAGCGATAGTTTAAGATGCTTGTCTTTTAATATCTTAAAACTCAATACCTCAAACACACCGTCAAATATCGGCGGTGCAAATCCATGACCCCAAATGCTGGCATCGGCTAAATGCTCAGCGAACCATAGGCTAAAGTCATTTGCCTGCAAAGGTCCATCAGTGAGTTTCTGCTCTGCAAATACGTCATCATCCATTTGTGCCATCACCTCATTAAAGGCGTCGACAAATGCGTCAAAATTGCGACGCTTGAGGGTCAGACCTGCTGCCATCGCATGTCCACCGAAATGACTGATGAGATCAGGCTGACGCTCGGCAACCTGCTCAATCGCATCACGAATATGCACGCCAGCGATCGATCGTGCTGATCCCTTAATCGCATCGTCTTCACCAGTCTGCTCCGTATCTGCTGGCGCAAAGACAATGCTAGGTAGGTAATGACTTTCTTTTAAACGTCCAGCGACAATACCAATCACTCCTTGATGCCAATCATCTTGATACAGGATGATACTACGAGTGTCTGTATGGCTTGTTTTATGAATAGTGACGTCTTGAGTAATGAGGTCATCGCCACTGTCGCTTGTACTTTCATCGATCTCAATATCAGTTTCAGTAGCCAATGTCTGTACAATACTATCTGCCTGCGCACGCATCTCGCCTTCTACATGACGGCGTGTACGGTTTAGCTGCTCAAGTTCTTGCGCCAATCGCTGGGCGGTCTGCCAGTCTTCAGTCAACAGGCACTCAATCCCGATACGCATGTTATCCATACGCCCAGCCGCATTGATACGTGGCCCTAAGACAAAACCAAAATCCTGCGCATGCAATTGCTTGGGGTCGCGGCCTGCTTGCTCAAGTAGCGCCAATATACCCATACAGCAGCGACCTTGACGAATAGCAGATAGCCCGTGATGGACCAAGATACGATTGTTTTTATCGAGTACGCCGACATCTGCGATCGTACCAAGTGCGACCAAGTCTAAACACTGACTGACTTGCACGGTAGACTTGCCAGCGTCGCGGCGCAGCTTTGCCAATCGTCCGAGCACATAAAACGCGACCCCTACCCCGACCAGTGCTTTACTGGTGAAATTGCAATCAAGTTGATTGGGATTGACGACCGCTTCAGCAGGTGGTGTTTCTTTGGTCGTGAGATGGTGGTCCGTGATAATTACCGTTATACCATTAGCTTGTGCGCGCGCCACACCTTCATGACTGGAGATGCCATTATCAACCGTCACTATTAAGTCTGGCTGGTAGGTCTTTATACCTAACTCAACAATCTCTGGCGTGAGACCGTAACCGTATTTGAAGCGATCCGGCACCAAAAAATCAACCACAGCGCCCATCTTGGTGAGTGCGCGCATCATCAGCGCGGTACTGGTTGCACCATCACAGTCAAAATCACCAACGATCAGGATACGCTGACCGTCATCAATCGCCATATCCAATAGACGCACGGCTTCAGTGATACCGTGCAGCATGTCAGCAGGCAACAGGCCAGACAAACCAGTCTCCAGCTCATCAGGTGCAGTGATACCTCGACCTGCATATAAGCGAGCAAGCGTCAATGATTGGGCGGCAAGTGGTTGCAACGCGGCGGGCAGCTCGTCAATACGAGTGCTGGTAGTACGGGGGGTTAAATTTAGCATGAGCGTATTTTACTGCCTTTAAGGCAGGGTCACAACGACAATTTATAGCGTCTCTGTACACTAGCTAATATTGCATTTATTTACCAAAGATGTTGGCTTAAATGGTAATTTGGAAAAAGGATTTATTCAGTGAACACGTATCGCATGTGGCTCTTCATTTACAAAAAGGATGCATAGTGACCGTAGTTTTCTGCATTTTGCTACAAAGCAATGATTGTATGACGCCTATAAATCCATAGAATAGTAAACAACTGAGAGACTGGCTAATTATTGACGGTTACATCATCAATATTTTAACTATTTATAAGGATACTTTATGAAAACCACACCAGCTGCTGAAAAATTACCAAATACGATTGATCCTAGCTTAGATCTTGATCAAGTCAAAAAAGAATGCCTTGGTATGGTCAAAAAACGTGCCAGAGTTTCTGCTGGTGTTGCCATCGTTCCTGTACCGTTCTTTGATGTGGCGGTTGATGCTGGTATGCTGACGCAATTGCTTCCTGAGATTAGCGAACGTTTTGGTTTGATCGAAGACCGTCAATCAGCCATTAACCTAGAATCACGCGAAGTGCATTGGAGCGCGGTTAAAGACCGTACCGTCGATTTTGCAGGGCTGATGGCGACACGTGGTATCGTTAAGAAAACCATTCAAGGCTTTGGTGGTCGTATCGCCGCAAAACAAGTCACCAAATTTGTCCCATTAGGCGGTCAACTGGTTGCTGCAACCATGGGTTATACGATTTTTAAGAAAATCGCTACTGACCATATCAACGAATGCTATAAGCTTGCCAAAGACATTCAGCAAAAACAACATGGTAAAAATGTTTAATAGAAATTAGGCAACGCCATATCTACAAAGCCAGCTATGAGATTTTTTAGCTGGCTTTTTTGTGAGTAAGCGCATTGTAGACTGTCTCAGGCGACGGGTTAATGATGCCATTACTATATTTTACTGATAATATACCACTTTAGAGATTATCAAACACTGTCAAGGATTCACTTATGAAAAAACTTTTGGCATCGACCGTTATGCTGGCTACTGTCGCGCTAGCAGGCTGCACCACGACAGGTGCTACAAATAACGGCACAGGCACAGCAATTGGTACCGCAAATGAGATTGGCATGAATGTCTTTAGAGCGGCGATCGACAACCAATGCCGTAGCCAAATTGAAAAACAAACCGCTTGGCGTGTTGCAAGCGTCGCCATGACGGAAGCGCAGCAAGAGTCTGTCAAAAGTAACGTTTGTGGTTGCGTGAGTGAGCAAGCCCCGCAGCAAGTGACCATCGTTGAATTGGGTAATGCCGCTATCGATTCTCAGTATCGCGCTCAACTGGTCACTAGAGTTGTCGCCAAATCGCTTCAAAGCTGCTATGCCAGTTTTGTCAAATAGAGCACAATATTAATAAATAAAAAACGTCACAAAAAAAAGGGTGCGCTACCAATAGCACACCCCTTTTTTTGACGCTTTATACTATCTACTTATGTTATCGCATTTGCCTAAAACTTGTTTGAATCCGCTGGGTTTTGGGATAGAGCAGCTGTAAAAGGCAATGTCTGGCTGCGCCGGAAATACTTAGAGGAGCCATCAATAATTTTATCCACCTCTTTTACTAATTCGGTAATAACATCATCATAAACACCATGATACAGCTCTTTTTCAAATGCGGTAAAAGGATGCTTGCGTGACGCTGAACCAACCTCAGTTACCCCTTCCTTGCTATAAAAAATGTCTACACGCCCATCACTATTTAATACACAGTTTAGTTGCCCACCTTCAAGCTCCATCTCTACCCGCTCAGGCATAAAAATATAATCGTCCACGTTGATAAGCTTTTTTTCTACTTCCCGCTTAAAAAACGACTTGATATCAAACATAAGTACATCCCTAACTTTATAATTATAAAATACAAGAGCATGCCTACTTCTATTGCTGTAATAAAGCTTTTATGTATATGCTCAGTAGATCATGCTTTATACGGCTATCCTATAAGATAGAGAGCGATTTTTTAAGGTGCGATATGTAAAACTGCGTTTGATGTTGGTAAAAATAAAGAGCTTGCCTCAAATCTTATCATGACACTATCCTATTTATAGTGATTAAACCCAGCCTTGTTCACGAAATGATTTGAGCACCTCTGCTTTGTTCTTGAGCATTTGAATGACTGTGCGAATATTTTCACTAGAGCCACTGCCCAATGAGATTTGGTGCTCTGCCACTCCATTTATGTCGGCGACCTTAGTAATCAGCGCCGCACGTTGATCATCTGGATAACGAAAACCGATGTCCAACGCATCGATCACAGCTTGCTTGGCTGCATCCGACATGCCAAGTGAGTTTTCATTGGAGTTTAGTTCTATTAGCTGATTGGTAAGCACCATAAACAATACGTCTAAATTGTGTCGATTCCAAAAACTCCGCTGCATATGGCAAACTACCGAACCCATCATGAGCCAATGCTTTGGAATGCTGTATGAATTATAAGATTGATACCGATATGGTAAGTGGCACTGGGTTCTATTTCAATCTTTGTCAGCGCCCTCCTATCGAATAGACCAAAAAAATGAGGTGCTCAGTAAGCACCCCATTTTTTATATTATTTAATACAGACAATCAGATCAAATGTGCTTTAAGCTCCAGCACTTTATCGCGGGTCTTCGCCGCCTCTTCAAATTTCAAATCACGTGACATTTGCTGCATTTGCTTCTCAAGACGTTTGATTTCTTTGGCCAATAAATCAGGACTACGCAAGATATTGATATCGACATCAGGCAAATTGCTCTTGACTGGGATGGCCTGATTGTCATTGGCATCTAGGCTTTCGCCTGTATCAATCTTATCAGTGATGCTACGCTGCGCGCCTTTTGGCGTAATATTATGCTCAAGGTTAAAAGCAATCTGTTTGTCGCGGCGACGTTCTGTCTCATCTATCGCCTTTTGCATACTTGGAGTAATGCGGTCTGCATAGAGAATGGCCTTGCCGTTCAAATGACGTGCTGCACGGCCAATGGTCTGAATAAGTGAACGCTCAGAACGCAAAAACCCTTCTTTATCTGCGTCGAATATCGCCACCAATGAGACCTCAGGCATATCCAAACCTTCGCGCAGCAAGTTGATGCCGACCAACACATCATGCTTACCAGTACGTAGCTCATGAATGATCTCCATACGCTCTACCGTGTCGATATCTGAATGCAGATAGGCAACCTTGACACCATATTCTTTTAGATAGCTGGTCAAGTCCTCTGACATGCGCTTAGTCAGGGTGGTAATCAATACGCGCTCGTCTTTTTCACGGCGTTTGGTAATCTCAGACAGCACATCATCGACCTGTGTCAAGACCGGACGTATCTCGATCTCAGGGTCAATCAAACCCGTTGGACGTACAACCTGCTCTACCACCTGCTCACTATGTTCAAGCTCATACAGCGCTGGCGTGGCACTGACATAAATGGTTTTGGGCTTAATGCGCTCCCATTCTTCAAACTTCATCGGGCGATTGTTCATCGCACTTGGCAGACGAAAGCCATAGTTGACCAAGTTCTCTTTGCGTGATCTATCCCCTTTATACATTGCACCAATCTGAGACACAGTGACATGCGATTCATCGAGGAACAGCAGAGCATCTTCTGGAATGTAATCAAACAACGTCGGCGGCGCTTCCCCTGATGGACGACCAGAGAGATGCTGTGAGTAGTTTTCGATACCATTACAGTAGCCAAGCTGCTGAATCATCTCAAGATCATACTGGGTACGCTCTTTGAGACGCTGTGCTTCAATCAGCTTGTTGTTTTCACGAAAATACTCCAAACGCGGCTCAAGCTCAGCGCGTATGGTTTCACTGGCTGCCTCTAGTTTGTTGCGCGGCGTCACATAATGCGATTTTGGATAAATGGTAATACGTGGCACGCTGCGTACGGTCTTGCCCGTTAACGGATCAAACCACGTGATTTTCTCCACTTCATTGTCAAACAAATGCACACGTACCGCCAGCTGCTCAGACTCAGCAGGATAGATATCTAGCAGTTCACCACGCAAACGATAAGTACCACGGCCAAAATCTAACTCGTTACGGGTGTACTGCATCTCGACCAAACGCTTAATAGTTGCGGTACGATCTATCTGATCACCAACCACCACATGCAATAGCATTTTTAAATAACTTTCTGGATCACCCAAGCCATAAATACACGATACCGATGCAACGATAATCGCATCACGACGCTCAAGTAGTGCACGAGTGGCAGACAGACGCATCTGATCAATGTGATCATTGATGGCGCTGTCCTTTTCGATAAAGGTATCGCTAGCAGCGACATAGGCCTCTGGCTGATAGTAGTCATAGTAACTGACAAAATACTCAACCGCATTGTTCGGGAAAAACGACTTAAACTCGCCATATAGCTGCGCGGCAAGGGTCTTATTATGCGCCATGATGATGGTTGGGCGCTGACATTCAGAGATGACCTTAGCCATGGTATAAGTCTTACCAGAGCCCGTCACACCTAGCAATAGCTGTTCATCCATACCAGAGTCAATACCTTTGACCAGTTTTTCGATGGCTTGCGGCTGATCGCCTGCTGGCTCAAAATCGGTGACCATCTCAAAGGCACGGCTGGATATTTTCGTCCCAGACGCATTGACACCACTGATTTCAGCTTCGCCTTGGAGCTGAGTGGCCAATTGGTTTAACTGACGCGATGAGCGCGGTTCAGGCATTCTCATAGTAATTTTCTTCTTATTAAAGTTTATAACAATATGGAGTCTGAGCAGCGGTTTTTAAAGGAAGATGAGCTCTCACTGTCTGATGAACCTGTCTTTATCCTGCTGCGCAAAATGGGAGCCTATAAAGATACTATTTATTGATGAGTCAGCCGCTTATCGTTATAAAAAACGCACACAGTTTTTGATAAATTTACAAAGATTTTCACGGTTAACAAACCCGTTACACGACCACCTAACAAAGCCTAACACTGAGGGGTTCCAACATCGATTTAAGCTGCTATTATCGATCATGAATTAACAAGTAGGTGACTTATCAGCCGATTGATAGAGATATTTCTGATATTTATTCATTTTGGATTGATTGTCATCAAGTAAGAGTAAAACACTAGGGCGTGTTGAACATTCGACCATGGCACTGACAGCGACTATTTTTTAG
>NZ_JAKDJE010000077.1 GCF_030454045.1 Psychrobacter sp. | reverse complement strand
ACAATTAAAACAATGGGTTAAACAGGGTTTGAACTAGTTATCTAGGACAGCCCCTAATTTTTTCATGATGACATCCTTTAATTACAGTGAGTTTGGTTAAGTAAACACTAAAGTCTTATCTTGCAAGCATCGCATTCTAAGCGCTATTAATCGTTGTGATTAGTCATCTTAAAAGTGCAGGTCTTGCGGTTGATAGAAGCTATCTTACGGCAGTTAAAGGTTACGAACATTTATGAAGTATTAAGAAAGGTAACGTTTATAGCGAATTGACACGCGCTTGCCTGATAATATGGGCAAGTAAATGAATAAAAGCCAATTAAAATCATGGAAAGGAGGTGAGTGTGCCAAATATATTGATAGGTGATGATGACGAAGAATTGACTCAGTTACTACAAGAGTATTTGCACAACCATGGTATTCATTGCGACTGTGTCCATGATGATGCGGCGGTTATACAGCGATTAAAAGCGGTGGCGCACGATGATTCCGCTTATGATTTGCTCGTTCTCGATATCATGATGCCAAAAATAGATGGGCTAAGTGTGCTGCGGCAACTGCCAAATATCAGTGATATCCCTGTGATTATGCTGACGGCAAAGGGTGAGGAGATTGATCGTATTATTGGTTTGGAGCTGGGCGCTGACGATTATATCACCAAGCCCTGTAACCCCCGCGAACTACTGGCGCGTATCAATGCTGTGATTAAGCGTACCAACACGACCACGTCTGAGCATACGCCGCTACCAGAGAGCCGCTTGCATCTTGATCAAAATCAGCGTGTTTGTGAAATAGATGGTGTGGCGCTACAAGTGACGGGAACAGAGTTTGACTTACTCGTGGCGCTGCTCAAGCAAAAAGGAGATGTGGTTAGCAAAGCATGGCTGTCAGAGAATGTCTTGCAGCGCGAGTTACAGCCCTTTGATCGTAGCCTCGATGTGCACGTGTCTCGCCTGCGCAAGAAACTTCAGCCTTTTCATGACGAACCAATAAAAGCGGTGCGCGGTAAAGGCTATCAACTGGTGCTCTAATGATAAAAACTTCCAGTAAGTCCGTCAAATCACCGAAATTCAAAGTGTGAATCACGCTGTTTTGGCGTTTATTCCTGAGTCTATTACTGACGATACTAATTACCTCACTGTTATCCATTATGGTGGAGCGCTGGCTGGCTGAAAAAGAGCTAACGGCTCGTATGGACGTACAAATTGAGAGTCTATTAATTCAACGTCAAGAGATGGTCGATGCGCTGCGAGTGGGTGATTTGATAGCTGTCAGGCAGATGTATCGTCAAGATCGACGCCTCATGAGTCAAATCAGAGTCTACGATGAGCAAGGCGCTATTATATTTCCGCGTTATCGAGATAGAGACGAGCGCACGCAAGGACGTGGGCAAAGCGGCCAGCAGTCGATGGAACGTGCCATGCAGCAACCACTGCCGCCACCGCCTAGAGCTTACGATAATAAACCAAGCAATCTGAATGATGAAATACCCACAAAACAGCCTTCTGTTTTGCACGAAATCTTAAAACCAATAATGTCGACCAGTGCTGCGATAGCGGATATTGATGCGCGTCCTGAGCTGGCAGATATCTCGGTTGAACTGCCTGATGGACAATCAGTCATCATACAGTTGCGCCCGCATCTACGTTTTGCAGACGTAGTAGAGATACAGCATGGTAATTTCCCCCTACGTTTGCTATTGATTATTGCTTTTAGTGTATTGGTTTGTGTCTGGCTTAGCCGTACGTTGACTCAGCGTATTGGCCGTGTTCAAAGTACGGTTCACCGTATGATTGATGGAGATTATCAAGCCAATCCAGCGCTATCCAACATGGGTGATGATGAGCTGGGATTACTGGCCAAAGATGTGGCTCATTTGTCAACGAGACTGGCTGATAGTGAGCTGGCACGTAAGCAGATGCTCAGTGATATCTCGCATGAGTTGCGCTCACCGCTCGCGCGTCTCGATGTGGCAACTGAGCTGACTCGTGATTTTGCTCCCAATGCTCATCGTTATTTAGACCGAATTGACAAAGAGTCTGCACGGATGAATGAGCTGATTGAACAAATCATTCATATTCAGTCTCTACAAATGCAGCAATATACGATTGATAATTTGGAGAGCGAAGCTGTTGATTTGTCCGAGATTATCAGTGACATCGGGCAGGATGTGTGTTTTGAGTTTCAGCATAAAGAGGTGAGATGGCAGTGGCAACCACCTGAATTCTCATTTTCCAATGATTTAAAAAGCGCTTGGACAGTACAAGGCAATCAAGAGCAGCTGCATAGTGCACTTGAGAATGTCGTTCGCAACGCTTTTATGCATACGGCAGCGGGCTCAACAGTCATCGCTGAGATGACAGCCGTGCAGATAGATAATAAGATGCCTGCGATTCAGATTACCATCACGGATGAGGGTGGCGGCGTCGCGGATGAGGATCTAGAACGTATTTTTCAACCATTTGTCCGTCTCGACACAGCTCGTCATCGTGATACGGGCGGTTATGGGTTGGGGCTGGCCATTGTTCATGCTGTCGTGATGGCACACAGGGGATCTATCAACGCTTATAACCGACAAGACGGGGCGTTGGGATTGGTGGTGCAGATAGTATTACCGATTAAATAGTAAAATTTATCATGAGGAAAAAGCTCAACGTATCAGTAGATACTTTTCATGGATTGATGTTTCATATTCTATACAAAAGAAACGTCTTATTTCTCAAAAACTGAAACCAGTAACACTTCAAAAGGCTGCATGATCTCTAATTCATAACTCGTTTTATTTGGTCATATCGACTCTCTTGCACCATAGATTTTATTTCTGACTTTTTAAATCTGACAAATCTGTAAGGGAGTATACATCATGAACCGCATCTATAAAGTTATCTGGAATGAAGCCTTAAATTGTTTTACCGCAGTCGGTGAATACGCAAAAGGGCGTGGCAAATCTTCCAAATCTAGTGTTAGCGCTAACGCTACTATCAATACCACATCCACTGCTATCAAGACATTACGCTTAAGTGCCATAGCACTTGGGCTAATAACGGCAATAACAAAATAATCAATGTCGCTAATGGGGCAATCAACTCTACAAGTAAAGATGCAGTGAATGGCTCACAGTTAGATAACTTAGCTAAGACCGTCGCCGCTAACAAAACCAAGTACTATAGTGTTAATTCAACCGCTATTGGCAATGTCAACAACGATGGCGCAACCGGACCCAATGCTATGGCGATGGGCGGTAATGCTAGTGCTAATGGCGGGCAAGCCATTGCAATAGGTAGTGGTCAAAGTGGTCAGAACACCGTAGCTAGTGGAGAGCAATCCATCGCCATCGGTGCAAACGTTGTGTCAAAAGGGCATTCTTCTATCGCTATTGGCGGCGATGATCTAGATGATGCCTCAAAAGCCAATATCGATGGAACCTCAGCATCCACCCTCAATGGCGGCGATGTCAATACTACTTTTTTCTCCTACACAGGTCGTGATCTGGTTGAAACACCTCGTTATAGTCAATCCTAAATAAAACAGATACATTATATATCAAGGTAGAACTGGTCTAAATTTTCCTTGCGTGCTGTGCCTACGCAGACAGAGGCTGCGAAAAATTTATCCCAGTCCCACTGTATCGTTTTTATACTGAATTCACTATATAAGATTAATACCGAATCAGGCGCCGCCGCCTCCATCGCTATTGGAGCAAAGGCATTATCTAAAGGTGCATTATCTACCGCAATTGGTGTGCAGTCATCGTCATCTGGTGTTGCGTCTTCTGCCTTTGGCATCGGTGCTTCAGCAAGCGAAAAATGCCATGGCTGCTATTAATGCTTTTGTAGTATGTTTCATACGAATCCTTGTAAAGAAACTGCAAGTAATAGGGAAGTTGAGAGTCGATATCATTTACAATCAACAGTTAACATAATAATGTCCTTATTAAGTCCTGTTTTAATATATTGATATTTATGCATGTTTTGGCGCATCAGGCTGCACCATAGGATCTGCATCTACAAAAGCTTTTAGGCTGCGGCAGTGTGCATCAATAGCGACGATATTGGGATAAGGAGTTAGGTCTACCTTAAAGCGCCGCGCAGAAGAAACCTGCGGGATCAGATAACAATCTGCAAAACTTGGCGTATCACCATAGCAGAACTGTCCACGGTCTTTATCTGCTGCCAACCGTGTCTCTAACGCTGCAAACCCTTCACTGATCCAACGATTGCACCATGCAATGATTTGTTGTTCATCCGCTGCCAGCTCATGACGTAAATACTGTAAAATGCGGCGGTTATTGATCGGATGGATATCGCAGCCGATCATCGCGCTCAGCGCCCGTACATGCATGCGACCAGCGGCATCTTCGGGTAATAAAGCGTGCTCAGGGTAGGCTTCTTCTAACCACTCCAAGATGGCTGGACTTTGATATAATACTAAGTCATCTGCTTGTAGGACAGGCACCAACCCTTGCGGGTTTATCGCTCTAAAGGCTGCTTCTAACTGCTCATCTTGTGCCAGATTGATCGCGATATCATCATAATCTAAGCCTTTTAAATTCAAGGCAATACGGGTACGGTGAGAAGTACCACTGCGAAAATAACCGTAAAGTGTCATCATTGTTTATATCCTTATTATGAGAAATTGTGAGTGAGTGATAAGTATGTTTGCCCCGCTGAATTTTATAAAACAAGTCTCCTTACTTTATAAGACATATATCCTTTAACCTAGACAGATACCCTAGAATCGAGCCAATCATGCCAGTAGCCAAAAACGCTTTAGATCAATCCGCTAATACCAAAAACCAAGGGGGTATTCAGTCGCTCGAGATTGGGCTGTCGATACTAGATGTGCTTATCGATCGCCATGAGCCTATGATGCTAAAGGATATCGCTGAGGCCATGCAGATGCATCCCGCAAAATCCCATCGTTATTTGGTCAGCCTCATTCGCAAAAACTATGTTCGTAAGCTTGATGATGGTCGCTATGGGCTGGGTGATAGGGTGAATGCCTTGACAGCATTAGGTCATACTGGCTTAAATCCAAACAATATTTTGGCGCAATTGACTCAAGTTGCCAATGAGATCAAAGAGACGTTTAATTGCGCTGTGCAAATCGCTAAATGGTTCAGCGAAGGGCCCATTATCATTCAGGCGGTCGAGCCTGACAGTCCGATCAGTATTATCACGCGCATCGGCTCACGCATGCCGTTGACAACATCAGCCACAGGGCAGTTATTTGCCAGCTATCAGCCTGATACGATCATCCAGCCATTGGTCGAGGCTGAATGGCAGACACAAAGTGAAAAAAACGGAGTAGACGACTGGCAACGCTTTACTCGTCTGCAAGCCAAGATACGTACTCAAGGCTATGCGACAGTGACAGGCGATATGCTCATGGGTATTAATGCCATTACGATACCTGTGATATTGCCGCATTTTGCCAATAGTGCTGCTAATCTATCCGCGAGTAGTGACAAAACCGCTAGCGAGGCTCTGCCGTTAGAATATGCCATTACTATCATTGGAACCACAGAGCAACTACCAATGAGTGAGCAACAGAACGTGGTTGAGCAAATACTAGCAATCGCACAGCGCTATCAAATAGCATAGCCAAAATGTTAACTACAAGCTGATAGGCTATAGTAGAACCTTAATAAAATTAATACAGCATATGCATCATAGGTGGCACCCGGCTTACTGAGAGTGGCAGACGTATAAATCTCAATCTTTAAACGGCCCTTTGAGTCTTCTTCGATTTTTTTGGCCTATGGCTCCAATGCTTCGGTATTGATATTGTCATTGGCGGTCATAAAGTGTGAAAATCTCAGTGTCGTCACATCGTCTGTATTGGTATCCGCGCTTTTGGCTTGCTCATTTTGATCATTGTTAGAGCAGCCAGTCATCGCAACTGAGGCCGCGAAGAGTATGCCTAGAGGCCGCGAAGAGTATGCCTAAAGGGAATGTTACTTTCATCATTGAGTCCTTTCATGATGGTGAGATATGGTTCGCAAGCTATGCCATCTCTTCATTATTTTGAACTGATCACTACTTATCTAATTTCAAAGTAATGATTGATAGATAATGTAAAAAAGGTAGCAAGTAGAAAGACGACGCAGTTACTCGCCGACAGGCGCAACGTCACGGGCTTCAGCGAACTCATCACTGTGTAAAAACTGTGTGTGGGCTGGGGCGCGTTTGGTACGAGACCATTCATCTAGCATGTCGTGCTTGATGGCCTCCGTAATCATCGAGACTTTGTCCTCTGAGGTCGGATCGTCATAAGTCAGCTCAAGACGATGTCCATTAGGATCAAAGAAATATATCGAGTGGAAGATTCCGTGATTGGTCACGCCAATGACATCAATACCTGCACGTTCTAGTTGTTCTTTGGCCGCCATCAGCTCATTTCGGTCTTTGACCTTGAGCGCCAAGTGTTGTACCCAGTTTGGAGTATTGGGGTCAAAGCCCATTTCAGGCTGGTTGGGCACTTCAAAAAACGCCAATACGTTGCCATTACCAGCGTCCAAAAAGACGTGCATATAAGGATCAAAGGCTTTGGTTGAGGGTACATGGTCTTCTGCAAATGCCAAGATAAAATCCATATTGAGGTTTTTTTTGTACCATTCGACGGTTTCTTTGGCATCTTTGCAGCGATAAGCCACATGATGAATTTTTTCAATTTGAAAGCTCATATCAAACTCCTTTTGATAGGGCGTAGCGTGAATGTAGGAGAAATATGGCCCTAACGGCTCAAATCCACTGTCACTACGCCTTTTTTCTATGCCATTATTATTTGTTAAAATCAAAGCTAAGTGCGGGCAGTACTTTGCCTCGTACTTCCCCAAAGCCAATGCGCACACCGTTCTTTTCGCTATAGCCTTTCATAATGACGGTATCGCCATCTTCAATAAAACTGCGTGTTGCACCGCCATTGAGCGTTACAGGCTTAGTGGCATTCCAAGCGATCTCTAGCATCGAGCCATAAGAATCAGGCGTTGGCCCTGAGATTGTGCCCGAACCCATCATGTCGCCGACTTCTACTTGACAGCCAGTGATAGTGTGATGCGTCAGCTGCTGCGCCATAGACCAGTACATATACTTAAAATTGGTCTCACAAACGACAGTGGCCGTCTCTGCATTGTCAGGCAGTAGCTCGACCGACAGATTGATATCAAAGCTGCTCTCTTTGTCTTTTTCATTGAGATAAGCCAGTGGTTCAGGCTCTTGGGTTGGGCAAGCGGTGCTAAATGGTGCCAACGCATCCATCGTGACTATCCACGGAGAAACTTGCGAGGCGAACGTCTTGGCATTAAATGGGCCTAAAGGGACATATTCCCACTTTTGGATATCTCGAGCCGACCAGTCGTTGAGCAGTACCATACCAAAGATATGATCAGCGGCATCGTCTACGGCGATTGGTTGACCGATATGGTTACCTTTACCAACGACAAAAGCGGTCTCGAGCTCAAAATCTAGGCGCTGACAGGCAGAAAAAATAGGACGCTCATCAGGATTGGGTTTTAGCTGACCTGAAGGGCGGACGATATCAGACCCGCTAATGATGACGGTGCTGGCGCGTCCGTTATAACCAACTGGCATTTCCGTCCAGTTGGGTAGCAGGGCATTGTTTGGATCGCGGAACATCGTACCGACGTTGGTCGCGTGTTCTTTCGATGAATAAAAATCGGTAAAGCCTGGCACTTGGACGGACAGGTGCATGGTGACGTCTGCTTGCTTGAACAGCGCCTTTTTTTGCAGATCGGCATTGTCACGTAAGTCGCTGTTGTCATTAGATAGTAGCGACTGAATGGTCGTGCGCGCCTGCGTCCAATTGTCTCGACCAGAGTTAATGAAAGCGTTTAGCGTCGACTGATCAAAGTAAGGCCCGCCATTTAGGCTCAATAGTCCTTCTGATTCTAATACAGACAAGTCTAGTACCTGATCGCCAATGGCAACCCCTGCACGGCGCGCACTATTTTTGGTGTCGCTAAAAATACCATACGGCAGATTGTGGATAGAAAAGTCAGAGTCCGCTTTGATGTCGATAAAAGAGGTGAGAGTACTGTCAATCGTTGACATGATTTGCTCCTTGCTAAAAGTATTATTTAATTACGTTATAGTTAATGACTTACGCATAATGTAATTTATTGATATGTTGATTGCAAGTTTTTTGTGCCATGTCGTTTGCTTACTGATTGATAAGACAAATCCTAAGCACAAAAAAAGGCCAAGCAATCGCTCAGCCTTTTTTATTTTTTAGTCTATATGTCTGATTAATTTAGTCTTTTAAAACGTCTGCCATTGCATTGGCGACATAGTCGATGTTGCTGGTATTTAGACCTGCGACACACATACGAGAGTTAGATACCATATAGATACCATACTCGCTTTGTAGGCGCTCGACCTGCTCAGGCGTCAATCCAGTAAAGCTAAACATACCGTTTTGACGCGTGATGTAGTCAAAGTTACGGTTGGGGATTTTTGCTTCTAGTACCGATTTTAGCTTTAGACGCATGGCTTTGATACGATCACGCATCGCATAGACTTCGCCAACCCACTGCTCATGTAGGGTGTCATCGTTCATGACGATATCAACCACATGACCACCGTGTGATGGTGGGCTTGAGTAGATACGGCGTACCATTGCATTTAGCTGACCGAAGACGCGCTCGGTTTCGTCTACAGTGAGACAGACGACTGATAGACCGCCAACGCGCTCGCCATATAGCGATAGGTTTTTAGAGAATGAGTTGCTGACAAATAGAGGCAAGCCCATCTCAACGGCTTTACGAATGGCGTAAGCATCGCTGTCCATGTCCTCGCCAAATCCTTGATAAGCGATATCCATGAATGGAATCAATTCATGCGCTTTGATGACGTTGAGCACGGTATCCCATTGTGCTTGGGTCAAATCCATACCTGTTGGATTGTGGCAGCAAGGATGTAGCAAGATCACATCGTGTTTGTTCAATGTTTCAAAAAACGCAATCATCTCATCAAATTTGATGCTGCTATTGGCTTTGTCGTAGTATGGGTATTTACCAACGGTAACATCAGCACCTTCAAAGATGGCAATATGGTTGCCCCATGTTGGATCGCTTACATAGCACTTAGACTGCGGGAACCATTGGTGAATAAATTCAGCACCAACTTTCAGGGCGCCAGAACCGCCGATAGTGGCGATGGTCGCAACCAGACCGTCTTGTAAGATTTGTGCGTCTTTACCGAACAGTAACTCCTGACAGCCTTTGCGGTGTCCAGGCAAGCCTGCCATTGGTAGATAGGGGCGCGGCGCGATAGAATCGGCAATACGCGCTTCGGCTGTTTTTACACAGTCGAGTACGGGCAGTACGCCATCTTCATCATAATAAATACCAATGCCTAAATTAACTTTATTGGGATTATTGTCCGCTGAGTATTTTTCCATCAGCCCTAAGATTGGATCGCCAGCGTAATAATCGATACGTTCAAACATGCCATTTCCTTATAAGAATATAAACCAAGCAGCCGAAAATCATAGAGCAAATTGCTGATGAACTCAACACGCGAGTGCGTTATCTTGCGCAATTAATAAAATAAATCACCAAATAGCTTATCTCTTTATCTGGCAGATGAGTTTGTGGCGTGATGCATCACTTAATCGACAGTGTTTCAGGCTGATGTAAGTCGTGATAATGGGTGGCAAAGTAAGTCTGCAAAAACTGCTTAAAGGCGATGGTTGCAGGAGACAGCGCCCGTGAGGCACGCTGATAGATAAAAAACTGGCGCATTTTTATAGGCTGCGTCAATGGGCGCATTTGCAAGCCGTTGGCGCTGACCCAATCGATGACCTCGGGCATATAGGGAAGGCATAAGGTAATGCCGAACCCTTGGCGGGTCATCTCAAGCGCAGTGGACATAAAGTTGACTTTGTAGCGCGCTTGCTGAATCTGAGCGGCGATAGAGTCATCCAGCTCGACTGTCACCTGCTCAAGAAACGGGCCTTGTAGAGTGATAAGTGGAATATCAAGCAACTCCTGCCAAGTGATTTCGTCTTTTTGCGCCAGTGCATGATCGTTTGGCATAACCACGCAAAACGGCAGCTTGTATAACAGATCAGCACCGAGATCATCTTCAGTTTCTATAAAACCAAGTTCAGTACCAACCCCCAAATCGACCTCGATGTCTTGAACATGCTTGAGCAAATTTTCTGCTGAGCAATCCAATAGCGACACCCCGATATTTGGATATTCCTTAGCAAATTGCGCGATGACGGCGGGCAGGGAGGATGCCGCAAACTGCGACACCGCTAAGCGCACCTGACCTTGCGCCAAGCTGGTCAAGCTACTTGCTTCATTTTCGAACAGCTGCATCTCATTCAAGATACGCCGCGCTTGTGGCAGCAGATGGCGTCCGACAGCGGATAGCGACAACTGGCGGGTAGTACGGTCAAATAACACGATGCCAAGGCCAGTCTCCAGCTCTTTGATCAGTCCGCTAACAGCAGATTGGGTCAGATACATCTGTTCGCTGGCACGAGTGAAGCTGCCGTTGTCAGCGACTTTGATAAAAGCGGTCAGTTGACGAATGCTGATATTCATAAGTAAACCTGATAAATAAATCATAAAAAACAATTAGTCTTATAAATAAAGCTAATCTAATATAAATACAACGTCAACAATAAAGATTGATTATCAATCGTTTTATCGCATTTTATTACTAATCGACTTTTTACCACCAATTGACATTAAGGATGATTGCAATGGCAGATTTATTTGACAACCCAATGGGACTAAACGGGTTTGACTTCGTCGAGTTTGCTTCTCCGCAGCCTGATGCGGTCGATGCATTGTTTAAACAGCTTGGATTTGCCCACGTGGCCAATCACAGATCAAAAGATGTGGCGCTATATCGCCAAGGTGACATCAACCTAATCTTAAACCGTGAGCCAAAGAGCCCAGCCAGTTACTTCGTTGAAGAGCATGGCGCTGGTGCGTGCAGCATGGGTTTTCGGGTAAAAGATGCCAAAAAAGCCTACGAGCGTGCTATTGACATGGGTGCGCAGCCAGTAGAGGTGCCAACAGGCGTGATGGAGCTGAGACTGCCAGCGATTAAAGGGATCGGCGGCTCACTGATCTATTTGATTGACCGTTATAAAGACGGTGAATCTATCTATGATGTCGACTTTGAGTTTTTTGCAGATATCGATAGAAACCCTGTCGGATATGGTTTCAAAGTCATCGATCACCTCACGCACAACGTCTATCGCGGCCGCATGGCGTACTGGGCAAAATTCTATGAGCGTATCTTTAATTTCCGCGAGATTCGCTATTTTGATATCAAAGGTGAGTATACAGGTCTGACCAGCAAAGCGATGACAGCACCTGACGGCAAAATCCGTATTCCGCTCAACGAAGAAGCCAAGCAGGGCGGTGGACAGATCGAAGAGTACTTAATGCACTTCAATGGCGAAGGGATTCAGCACATTGCGCTCGCCAGTGATGATCTGTTTGCCAGTATTGATATGCTAAAAGCCGCTGGTATTCCGCTTATGACTGCACCAAATGCAGCCTACTACGAGATGCTGAGCGAGCGCTTACCAAACCATGGTGAAAACGTTGCTGACTTGCAAACGCGCGGTATCTTGTTAGATGGTACGACAGAGGGCGGCGCACCGCGTCTGCTACTACAGATTTTCTCTGAGACCATCTTGGGTAGCCCAGTGTTTTTTGAATTTATCCAGCGTAAAGGCGATTATGCAGACGGTTTTGGTGAAGGTAATTTCAAAGCCTTGTTTGAATCCATAGAGCGCGACCAAGTGCGTCGTGGTACGGTCGGTCAGCAAGAGACCAATCAATCAGAAACAGAAACGCCGTAGGCCACGCTACATCTAGAAAAATTTACACAATAAACGGACAAGGCAAAAGGAGTTTGGCTTGTCCTGCATGAGTGACTGATATTAGCCATTGACTAATCAGTATGAGTGCAAATATTCACTGCGATATAAGGAATACAGGCATGGAACGCCTCTCACAGATAGACTCTCCTAATACAGCCATCGGTGCCAATAGTTCGGTGGCCAATCAGCAGGGCGGTGATGCGTCTGCTTATAATAACGCGACCGATAAAAAGCAGCCCTATGTCTCACATCAGCCTGATGCCAACGGTCATATTCATTATAGTGATGATGAAAATGCAATGTGGCAAGCGTTGCTTACGCGTCAAGCTGAGCAAACGCCCAATCGCGCTTGCTCAGCATATCTAGAGGGTTTGACGAAGCTAAATCTACCGACGACATATATCCCGCAATTGCATGATATCGATGAGGTGCTACAAGCGACCACCGGTTGGCAAACCGCGGCGGTGCCTGCATTAATCAGCTTTGGTAAGTTCTTTAAACTATTAGCCGATAAATCCTTTCCTGTGGCAACGTTTATTCGTCGATTTGAGGACATAGACTATATCGAAGAACCAGATATTTTTCACGAAATCGTTGGACACTGCCCGCTATTGACACATCCAGCCTTTGCCGCATTTAATGAGACGTATGGCAAGCTTGGTCTGAGTGCAACGAAAGAGGAAAGATGGTTTTTGGCACGGCTCTATTGGTTTACCATTGAGTTTGGATTGGTAGGTAGTCAGCCTAAAGACCGTAGAATCTACGGCGGCGGTATATTAAGCTCACCCTCTGAAACCATCTATGCTCTTGATCAGACATCGTATGCCCAGCCAGAAACCCAAATACAACCCAAGCCTACACAGCAGCCTGAACACCGCGCATTTGATTTGCTTGATGTGTTGCGTACGCCTTATCGCATCGATCAAATACAGCCGATTTACTATGTGATTGACGAATTAGATACGCTATTTGATATCGTTGATAGCGACATCATGGGGACGGTCAAGCAGGCGATGTCTCTTGGGTTGTTTGAGCCGACCTATCCAGAAAAATCCCATTAAAATTTTATAAACAGCCGCTCTACTGCATACGCGCATAGCAGTGGAGTGGCGTCAACAAACCTCAATATCCACAAATCAGTATCACAAAACAATAAACTCGATAAAAGGACATTATCATGACAGCATTATCACAAAGCAGTTGCGAAGCTTGCCGTATTGGCGCACCAAAAGTCGACGAGGCCGAGGCACGCGAGCTATTGCCACAAATTCCTGATTGGTCATTGATTGAGGTAGATGGTATTCAGCAATTGCAACGTCAGTATAAGTTTAAAAACTTCGTCGCAGCGATGGATTTTGCCAATCAATTGGCAGACATTGCTGAAGCAGAAGGGCATCATCCCGGCATATTGGTAGAGTGGGGCAAAGCGACCGTCACATGGTGGTCACATAGTATCAAAGGGTTGCATCGTAATGACTTCGTCATGGCGGCTAAAACCGATGCGTTACTTGATAAGTAACGCATCAATCATCCGGTTATTCACTAGCAAACCCATACGCTAACCCTTCCAAACTCAAACCCAATGAATGCCAGTTTCCACTGGCATTTTTTAAGGATGTGTCATGCCACCAAAACCGCTCACCCAGATCAGCGCCCAGCTTGCCTTTATTATCT
>NZ_JAKDJE010000076.1 GCF_030454045.1 Psychrobacter sp. | reverse complement strand
TCTAGTCATAACACTATGATTGTCAATTATTCTATATATGTCAACACACCCTAGCCACTTCTGCGCTTTTTACTCTCAAATCTGCTGGTTGATTCACTCATCATTTGACTGAATACCATAAAAAATGACTGTATATAATGGCGCACTATTACTGTTAATGATCCGAGGTTTTCATGTCTACCCTTAATGCGATGCCAGCTTGTCTTTATATCGTTGCCACGCCAATTGGTAATTTGAGCGACATGACGCCACACGCGATTGATGTATTGAAACAGGTCGCCATCATTGCTTGTGAAGACACGCGCACCTCAGGTAAGCTTTTATCGCACTTTGGCATTGAGACTAGAGGCAGTAGAGTCGATGAAGCCAAAAGCCATATCGAAAATGAGGATGAGACCTCAAATCAAAAAGGCCACAATAAGTTATGGGCTTACCATGAGCACAATAGTGCCATTCAAACACCCAAGATTATTGAGATGATCGAGCAAGGTCACTCGGTTGCTTTGATCAGTGATGCAGGCACGCCATTGGTCAGTGACCCAGGCTATCAGCTGGTTCAAGCCGCGCACGAAGCAGGAGTTGCCGTATCTCCCATCGTTGGCGCATCCGCTGCCATTGGCGCATTATCAGTGGCAGGATTACCGTCTGATCGATTTAGCTTTATTGGGTTCTTGCCCGCCAAAACCCATGGTCGTCAAAAGCAGCTAAGCGCCTTAACCTCACGTACTGAGACGTTGATATTTTATGAAGCACCGCATCGTATCGTATCTAGCCTCGAGGATATGGCCGCAATATTTGGGACAGACCGTGCAGTGACATTTTGCCGTGAGTTGACCAAAACCTTTGAAACCGTACATAAAAGCACGCTTGGCGACTTGGTCGAGTTTGTCAAAGCCGATGACAACCAACAACGCGGTGAGATAGTGGTGGTTGTGGCTGGCGTCGCTATGGCAAAAGATAGTGACGACATCAGCACTCATGATACATTACTACAGCGTTTGCTCGAGGATCTGTCTGTCAAAAAAGCCGCGGCATTGGCTGCTGATATCACTGGTGTAAAAAAGAACGCGCTCTATCAGCGTCTGCTGGAGCTACAGGCTGGATAATTCCAACGATAAAAATCAGGGTTATAAATTCATTGAGGAGAAGTAAGCAATGTACGACGTAATGGCGATAGGTAATGCGTTGGTGGATCACGAGTATAGGCTGTCAGATGCAGCATTAGAAGAGACTGATCTGACCAAAGGAAACATGACGTTGGCTGGTATCGAGGAGCAGCAACAATTGCTTGCCTACTTCCAGCTTGCAAATATTGCCCCATCAAAACAAGCAGGTGGCGGATCAGCTGCCAACACGATGTTCACCTTTGCTAGCCTCGGTGGCAAGCCGTTCTATGCATGCCGCGTCGGTGATGACGATCAAGGGGCATTTTACCTCAGAGACTTGCACGAAGCAGGCGTTGCCACATCAGACAAATCTATCCACGAAGGCGGTGTGACAGGCTCTTGCGTGGTCGCTGTGACAGAAGATGGTGAGCGCACCATGCAAACCTATCTTGGCACCTCAAGCGAGATCATGGCTGACAATGTCGACTTCGACGCGTTGACACAAGCTGACTGGCTATATCTTGAGGGGTATCTGGCGATGTCTGAGAGCATCCAACCCGCGATGACTCAGCTGCGTCACCAAGCCGGTATTCATAATGCAAAAATTGCCGTAAGCTTTGCTGATCCTGCGGTCGTAAAATTTGCCAAAGAAGGCTTGCTCAATATGCTGGGCAATAAGGTTTCGGTGATATTTTGCAACAGTGAAGAAGCCAAACTATTCACCGACAAAAAACAAGTCAAAGCGGCGGCGCGCGCCCTGCTTGAATATTGCCAAACAGCGGTCGTCACTGATGGTGCCAACGGTGCGGTCATTGCCCATAGCCCGAGTGATGCAGCAGAGATTGAAGTCTATGAGGTTGCAACGCCAGTAGTGACCAATGTTATCGATACCAATGGTGCAGGTGACAACTACGCAGGTGCCTTCTTGTATGCGCTATCGCAGCATTATAGCTTGCCAGAGTGTGGCCGTCTTGCCAGCGAAATATCGTCGCAAGTCATCCAGCAGTTTGGACCACGTCTTGCCTCGCAGGATTACCGAGATATCGCTCAGCGTGTACTATAGTTACTCATCTCTAAATCAGAGATGGTCATATCGTAGTAATTCATGTGCCGATGCTGTCTCGTAATGATATTGAAACAATTATTTTGGCCCATTCACTACTATGTGCGTTGGCCGCATAAAAAAGCCCACATCGGTTTGATATGGGCTTTTTTTATGAATCAGCAAAAAGAATTTACTGATATCCTCACACTTTTGTATTATTCAGCAGCCAATGCTTGGGCAAGATCGGCTTTGATGTCTTCGATATGCTCGATACCAATCGACAATCTGACCATATCTTCACTAACGCCAGCTTGCTCTAGCTCTTGTCCATTTAGCTGACGATGCGTCGTCGAGGCAGGATGGCAAGCCAATGACTTGGCATCCCCAATATTTACTAAACGCGTAATCAGTTGTAGCGCATCGATAAAGCGTGCGCCTGCCTCCAAACCACCTTTTACCCCAAAGGTCAAAATGGCAGAGGGTGTGCCCTTCATATATTTTTTGGCAAGGTCATGTTCAGGATGGTCAGACAGGCCAGCATATTTTACCCAAGCGACCTTGTCATGATCGCGCAAGTATTCTGCAACGGCTTGTGCGTTTTGTACATGACGCTCCATCCGTAGGCTCAGCGTCTGCATCCCTTGTAAAATACTAAAAGCATTGAGCGGACTAAGCGCAGAGCCCGTATTGCGTAGCGGTGCGACACGAGCACGCGCGATGAAGGCAGGCGCGCCCACGTCTTTGACAAAGTTCACGCCGTGATAACTGGCATCTGGCGTGTTCAGTAATGGGAAGCGCTCAGGATAATCGCCCCACGCAAACGTACCACTATCGACAATCGCCCCACCAATCGATGTCCCTGTACCGCTCATATACTTGGTGAGTGAATGGATAACAATGTCCGCTCCAAACTCAAACGGACGACAAAGCGCAGGGGTCGCAACGGTATTATCGATCACTACTGGTACACCATATTCGTGAGCGATATCACTGAGCGCCTGAATATCCACGATATTACCCAGTGGATTGCCGATACTCTCTGCAAATACCATCTTGGTCTTATCATCGATCAAATCACGAATGGCTTCTGGATTTTTGTGATCAAAGAAGCGCACCTCGATACCTTGACGCGGCAACGCATGCGCAAACAAATTATAAGTCCCGCCATAAAGAGTCGATACCGCAACGATATTGTCGCCTGCCTCACAAATCGTCTGAATGGCATAAGTGATGGCAGCCATACCAGAAGCGACTGCCAGCGCTCCGATACCCCCTTCAAGCGCAGCAACGCGTTCCTCTAGCACTGCATTGGTCGGGTTCATAATACGCGTATAGATATTGCCTGCGACTTTTAGATCAAACAGATCAGCACCATGCTGAGTGTTATCAAACGCATACGAGCTAGTATGATAGATAGGCACAGCCACTGATTTGGTCGTTGGCTCAACACTATAGCCAGCATGAATCGCTAAAGTCTCAAGACGCTGAGCGTGCTCTGATTCTTGAGCTGGTTGTTGTCCTGCTTGTTCATCACTCATGCTACCTTCCTTTGTATTGATCAAAAATTTGCGGATTAAAAATATGGCCTATAAAAGTCATCTTAAAAAAGCCACTTGCCAAATCATAGCAATAAAAAAAGCTGAGTTCATCATAACTCAGCTTCTTTAGGAAGAAAACCATCTATTGTTGACAGCTTAATGCTTGATTGTCATAAGTGGCCAATAATGGCTTATTTGTAGTACGCATTCTCTGTACGCGTGTGATCCGTATCATCGACCACTTGCGTCAGCTCTGGTATCTGCTGTTTGAGCTGTACTTCAACACCTTGACGCAGTGTCATATCAACGGCTGAGCAGCCTTGGCAACCACCGCCGAATTTTAAGACTGCAGTTAGGCCAATGCCTTCTTCTTCAATCAGCTCAAGCAACTGTACATCGCCACCATGCGCCGCCAAGCCGGGGTTAATTTCCGACTGCAAGACATAGTTGATGCGTTCTTCGACGCTCGCGTCAGCACCCACTTTAGGCACCTTAGAGTTTGGCGCACGGAAAGTTAACTGACCACCGAAACGGTCTTTATTATAGTCGATAACCGCATCTTCTAGATAAGGCACCGAGGCCGCTTCGATAAAGGCTGAAAAATCATCATAGGTCAAACACAAATCAGCGCTGTCTTCTTCGCCTGGTTGGTTGTAAGCCATGCAGCACTCTGCGCGCGGCGTGCCTGGATGCTCAACGAAGATACGCACACCGATGCCATCAGTATCTTGCTTGGATAACAAATCCGCTAGATAACCTTGAGCAGACTCCGTAATAGTGATATTGCTTTTTGCTTCAACCTGCTCAGTATCTAATGCTGACTCATAGTCAGCGGCTTGATTTTGCTCACTCATAATGTTTCCTATGCATTGTGACACAAGCGCAATATCTATTATAGCGACCGTGTCGTGAATTTGAATTTTAAAATGGTTATGGCTTATATAAGACACCCAAGCTAACAATGATTCAGCATTATTATTGTATGGCATTGATAGCAGTCACTATAAAATAGCATTCGTCTATACCGTTATTATACCTGAATCAAGGAGTAATTCCGACCACGCTACTGTGAATTGCCGAGTAAGCGCTCTCAATGGTTGTCATTGATTTTTTTAATAATAAAAAGAACAACCAATCAGACGTCTAACACAAAAAATTTTATCCTCTATACCATTGTTGCTTATATTAAGACTGTCAACCCATTTATCAAGGATAAAACAGGATTAGCAATGGGTTTGGGCGTGTTATCTCATCAAAAGTGGTGACAAAAAAAGAAAGGTTCCCGCCAACCAAACGAAAGAACGCAGATATCATCCAACTATTAACCAGCTATTTGACAGCGTTTGATACGTTTTAACCCTTTTTAGTCCTTTTGTGTCTTTGCGTTCAGATTAAAGCTACATCTATTAAAATTAAACTCACATAACATAACTGAGTGGGACAGCTTGGTTGTTTAGACTCAATTTAGTGAAAAGACACCCCAAAAACAATAAGTAAAAAGGAATAGATTATGAAGTTATATATTATGCCAGGCGCGTGCTCGATGGTGCCACATGTGGCGCTTGAATGGACAAAAGAAGATTACGAACTAGAAATACTAGATCATGACTCTGTTAAATCAGACGCGTATTTACGCATCAACCCGCAAGGCTCAGTACCTGCCATCGTAGACGGCGATACAATCGTCACGCAAAATATTGCCGTACAGACCTATATTGATGCTAAGTATCCTGACGCTGATATTTTTGGCGCCAATGAGTCGCCTGCTCAGCGTGCAGAGATTATGCAATGGTTGGCTTTTATCAATTCAGACGTTCATAAGAGCTTTGCACCATTATTCGGCCCTGATGGCTTTGTTACAGATGAAACGGCGCAAGCAGACTTAAAAACACACATGAAGAAAAAAATCGTTGATTTGCTAGCGCACCCAAACAAGCAACTTGAAACGCGTGACTATCTGACAGGCACGAAGACCACAGCCGATATTTACCTCTATGTCATACTGACATGGGCAAAAAAAATGGAGCTAGATCTCTCTAGTTATAAGAACTTCAATGCTTTCATTAGCCGCATCGAGTCTGATGCTGGTGTGACTGAAGTGATACGCCAAGAAGGTATTAGTAAGATTGAATCGCTCTAAGCATTGGCAGTCATAGCTATTTTAGTTTTTGCCGTTTTTACATGGCAGCCTCTTTCATCATTGAGAGGGGCTTTTGCTATTACTGTGTTTGCAACACGCTCGTTCATAATGCGTAAAACATCTTTACACTTGTCAGAAAGTCATAGGCTGTGTCAGTATTAGCGTCATCATTTTTTAATCAACAAAAATAAGTCGTAGGAAGTTGGTGTCTATGAGTGAGTTATCAGAGCAGCAGTCAGATAAGCAAAACCCCGAGCAAAAAAACAGCACACATTACCGCTATTTGGTTTTTATCGGGCGTTTCCAGCCGTTTCATTGTGGGCACAAGGCAGTCATTGACGAAGCGCTCAAACGCTCTGATGAAGTGATTATGCTGATCGGCTCAGCCAACCTACCACGCAGCTTACGCAATCCCTTTAGCGTCGCTGAACGCGCTGCGATGATTAAGGGCGCTTATTCAGCAGAAGACGCCGCTCGCATCCATTGCGTCGGTCTAGACGATGCGCTCTACAACGATACGCGCTGGTTACAGTATGTGCAGGCGGGCGTCAAATCGGTGACGGGTGATTTGCAAACAGATATTGGCTTGATTGGTCATTCAAAAGACAGCTCCTCATATTACTTATCGCTGTTCCCTAACTGGGCATCGGTGTCAGTACCCAATTATCATAACCTATCAGCCACGCCTATTCGCGACAGCTATCTGATGGGCGCTACGCCAACACCTGAGCGTACGCCTGAGTCAACACGCAGCGTCCTCGATGCATTCAAAAAAACGGACGATTATCATCAATTGCATGAAGAAGCAGACTTTATTGATAAATACAAAAGACAATGGCAATCTGCACCCTATCCGCCGACTTTTATGACGGCTGATGCGTTGATTGTACAGTCGGGGCATATATTACTGGTCGAGCGACGCAGTATGCCAGGACGCGGACTCTGGGCGTTACCGGGTGGATTTTTAAACCCAAAAGAGACGCTATTTGATGCGTGTATTCGCGAGCTGCGTGAAGAGACACGTCTTAAAGTCCCTGAGCCTGTACTGCGTGGTTCTTGCCACAGCCAGCATACCTTCGACGATCCGTATCGCTCAGCGCGTGGGCGCACCATTACCCAAGCGTTTTACTTCCAGCTCAAAAACGATCCGAAAGGATTACCAAAAGTAAAAGGCGGCGATGACGCAACCAAGGCTTTTTGGCTGCCATTGGCAGAGCTGGATGCCAAGATGATGTTTGAAGATCATTATGCGATTATCACCAAAATGGTTGGCTTATAGTTTTTTAGTAAATGATTGCGTAAGCGATAGCTGTCTCAATCATTAATAAAAACCTCACTATTTATTTTGTTATTTTTATAGCAGTGCCGATAGACGGCGCTTAACCTGCTGTCACTGTTTTTAATCAAAACAGCGATAGCATTTCAAAGCAGAGGAGTTCTGTGATGTACACCAGTAATTTAAATAATTTAATCTTAAATAGCGACAGCTATAAAACCTCACATTGGGTGCAATACCCAAGTGGCAGTGAGTATCTGTCGAGCTACGTTGAGGCGCGTAAAGGCGACTACGATGTGGTGTTCTTTGGTCTACAGGCCTTTATTAAAGAATACCTGAGCACCCCTATCACCCATCAAGATATCGATGAAGCCGAAGCCGTTATCACCGCGCATGGTTTGACCTTTAATCGTGAGGGCTGGGAGCGACTAGTTGATAAGCATAACGGCTACTTGCCGCTGCGTATTGAGGCCATCCCTGAAGGCAGCATCGTTCCAGTATCCAATGTGGTCTGCCAAGTCATCAACACTGATCCTGAGTTTTATTGGCTGCCTAGCTATATCGAAACAGCGCTATTACGCGCAATTTGGTATCCATCGACCGTCGCCAGCGTCTCTCGCTACTGCAAAGAGATTATCCGTCAAGCGCTAGAAAAGTCAGCGGACAATACAGAGTCACTGCCATTTCGCCTACATGACTTTGGCGCACGTGGTGCGTCCAGTCAAGAAACCATTGCGCTCGGTAGTTTGGCACATTTGGTCAACTTTGCTGGGACTGACTCGATGACAGCACTGATTGCGGCTAGTCGCTGGTATCAGATGGGTAATGACATGCCTGCCTTCTCCATTCCAGCGGCGGAGCACAGCACAATGACCGCATGGGGACGTGATGGAGAAACCGCTGCTTTTCACAATATGATTAAGCAGTTCGGCGGCGAAGATAAAGCTTTTTCAGTTGTGTCTGACAGCTACGACCTATGGAATGCGATCGACAATATCTGGGGCGATGCCTTAAAAGATGAGGTCGAAAATATGGGTGGCACTTTGGTTATTCGCCCAGACAGCGGTGAGTCAACCAAAGTGGTTCGTGAGGCTTTAGAGCGTTTGGCGGTGAAGTTTGGTACAACTGTCAATAGCAAAGGCTATAAAGTGCTGCCTAATTATGTGCGCATCATTCAAGGTGATGGCATCAGCGCACAAAGCTTAAGCAAAATTATTGACGTGATAATCAAAGCAGGCTTTAGCATAGAAAACGTGACATTTGGTATGGGCGGTGGTTTATTGCAACAAGTCAACCGTGACACCATGAGCTGGGCGATGAAATCGAGCGCTATCTGTATCGATGGCACATGGAAAGATATTTATAAAGACCCTATCACTAGCCGCTCAAAGCGATCGAAAAAAGGACGATTGGCACTGGTACAAGATAGCAATGGCCAGATCAAAACCATCAAAGAGCAAGCATTGGGTAGACCATCAGACAACCTATTACGCGATGTCTATGTTGATGGTCAATTATTGATTGAGGATAGCCTTACAACTATTAGGGAGCGTGCAGGATGGTAGACACCAACAAACTGACATCTATAGCAAAAGATGTCCTACTTGCCCCTGTATATCTTTATCAAGGACGCAAAATCAAGCGTGAAACCGTTCGTCTGCCAGAGCCAAACGGTGAAAGGCACGGGATGATTGAACTATCCGAGCCGCCTGCTGATGGCTCAACCAAAGCTCAAGAGACGCTCAATTTGATGGTGGTGGGTGACTCGGCCGCAGCAGGTGTTGGCAGTCAGACTCAGCAAGAGGCACTGGTCGGCAAACTGATTCCGATATTGCAAAACAATGAGGTTATTCAATCAAACTTTGCGCGGCTCAATTGGTCATTACAAGCGACGACTGGTCATACCAGCTTTGATATTTTGCGCAGATTATATGTCCTCCCTACTCCTGACCAACCTATCGATGTGATGCTGCTGAGCGTGGGCGTCAACGACACCACCTCCAATGTGGCAGTCCACAAATGGCAACAGCAGATCGAAGACATCATCCATATTGCACAGCGTAAATTTGGCGTACGCGAGTTGATTTTTTTGAGCTTACCACCGATGGCGCAAATGCCTGCCATCCCCTCTCCGCTCAACAACTTCGTTGGGGCAAAGGCCTCAATACTTGATGAGATATTGCAAAAAGTCTGCGCTGCTCATGACGGTGTCAACTATATGGCAACTGACTTTGCCCGCATGATAAAAGAGCATGGCAATGGTCAGCCTATTGATATTGCCGTGATGTTTGCCAGTGATGGATTTCATCCGAGTAGCCTGATGTATGGTTATTGGGCACAGCAAATTGTAGAAAACATTACGCAGTTATTGGCTCCATCTGCCATTCAGGCTGATGACCAAACACACTCAAGTGTTAGTGCCTAAAAACACATGTGTTTAAAAACAAAAAAAACCGCTGAATAGTCAGCGGTTTTTTTTGTTTTTAAACACATTTACACCATAGGTATAAATTATTCAGCAGCGTCAGCAGCTTTCTTGCTACGGCCACCAAATGCACCAAAGCGTTTGTTGAAGCTAGCAACACGGCCTTCAGTAGAAGTTTTACGCTGCTCGCCAGTATAGAATGGATGCGACGCACTTGAGATATCAAGTGGGTAGTATGGGTATTCTTTACCTTCGTATTCACGAGTCGCTTTAGTCTTAGCGGTTGAACGAGTTAAGAAGTACACGTCAGCGTTTGTATCATGGAACAAAACTTCTTGGTAATCAGGATGGATATCTTTACGCATAATAAACTCTCTAGGTCCGATGTATGGCAATTTGCATCAACATCATGAGCGATGTCTCAAGCAAACGAAAACATACGTAACTGAGGCACTAAGGACATTATAAGTATGGCAACTGCGTCACTGGCTTATTCCAGCACAAAGCACCACTCTTCTGCTCACTTAGCCTTTCCCCAGCGGGAAAATTAAACCGCGATTTTAACGGTTTTTGTCACTCAACGCAAGCCGCAGTTGTGATAGAGATATGTGATAAGTTGTCACCAATACACAAATAGTGTTGAGATATGTAGAGGAACCTATTACAATAATTTGGTTAGTTAAATTAATCAATCAACTGGTTACATATAGATAATCTAACCACAGCTAAAGTAAGCTTATTTTGTTATCGATCTATCTTTAAGCTGTATGTTGATTTTTTTTACCAAAGGCGCGGCTATTTCTTGATGAATAAGCGTCAGACCACCACGACTATATAAGGATGCTTTAATGATAAACACTGCTACCAAAACCATTGTAAAAGCGTTACTAATCAGCTCAGCACTTGCTGTAACAACAATGGCAAGCGCGGCGCTACCGACTCAATGGCAACTAGACGACTCGCACACTCGCGTTGGGTTTTCAGTAGAGCACTTGGGATTCTCTACGGTGATGGGTCACTTCAGTGATGTCGATGGCACTGTACAGTTCGATCTAAAAAACCCAAATCAAACTCAATTTAACTTTGTTGTAGATACAGACAGTATTGATACTGGTTGGGAAGCCCGTGACGAGCATCTAAAAACCGACGAGTTTTTCAATGTTGAGAAGTACCCTACCATGAGCTTTAAATCCACTCAGGTTAACTTTATCAATCCACAGCAGGCAAAAGTAACGGGTGACTTCACCTTACTTGGTCAAACCAAGCCACTGACTCTCAATCTTACATTAAAGAAAATTGATGACAGTCCTTTGACCAAAGAACCTGTGGTTGGCTTCCGTGCAACAGGTAACATCGATCGTACAGCGTATGGTATGGACGCTTACTCACAAGGCATCACCACCAACGTTCCTATTCAGATAGATGGTGAGTTGGTAGAAAAGAAGTCAAAATAAGTCTTGTTAGCTTCTAGCATTTACTACTAGCCATAAAAAAGCAGCCTCTATGATAGGGCTGCTTTTTTGTCTTAAGCTACTTTTACCTTAAGATAATATCATGACACCTTATTTGGTTGGAATAACATGCCAAACGTCGAATTTGTTATCGCCGTCTTTGTCACCCATCTTTGTATCATTAGCATAGAAGTATAAAGGCTTACCGTTCATCGCCCATTGATACTTTCCATCTTCACGTTTGAATGCAGCAAACTGACCAGAAGGTTTTGCATTGCTTGGTGCTTGGAAAATTGGCCAAACAACCTGACAGGCGGCGCCGCAGTCTGACTTATTCATCGAATCTTTGTCATACGTATAAAGCGTCATGTGATTCGTTGCATCTACCAATACGCCATTTTTGCTAGCGACAGGAGCCGTGTTGTTGTTGGTTGCTTGCACTTCGTGCGTACCTGACATGTCATTACCCACGACGCTTTTTAGCGTCGTACAACCGGTCAGTGCTAATGCGCCTGTTAGTGCAGACAACATCATGATATTTTTCATAGTCACTTCCTTGTAATTTTTAATAATAAATTTTATGCGCTGTCTTTATGTTGATTGGAACAATGATAAAAACAAAACGTTTACCTCACTTCAGCAAAACAAATATAGCACAGGGTTTTTGGCTATCACGCCCATCCATATACAAACTTACAAAAGTGGCTAAATTTTACAAAACGATTAAATATAAAGGCTTTCGATTACCAAAAAATGACCAGCTTGGTGACTTCCTATTATTACTCTTCTTTTAGCCGTCACAAAAGACTTTATGTATATCGAGACCCGTTGACAAAACTCATGCATCCACTTACGTATTTGTCATCATATTGTCTGCAGTTCTTCGTAAAATAAACCTATAGAAATAAAGCATTACTACACAATAGAAAACACAATTTGTTTCTACTCACATCTATATATTGAACTTATATGTATTGAACTTAGTAACTGTTACACGCATATCAATAGTTACAAGACATTTAACGATTACACCGAGCATGGCCTGATGCAAATGCTACTAAGGATATAATGACGACAATGACTCAGTCTTCTAATAAAAATCACGCTCATTCTGTCAAACAAGATGATTCTTCTAAGGTGCTGTCTTATGGAGATTATCAAAGCTCGCCAATCAAACGTCCTACTAAACGCGTCGGTATTTTGGGCGGCGGTACTGCAGGCTCAACGATTGCCATTCGCCTCGCCGCACTAGGTCTTGAGACTTACTTGTTTGAGAAGAAAAAATCACTCATTGATGGTCCACCAATGTGTCACTTGCATGCTGGCGGCAACTTGTACCGCGAGATACCTGATGAAGATTGTGTGGCGCTCCTCAAGCAATGTATTGATATATTACGTCTCTATCCTTATACCATCGATGTTCGTCCTACTGTATTTGCGGTGCCGACACGCGATGAAGGACTGCCTGAAGACTTGCTGCCGCGTTTGGATATTTTGACAGAAGCTTATCAAGAGCTTATCGAGCAGGATGTCAACAATAAAGTACTTGGCGAACCTGAGGATTACTATCAGCTCTATAGCCATGAGCAGTTGCTTGAGTTGTCTGAGCGTGAGCAAGTTGAAGTACCAAGTACGGTTGATGAGTGGATGATACCCGTTGCCAAATATTTAGATTTGAACAAGGTCAAATTTCCGCTGATTGTCGTACAAGAATATGGCTGGAATATCTTTCGCTTGGCGGCTTCTGCGCAGTTGGCGCTTGAAGAATATGATCATGCCCATGTCTTTACTGACACCACAGTACAAAAAGTAGTCCCTGTGGATTGTGAAAACTGCACCAATGCCGATCACCATGTTACCAAATGGCGCATTGACTATCAGCAAGCAAACGACTCTCAAGCTGAATCTATCGAAGTCGATTATTTGGTCAATGCTTGCGGTTTTCGCACTGGTGTCATCGATGACATGGTCGGTGTTGAAGTCACGCGCATGGTCGAGTTTAAATCCTCTTATGTCATCCATTGGGGCGATGCAGGTGGACAGATACCTGAGATTATTGTTTATGGTCAACGAGGTACGCCCGAAGGCATGGCGCAGTTAACCCCCTATCCGGGTGGGTATTTTCAGATACATGGCATGAGTAAAGCCATTACCTTATTTGATGACGGTCTGGTCGCATCTAGCTCAGACAGCGCTCAGCCTAAACTACCACAGCAATACGTACACTATATCGAGGATGGCTGGGACAAAGCGCCGCTACAAGCGCGTAGCCAGCAGGCGATTGAATATGTGGCTGAGTTTGTACCGACGTTCAATAGTGCACGCACTGTTGGCAATGCGCTATATGGTGGGCAGCAAATTCCTGGAGAAGATGATACGTTGCGAGTGGCTGACGTAAGCTTGTATTCTAATATACGTTACGCTCGTGCAGAAAATGTCAAAGCATCTTCGACTTTGATCGCCTCTGATCAGATAGTGAATGAGCTGACGACGCTCGGATTGATACAGAACGATACGCCAATGAATCGTAGCCGCTACGCACACGAATGGTCGTACTTGACACATAACGATGGTCTGGCTGTTGATAAGGTTGCACGTGTACTCGCTGAGCAGCGTGGCTTTCCTGCTGCAATGGCAGATGTCAATCACAGCATTCGTGATGCCACGCTAAATGATCTGGCACCGGCTGACGTCTAGTAACGTTATCCCCTGCTACATTGTATTTGTCATAGCAATTAGTGGTGTAATGGACATTATTCATGCTGGCGTAGGCTCTAAAGCTATATACTGTCT
>NZ_JAKDJE010000075.1 GCF_030454045.1 Psychrobacter sp. | reverse complement strand
TGCTTCGGCTGTCACCCTTCTTTTATTACTCCAGCATACTTTTTGATACACCACCGAAAAATGATATCAATAACATGGGTGCTTCTGATATGGTTATGTCCACTCATCAAGACGGTCAGACAACGCAAACGGCACCTTGGCTATCAGCTGAGCTGGCGGCGAATATAGAGTCAGATGCCGCGCTACGAGCGTTATTAGAACCTGTCCATCGTTGGCTCAATACGCTGTCTGTGCGTAATCACTCGCCGCATACGCTGACCGCTTATTTTGCTGGCTTAAACCAACTGGCACTGTTCTTACGCGGTAAGCGTCTGACGTGGACGCGTTGTGATAAGCGCCAATTGGCTCAGCATATCAGTCAGCGTCTCGATGAAGACAAGCTTGCGCTTGCTAGCGTTCAGCAAGAGCTGTCAGCGATTCGGCATTTTTATGGCTGGCTGATCGAAGAGGAACTAGCTCGCATCAACCCAACCACTGGCTATCAGCTCAAGCGTAGCCCCAGACCCTTGCCGTCTATTGCTGATGTGGATTTGTTGACGCAACTGTTGGATCAAGAGACCCCTGATACACCAGAGCAGGCCCGCTTGTGGCTACGTGATAAGGCCATGTTTGAGCTACTCTATAGTAGTGGTCTACGTGTCGGCGAGCTGGTCGCACTTGATATAGCAGATGTGGACTTGTCGGATTTGCGGGTGCGAGTCACAGGTAAAGGCAATAAAACTCGTCTAGTGCCATTAGGCACAAAAGCAGCAGAAGCGATTAAACGCTATTTGCCGCACCGTCATCTGTGGGTAGAGCAGATGGATAGTGCGTTATTTATCAGTGAAAAACTCGGTACGAGATTGTCAACGCGGGCAGTGCAGCAGCGCCTAAAAGTTGCGGCTACTCGCGCAGGTATCGCTCAAAACTTGTATCCCCATCTACTGCGTCATTGCTTTGCCTCACACATGCTGTCAGGTAGTGGTGACTTGCGTGCCGTGCAGGAGATGTTAGGACATAGCGATATCAGTACCACGCAAATTTACACCCACGTTGATTTTGCCAAATTAACACAAGTCTATGATCGCGCCCATCCACGAGCCACCCACACTCAAAATGATGAAAATCCTACCTAATTGAGTAATCTACGGTTTAAGCAATCTATGTTACTTTTTAAGTTATGCCAAACGATGACAATCAAAAATAGGTAATTTCTGTCGTCCTTGTGCTTGCGCTTGTCTATCCAGCGATCCCACCACGATGGCGTAGCCTGTATCGGTATCAGATGCCGTCGCCAGAATCGGCTCGCTGCTATCATGGCTCGCAATGATACTGCCGTCAAAAGCGGTGATGGCTGTATGTCCCCACGTCTGGCGCGTATTGCCATCTTTATATGCATGATCGCCGCCCTGTGCTGCCCCGATCACCATGCACTGACTGTCCAAAGCACGTGCCTGTAGCAACAGTGACCAATGCGCCTGTCCCGTTAGATAGGTAAAGGCAGAGGGGGCACTCAGTATCTCAGCGCCTGCTTGACGTAAGCGCTGCGCTAGTGCTGGAAAGCGCAAGTCAAAACACACCATCATCCCTAACTGATACACAGAGCCTTCTGACTCAAGAGGCGCAACCACGGTCTGCGTGCCAGGCTCAAATGTCGCCGCTTCATTGTAGCTGCCTTGCTTATCAGCCACAGTCGCGGTAAACAGATGAATCTTATCGTAGCGCGCCACTCGCGTACCATCAGGTGCAAACAGCTGGCTGGCTTGACGCAGCCGACCGTCAGGGACGATCACACCATCAGGTCGATAAGGGCAGGGCAGTGAGCCTGCGAGTAGATAGACACCATGGGCGCGTGCATACTCTGCCAGGGTCGCTGATAGCGCGTCAAAACGCTCTGCAGTGGCAAACTGTTGACCCATGCTACAGCAGTTCTCAGGTATGACGATCAGCTTCGCGCCTTTTGCTTTGGCCTCGGCAATCGCTGCTTTTATGGTGGCTAGGTTATCCTCGATATCTTGTTGGCTGTTCATCTGAATGGCAGCTGTGCTAAATTGAGAGGGCATTGTTGTGTCAGTCATGACAATATTCTCCGCAACAGGTAAGTCTTGATGGCTGCTCATGACAATTTTTTATGACGCTTTTTATTATAAAATGTTGATGACGCTGAACAAACCATTCGTAGTTATCGGTTGGTTATTAAGGCAAACATGCTAAATTTGTATCACAAACATACCAATCGTATCTGGATAGGATATAAATTAACGTAGCAAAATTGTGATAAAAAATGCTATCGTCATGTCCTGTTAAAGTGACATCATCGCCTTAATTGGCAAAATAAATACAATATGACCAAGACTGGAGTGTAATAAGCCGCCCATGAGTATGTCGTTCGGATTGGCGAGCACGCTAAGTACCTCACAAAAACTGACCCCGCAAATGCAGCAGGCTATCAAACTGCTGCAGCTCTCAAGTCTTGAGCTTGCGCAAGAGGTTCAGGCCAAGCTTGACAGCAATCCGCTGCTTGAGCGCATCGAAGAAGATGAATATGAGGATGGTCGTGACGACCATGTGGATGATGTTAGTGAGTCATTGACACTGGATAGCTGGAACCAAAGCAGTGATTCTTCTAGTACTGGATCTGAGAGTCAGACCGACTATGGTAACGATAATACCGATAGCTTGGATAAATTACAGCAATCTCGTATCGATGATGGTGCGATGGATAGTGATGGTGGTTTTGAGACGGATAGCTTTGACGCCAGCAGTTTTGATACAGGTAACTATGCTTCTGCTTCCACAGGTTCTAGTAGCAGTAGAGCGGATGATGACTTTGATAGTTATCAAGGCGGTACTTCGTCCACGATTCAAGACCATGTGCGCTGGCAGCTGAATTTTAAGCGCCTATCAGAGACGGACACATTGATTGCAGAGTATTTGATGGACTCTATGGACGACATGGGATTCATACGAATCGATATCGATGAGTTGCTACAAAGCTTTGATACCATGGCCAACTTTTATCAGTGGGATGAGCGCGTTGAGTACGATGAGGTCATGGCGGTATTACGCATGATTCAATCTTGTGACCCGATTGGCGTTGGCGCGCGTCATTTGAGTGAGTGTCTGGCCATTCAGCTGGCAAAGCTAGATGCCAGTACCAAACATCTTGAAGAGGCAAAAGCGCTGCTAACAGCCGGCGAGCTTTTGGTGAGTAACAATATCAAAGCGCTGACTGAGCGAACGGGACTTGCTCCTGAAAAAATCACCCCTGCGCTTACTCTACTGCGTACTTTAAACCCATCGCCAGGGTTGTTGTTTCAAATCAATCAGCCTGATTATACCCAGCAGCCGGACAGTTACGATATCCCAGATGTGTTAGTGACCCCTATTAGGCATCGCAAATCGATGGACGATTCTAAAGCATCAGAGGAGGGATGGCATGTGCGCCTCAATCCCGATACTTTGCCGAAGCTACGAGTCAACCAAGAGTACGCCAATTTGGTCAAACGCGGTGATGACAGTCCTGATAATCAATATCTGCGTGAAAACCTTACTGATGCGCGCCTCTTTATCCGCAGTATTGAGGAGCGCAATCAAAACCTATTAAAGGTAGCCACTAGCATTGTGCGTTACCAGCAAGAGTTTTTGCAGCACGGTGCAACGGCCATGCAGCCCCTTATTTTAAAGGCGATTGCAGAAGAGGTAGACCTGCATGAGTCCACCGTCTCACGCCTCACGACCAGCAAAACCATCTTGACACCGCAAGGGCTATTTTCGCTAAAGCACTTCTTTTCATCCCATGTTAGCAGTTCGGATGGCGATATTTCATCCACCGCCATCAGTGCCATGATCAAAAAGCTCATCGCCGATGAAGATCCCAAAAAACCGCTATCGGATAGCCGTATTCAAAAAGAATTATTGGCAGATGGTATCGATATTGCCAGAAGAACCGTTGCTAAGTATCGTGAAGCGATGAACATAGGCTCATCCACGCAGCGCAAACAAAAATATTAATGAGATTGATCGGCTGTCTATAAGAACTAAGCGGTACTCTATCTATGACGCTATCTAGATATAAAAAATAAAATTTTTTGATTATATAGAAACATGATGGAAACAACAGCTATTGTTACACTTAATTACAATTTGATGTCTTGCTACTATCCGACTTTCATGACAAATTAGAGTCATACCAACAACGAAGTCTACAGGCTATCTCATAGTATTTATTCATAATTAATAAAGGAGACGATAAAAGGATACGTCGATATTTTACTAAAAGCATGAGAGCTGTTGTTGGTAAGGCAAGATGATAAAAGCAGAAATGCGACTTCATCTGTTGAATGTAAGTCACAAATACAAGGACAATAATATGAATGTTTCTATCAGTGGTCACCATATCAGCGTTACCGAAGCTATGGACACAGCAGTTCGTGAAAAGCTTGAAAAAGTAGAGCGACATTTTGATCAGATACAGAGTATTAAAGTGATATTATCGTTAGACAATAGCGGCGCAAGTGATGGCGGTAGAAAAAGCCATAAAGCTGAAGCAATCATGCGCGTCTCTGGTCAAGAAATGTTTGTCCAAGCCTTAGAAGATGATATGTATAAAGCCATTAATGAGATGGCAGACAAACTTGATAGACAAGTACGCAAGTACAAAACTCGTCAAGAGCGTAAAAAAACGCAGGGTGCTGGGCGTGAAGATCGCTATCAAGGCACCGCGCCTGCTGAAGCCGTACCAGCAGCTTAGTACGATATTTAATTGACATTGATTAGATGAATTAGATAATGAAGAGGATTATCAAAAATCTTTCAAGGTAAGCGAACAAATAAGAAATGAGATAAACAGCTGCCCTGCTAATCAATGATTGATAAAGGAAAAAAGACCTCAAACGTTTGATACGTTGAGGTCTTTTTTATGATATTGCTAAGAGTCCGCGTCTGACAAAAGCTTATCATAAAATACAGTATAAAAACTAGCCGCCACCGACCGCTTGTACCACCTCAATGTTCATGCCTTCTACAATACGTAATTGAGCCAGCTCACTCTTTGGTATCAGCTCGCCATTCACTTCGACCGCATAACGCCCTTGACTGAGTCCAAGCTCATTGACCACAAGCTGTACCGTCTGATGAGTGGTCTGTAAGTTTTTTCCATTCACACTAATCGTGCTCATACAAATTCTCCCTAAAATTCCCTCTACCAGTCGCTTCCTATGTGCTTTCAAGCTTAACATGCACTTTTGAGACATTTGCGACGCTCTATAATTTTGCTAATAGGTATTATTACCCTGTATCAAACCTGTTCAAGCTATGAATCGCGTAAGTTAGTTGATGGGCGCTTTGAGTCGAAATGTAGTCACGGCAAGCCATAGCCAACCTGCGATCATAAGCACCCCGCCGATAGGCGTGATCGCCCCAAACCAGCGCGGTGCCCCAAGCGTCATGGCGTATAGACTACCTGCAAAGATAATAATACCAATCTGTAATAGAAAAGCGGTGGTCTGAGTGGCATATCGCAGTCGTATCAATAAGCCAACCAGCAACAATCCAAGCGCATGCACAAATAAGTATAACGTCGCAGTATGCCACCATTCAAGTTGTTGCACATTTACGACGCCCTTCAAACCATGCGCACCAAATGCCCCCAAAGCGACAGCGATGGCCATATTAATCGCTGCAATACCAATCCAATTTAACATGACAACACTCGTCTTTTTTTGATGCTATTGAATATCATCAGGTAAGATGACGCTATCAATGGTCATGGCCTCACGGATTTTGTCCATCGCATTTTTTTCAATCTGACGGACACGCTCAGCTGAGATTGAATAAACTGCTGCCAGTTCGTGCAAGGTGGATTTTTGCTCAGAGAGCCAGCGCTGCTCGACGATATCACGTGAGCGATCGTCCAATGTTCCCATAGCCGCGATGAGGGCGGACGAGTTATTTTCTTCCCAGTCTTCTTCTTCTAGCTGCTCAGCTGGGTCAATGCCATCCTCCAAAAACAGCTGCGGTGCATAGCGACCGTCATCATCGTCGCTGGATTGCGCTTCAAATGAGGCGTCATAAGAGGTCAGACGCGACTCCATCTCGAGCACTTGCTTACGCGTGACATTCAAATCTTTGGCAATCGCGTCTGCTTCTTCTAGCGTGAGCTGATTGTTGGTTTTTTTTAGGCTGCGCAAGTTAAAGAACAATTTACGATGCGCTTTGGTGGTCGCAACTTTTACGATACGCCAGTTACGAATCACAAATTCGTGAATTTCAGCTTTGATCCAATGCACGGCAAAGGAAACCAAGCGCACGCCTTTATTAGGATCAAACCGTTTGACCGCCTTCATTAATCCCAAATTGCCTTCTTGAATTAAGTCGGCTTGAGGCAAACCATAACCTGAGTAACTGCGCGCAATATGAATGACAAAGCGCAGATGCGACATCACCAGCAGACGCGCTGCCTCAACATCGCCCTCATCATAATAGCGATGGGCCAATTCTTGCTCTTGTACAGGCGTTAAGATCGGAATTTGATGCACAGTATTGATGTAGGCGCCCAGATTAACCCCCGGCGCTGCCAAATGGGTTGGCATTGCTGGCACCAAATCGCGCGTACTGGTATTGCCTAATGTACTGGCATCATAAGGTGGGCGCTGAGCTGCGGCTTTTAGTGCCGCATCGCGTTCCTCATTTTTTATAGGAGCGGTGCTGTCTGTTTTATTGTCATTTGCAGCATCAGTAGAAGTAGTAGCCATATTCTTGACCTTGGTTAAATAGTTAAGCAAACAGTCAGATAAAAATCTCTATAGTTGTAATTGTAAAGGACAGCAGCGTTTAGTTGCTATCAGTTTTGGTAATGATGAAGTGATATATTGTAGCGAAACGCTGCAATGATGTGCTATTGCCTGACAAATCAGTAACTTCGTTGACGATTAACGCTAAGTAGTCGCTCGTTTGTGTTTGCTGACTCTGACGACAAAACGCTGTGATATCTGATTGTGAGTTTGGATCGGTTGCCACGACATACAGTGATTCACCAACGCAGACATCGCGTAGGGCGATCTTAGTCTTTAGGAGTGGCATAGGGCAGGCAAGACCGCGACCATCGACAAACCGTTTGATGGTTAATGACGGTGGCTCGTGCTCTAGAGTTGCTTTTGCATCACTATGCGAGTGATCCAACGCCACTGGTAATAACTCTAATAGGTGATTCACATCACGCACCTCAGCATCTGACAAGCCCGCTGATAAACAGAGAGATTGTGAGGCACGTTTGATGGGTGAGTGATTGACAGCGGACATAATACAAACCTTATAAGTGTGTCGGTATTTTTATAAAATGACTCTAGCAGTGATAGGTTAAATATATAAAACAGTCACTAAAAAATGCGTTGGTTCTCGAATGCTCCTATTATACCAATAGCCTGTGCACAGTGGCATTTGAATATAGTCAACGTAACATTCGGTTCACTAGAATCACACAGCCATGTTGCACAATAGTGACGGATGGCTGAGTGATTGGTAGCTAAGCATATAGCGCAATTGACCTTATACTAACAAGCTCGTATAGTCGAGACTCTGTCGTTAATATTCTGTCGTCAATACTTTAATAGGATGCACCCTTGTACCACGTTAATAGACCGTCGCGACTTGATAAAAACAACCCTCTTGCGAGCGTAAAATTATCGCAAAGCGTTTTACTGACAGTGTTTGGACCAAACCATCAATACGAATCCCGTCTATTATCTGGCTCAAGTTACATTAAGGTCGGGCTGTCAGTGATACTGCTTGCAATCGCTACCAGTGCTCACAGCGATGATAATAATGACTCAAAAGCGATACCCTTTGCTGATTATTCTTGGCAAACAAAAGAGTCGCAAACATTCGATGTACCCAGCCTACGCGGACAGGGACTGAGCTTTGATGAGCAATACCAAAACAAAATGCTGGGTGAATGGTCACTACAAAACATCAATGGCCGTGTCAAAATGGAGCACGATCCATGGGTGCAGCAGACCGTAAAAGACATGACGTGGCGACTCAATGCCCAAGTGCGTCAACAAGCGCCGCTTGGTTTGGTCATTCTTGATAATCCTAGTATCAATGCGTTTGCTGCCCCTGGCGGCGTCATCGGTATCAACACAGGGACGATCTTGGCAGCCAAGAGCATGGATGAGCTGGCAAGTGTCGTCGCACACGAAGTGGCGCATATCAGTCAGCGCCACTACGAACATGGTACAGACGAGCGCAAAAAAGCCTTGCTCATGCAAATCGGCGGTATGTTGGCGGCGATAGCTGCCTCGGCAGTCGATGGCGATGCGGCAGCAGCAGTGATGATGGGCTCGCAGACGGCGACTATGAATAGCAGTATGGCTTTTAGCCGTAATAATGAGCGAGAAGCTGACCGAGTAGGGATGCAAATCATGACCCAGGCAGGTTACGATCCGCGCGCCATGCCACGGTTTTTTGCCACGATGAATCAAAAAAGCCAGCTCAATCAGGTTCAAAATCGGTTTTTACCAAGCTTTGTACGCTCTCATCCACTCAGTGATGAGAGGCTAAGCGAATCATCCAGCCGCGCTCAGCAGTATCCCACTTTATCATTGAGTCAGCAGCAGCGACATCAAGCTTTGTTTGATATGCTCTATTGGCGCGTCCAAGTCACTGGAAAGCAGGCCTCTGAGGTGACATTGACTACTGCTGCCAAGAACAGTTTGGGCGCTAAGCTTGCCCTCATAAAGTGGTATGGGCAGCAGCAACGTACTAAAGATGCCAATGAGATATTGGCACAGATTAATAAACTGCCCAATACGCAGCGCCAAAGCCTAGAGCCTTTATTATCGATTACTCACAGCCAGCTCTTAAGTGACCAAGGCAGATGGCAACAAGCGGTAGATATTTTAGAGCGTCAGCAGCGTTTGTATCCTGAGCGCCGTGATATACGTCTATATCTAGCCGAAGCACTTACCAATAACAACCAGCCGATGCAGGCACAAGCGTTACTCAAGCCCTTAACAGAGCAGCAGCCAAGCGATCGCTATGCATGGCAAAGTTTGCAGCTCGCTAATGAGAAACTTGCCAAAACCGCAACGTCACCACAACTGGCTAATATTGCAACGATCAACGCATTGCGCTATCGCAGCTACGATCAGCTCTGGAATGGTCGCTATGAGAGTGCGTTGACATCACTGACGCAGGCCAAGCAATTGACTGAAAACCTGCAAGCCACAGCACAAAGCAATAGTGCGCGCCCATTGCTAGCCAATATCAATGCAGAAATCAAAGCAATAAAAACCGCCAAAGACTTTGAGCCTTAGGCGGCATGTTGAAATAGCTGGTTCGTTTGAATCCTGTCAAATAATAGCAATTTGTAGACAGCTGCTATTAAAAGACTAGCCTTGTAGGGCGTCTTTAACCATTTTAGAGATCAGGGCTGGATCAGCGCGACCCGCAGTCTTGCTTTTTAGCACACCCATCACGCTACCCATATCACGCATAGAGGTGGCACCTTGCTTGGCAATTTCAGCATTCACCAGTGCTATGATCTCATCATTGCTCATCTGCTGCGGCATGAACTCGTTGATAATATCAATTTCAAACTGCTCTTTGGCCGCCAAATCATCACGGCCATTTTCAGTAAAAATAGTGAGCGACTCTTGACGTTGCTTTAGCTGCTTTTGTAGTACTTCTAATACTTGTGCATCATCTAGTTCTGCCTGACGATCGATCTCGATCTGTTTGACGACTGATTGTACGTTGCGCAGTATTTTGACACGCTCAAGCTCACGAGCTTTCATGGAGACTTTGATGCTGTCTGACAGTGTTTGTTTGAGTTGGCTCACTGCTATTATCCTTATTCGTTTGTTAAATGCTATTTGTTGGGTACTGTTTAATAAGTTTTTTTGGGGTAAAACCTGCTGAGAGCGGGCTTTGATAAAAAATTGCGTCAACAGTAATAGCAAAAATTGTAGCATAAAAAACGCCACTGATATCGATAGATAACAGTGGCGTTAGTGTAGCGCTGGTACTTAACTAATCGGTGATTGATTAGTACATACGAGTGGTACGAATAGTTTCGCGTTGTAACTTCTTCTTATAACGTTTTACGGCAGCTGCTTTTTTGCGCTTACGTACTTGCGTTGGTTTTTCATAAAACTCACGCTTACGTACGTCTGATAATACACCAGCTTTTTCACAAGCGCGCTTGAAACGACGGATAGCGATATCAACTGGTTCGTTTTCTTTAACCTTAACTGCAGGCATGAAGACTCCTCGATTAGGATGAGATATAAGGGCATTAGTTTGGCTGTGTATTAGTATTTAGCCGTAATATCTCAAGATTACTGGCATCAGCTCAAACTAGGACAATTCTCACGCATTGGCGTAAGGGCAGGTATTTTAATAAAAAATATCAACAAAGTCAATGATTTTAACGGTTTATTGTCTATTCATACTTTGTTTAAAATGTATCTAGGCTAAGCTGTCAGGTTTTGGAGCGAGTTAGAGCACAAAGTTTAGTGTCAATAAAAAGTCCCTACGGTCTATAACGGTTTAGTGGGAGTTTATGCTATGATATTTCCCATATTATAGGGTCTGTTTGATATTCAAATATTAGGACTGCTGATTGCTAAAATGGTACCAAACTAGGCGAAAACCGACGATAATGTCGAGATCTTAGCTAGGCTTTCAACAACGTTTGGAGTAATTTTAGTATCAGCCTTTTAGGACAGTACTCTTTTTTACCACTATATGGCGAAATGGTTTAACTTAGAATGACTAGGCGTCAACCATTTCACTGCATATTGTCTAAAAAATAGTGACTGCCAGCGCCATATTTGAATATCAAACAGACCCTAGTAAGTTTATGAACCGTTTTGTGCGTATTTTATTGAGGATGTTGGAATGAAAAAAACAGTATTGAACACAGCGTTGAGCACCGCTTTCATTGTGGCTTTGAGTGCGGGTATGAGTGCTTGTAGCGGCGGAGAAGAGCACGAAGAAGTGTTGGCAATCGATATGGTAGATGAAGCGGCTGAGCTGGCACGCGCAAACGCCCCTGAAGCAGAAGACATGGAGTTTCCAGAGACTGCACCGATGCCAGCGGCGGATGCAACAGCTACAGATGGGACAGAAGCTGATGCTACTGCTGAAGCAGGTACGGCGGATACAAGCATGGCAGACGCGACAACCCCAGCCACAGAGAGTGCTGATACTGCGCCTACTGCCACTGACAGCGCCGATATGGCAACACCTGCTGAATAAGCTTTTAATTAGACTCGTAATATAATATTGTGAGTCTATGAACTGCTACAAAAAATTTGGCCACAGACGCAACAAATAAAGGTAAGGTCATGATCGATATACAGCAGCATATAAAAAGACTGAGCTTATCTGTTATCAGTCTGAGTGTGTTATTAGTATTGAGCGCTTGTAGTGGTGATAACGCGACTACGGAAGCGTCTAGCGCAGCCAACGAAACTGCTGCTACGAGTGTTGAAGAAACAGTTGCAACAGAATCTGAAACTACGGTGCCTGAGCCTATGGCTGAATCTGAGACTACCGACATGGTGGTTGAAGAAAAGACTGCTGTTGTCGCTGAGCCTGAAATGCTCGCTGCAGATGCTGGTGCTAAACTTTACGAGTCAAACTGTAAGGTTTGCCATACAGCGGGTTTATTGAATGCGCCGAAATATGGTGACACAGCCGCTTGGGCGACTCGTTTGACCAAAGATAAAGAAACGCTGTATATGCACTCTGCTAAGGGCTTTAATAAAATGCCAGCACAAGCGGTAAATGGTGTCAGTGAGGCACAAGTCAAAGCCGCTGTTGATTATATGCTCGCGTCAGTAAGCTGATATAGTATATATAGAGTATACCAGTCATTGAAATTTGTTAAACTGACCGTCATTGTGACTGACAATGGCGGTTTTTTTATGCGCGTTTTCTATTACTATCGATTTTAAAAATATGACTGGCTGTGCGAAGCGGATTTGATTCGCTATTCAAAATTTTAAAGCGATATACAATAAAAACGCGGCAAAAAATAGTCCGAAAACAAAAGCATAAAGGCAAAAGTATGAAGGTATTGGGTTTAGAGACGTCTTGTGATGAAACTGGGCTGGCGATCTTTGATAGCGAGCAGATCAATAATGACAATCAAGGGTTGGTCGGGCAAGTACTGTACTCACAGATTGAGCTACATGCGCTCTATGGCGGCGTTGTACCTGAGCTTGCCAGTCGTGATCATATTCGTAAGCTCGTGCCCTTACTCAACGAGCTGCTTGAGCAGTGTGATATGAAAAAAAGCGACATCGATGCGATTGCCTATACTAAAGGGCCAGGGCTGATTGGTGCGTTGATGACCGGCGCATTATTTGGCCGCAGTCTGGCGTATGGCTTGGATATTCCTGCCATTGGTATTCATCATATGGAAGGGCATTTGCTCGCGCCGCTTATGGGTGCCAATCCACCCGCTTTTCCTTTTGTTTCGCTGTTGGTCTCTGGTGGTCACACGTTACTTATAGCCGCTCATGGTGTGGGACAGTATGAAATCTTGGGTGAGTCGATCGATGACGCGGCGGGTGAGTGCTTTGATAAAGCGGCTAAGATGCTAGGCTTACCTTATCCCGGTGGGCCTAATGTTGCCAAACTGGCAGAAGCTGGCAATCCTGATGCTTATGCGCTGCCGCGGCCAATGCTGCATCGCGGGCTCGATTTCTCCTTTAGTGGTATGAAAACGGCAGTGCATAATCTGATTAAAGATACCCCGCAGTCTGGTGGCTCAGGCAATAGCGCTGATAGCGATCCGCAAGTACGCGCCGATATTGCCGCAAGCTTCCAACACGCGATGGTCGATACGCTAGTAAAAAAATGCGTCACAGCGCTTAAACAAGCGAATATGAGCCGCTTAGTGATTGCGGGTGGCGTCAGTGCCAACACACATCTGCGCGAGACGCTAGAGACGGAGCTAGCAAAAATCAATGCGACTGTACACTATGCACCGCCCGCACTGTGTACAGATAATGGCGCAATGATTGCTTATGCTGGATTTGAGCGCCTAAACGCTGGACAAACGGATGATCTGGCAGTGAGCTGTATCCCGCGTTGGCCGTTGACGGAGTTACCTGCGGTGTAAAGTTTAGCAGCCGTATAACGTTCAAAAGCCATACAAAGGAAGGATAATCTATGCAGTGGCTAGCAATCGGCTTAGGAGCAGCATTAGGCGCGTGTTTACGTGGCTATTTAGCGCGCTTTAATCCACTGCATCACTGGATACCGCTTGGTACGCTTGGCGCAAATGTCTTGGGCGGTCTGCTGATTGGCCTTGCGCTCGTCTGGTTTGAGCGCATGGGTAGCGATTTATCGCCAAATATCAGACTGTTTGTGATTACTGGGTTTTTGGGTGGACTGACGACGTTTAGTACCTTTAGCGCTGAGGTATTTACTTTTATTAGTGCGGGTAAATTGCTAGCCGGTTTGGGTTTAATTGGATTGCATGTGGGGTTGACTTTATTGGCTACCGCGCTTGGGTTTTATTTTTTTAAGTGCGTACTTTGAGCTTGTATCGATATCACCTGCTTAATGAGTGGTCTGATTTAAGTGGTTACCGAAATACAGTCTGTTTTAAATGGTCTGTTAATGAGTCTAGAGGGCATAATGACTGGTTCCGCTGGGGTATACTCATAATTTGAACTACCTTACAAAAAATAAAACATGAGAACACGCTACAGCTCTATTAACTTCTAATTCGTATAAGATATATCCAAATAAATATCGTTGTAGTTACTTGTTTACCTAGGATCTCTATACCCCACTCTCAACTTCGAAAGTGATTGAAAAAAGAAGAGCACCTCACTAA
>NZ_JAKDJE010000074.1 GCF_030454045.1 Psychrobacter sp. | reverse complement strand
CTGGAACAATTTTAGCGATCAGCAGTGCCTATTTGCGAATGTTCAACACGCCCTATATTGACACGACGGCCTCTTTTTTTATGATCAAAAACATATCTGACCCCATTCAATTGATCTATGCTGGTGGTACCTTTGGTAGCTATGGCAAACCTCTAGCGCCGCTATCGGCAGACATCTTTTTGCCAACTCTACAAAAACTATTGGCTGAGCAAGGCAATACGACTGATTCACTCACGATTTCATGGTTAGCCAATACGCTGATCAAAGACAGTAGCCAGTTGACGCCCGCTGATTTTATCCATTTTTATCAATTGTTGCTGGACGCTTATAATCAAGGTGATAAACGCTTTGTGTTAATCACTGGTACTGACACGTTGAGTTATTTAGGTGCATTTTTAGCAGAAGCTTTTGCCGGTAGCGATATTTGTATTGTGGTCACTGGAAGTATGCGACCGTTATTAGATAGTGAAGTGATTCACTCCTACGATATCGATGCTCATAGCGATGCTTGGGGCAACCTTAACGACTCATTAAAACTGGCAGCAGCTGGTGAATCAGGTGTCAAGATTAGCTTTGGCGGCGAATCGTGGCCTGCACAAACCGTGCAAAAAATTCACAGTCATGACCTTATGGCCTTTACTGGTCACTCTCGAGCGGCTTATCCAGCCAATAGCTATATTAAACAGCTCTCAGATACACGTAGACAGCACTGGCTTGATGATCAACAAGCGCTACTACCAAGTATCAGAGAACGCGCTGATAAGGCCATTATTCACGCCATATACTGCTTGCCCAATGATGTTCAGGTGATAGACGATCAATTACAAGCTTTATTGTCGCAGCCACCATGTGGCGTTATTCTGTTGGGTTTTGGTGCAGGGAACGTCCCCTACTCCGATACGCTCGCCGATACGCTTAATCGTGTACATGAACATGGACACCTAGTGGTTTGTGCCAGTCAATGTCCGTTTGGTGGGGTTAGTGATAGCTATGCCGCTGGTAGTTGGCAATATGACTATCATGTCATTGCTGGTGGTCGTCTGACCATACCTGCTATCTATGCACGGCTGCTATGGTTACTGCTACGCTACGACAGTCCAGCAAGGCGCAAACAGCGCTGGCTAAATAATGTCAGTCAGCCTGGCACAAGCATCAAAAAAAGATAGTCATCACTTAACTAACGCCCATTTTATAAGCTTATAAATCAATATGTCTAAGATTGAAAACCCAGAGTCTGAATGCTCACCAACGTATACTTTGGCAATTGCTATTGAGTTTTTGGGTACCCATTATCATGGCTGGCAACGACAACGCGAAGTGCTGGGGGTACAAGAAGCCCTAGAAACAGCCATCGGTAAAGTTGCCAATGAGCCAGTCGAGGTCATTGCCGCTGGGCGTACTGATGCTAGTGTCCATGCCAGCAATATGATTGCTCACTTTACAACTCACGCTTATCGCCCTACTCATAACTGGTTACGCGGCGTTAATAGCCTGCTGCCTGACGATATTGCCCTGCGCTGGATTCAACCAATGCCAGCTGATTTTCATGCACGGTTTGGTGCGATTGCCCGTCGTTATCGCTACATCACCCTCAATCAGCCCCAGCGTCCTGCGATACTGAACCATCAAGTAACACACATTTATGAGCCTTTAGACCTAGCAGCCATGCAACAGGCAGCGGCCGATATTGTCGGTACACACAATTTTAGTAGCTACCGTGCTGCTGCCTGTCAGTCTAATCAGCCCATACGTACCGTCAGTCACGCCAATCTCTTCACTCATGGGCAGTTTATTGTCTTTGATATACAGGCGGATGGATTTTTGCATCACATGGTGCGCAATCTGATGGGCACATTATATGCGATCGGTAAGCATGAGCTAGTACCAGCCGATTTTTTGAATATTTTAGATAAAGAGGATCGGACAATTGCACCGCCCACTGCCTCAGGAGACGGTCTATATTTCATTAATGCCTACTATCCTGAGCATTTTCAGCGTTTATTGCCAAACGCACCACTGACCCCTATCTGGTTAAATTTACCTGAATAAGTGGATACAAACTGACATACATATCACTTACATGCTGTCAAGTCTAAACGAGGTTCTGTATTGCTTTAACCGGCTAACTTACGTATAATATGGGCTTATTTTTAATTGATTGATATAAATTATGGCAAAAGACGATATTATCGAATTTGAAGGTGAAGTCATTGACACCCTTCCTAATACTTTGTTTAAAGTTCGTTTAGAAAATGGACACGAAATCATTGCACACATCTCTGGTAAGATGCGTAAACATTATATTCGTATTCTGACCGGTGACAAAGTTAAGGTTGAAATGACCCCTTATGACCTATCCAAAGGTCGTATCACTTACCGTGGTAAGAACTAAATACGTGCTAACCAGTATGGCTATGAGTGTATTTAAAAAACAGCCAATAGCTAAATAACGTCGTTATCGCTGATAGCTGATATAGACGCTTGGGTGGTTCAACTGATAATAATAATGAAAACGCTAACCTGCTCATTATTGCCTATCACTGTTTTAGTTGTTTAGTACTAGCTGTTTGTTTTTACCAAAAAAATACCGCTGATATTAGCGGTATTTTTTTTATCTGCGTTTTATAAAATAATTAAACGATGAGTTATTTGAACTCGACAGTGGCATCGTTCTTGATAACACCTAATAAGCTCAGCGCGTCCCAGTTAGTAAGACGGACACAACCTGCTGATGCTTGACGGCTAATACGCTCAGGGTCAGGTGAGCCATGAATACCATATGAGGGTTTGCTAAGACCAATCCATACCAAGCCAACAGGGTTGTTCGGTCCTGGCGGAATAATGGATTTTTCGCCATCATCACCAGTATAGGTGTAGTTGGGCTCGTGAATTTTGACCTTGACCTGATGTGTACCAGTTGGGGAAGGCGTTGCTGTGCTCCCTACTGTCGTCGGATAACTGGCAACCAGATTGTTATTATCATCGTAGGCATATAGAGTTTGCGTCTCTTTGTCAGCGACTACGCGACTCACTGGCGTGGTGTTAGGGTTACCTGGGTTATAAACAATAATGGTTTCGCCACTTTTGAAACTGGCGTTAGGATTGAGTGACTTGAGATAATCACGGCTGATATGGAATTTTTCGCCCAACGCCTCAAGAACACTTTCATAATACATACCATCTAGCTTGGCTTTGGCTTCAGCACCGGCAGGAATTTGAGTGGTTTCGACGTTTACATCATCATCCGTTAGCTGATAGCTGACCAATACAGGCTGTGAGGTGAGTGTGCTGTCTTTGGTCAAAGCTTGCCACGTTTTTGCATCAAGCGCTTCTGTGACTGGTAAACCCTGTGACTTTTGGAAAGCTTGCATGGCTTTGCGAGTGTTTTTTCCCCAATAGCCATCAACAGCGCCAACGCCATTGTTATTCCAGTTGAGTAAGGCTTGTATTTTAGTACCTGTATTGCGATCGATCTTACTGCCCGCTGTCCATGTCGCTTGATTCACTTTTTTAGCAGTATCTGACAATTCTTTTGTGCTGTATGTAATCTTAGGTAGTAACTCATTGAGCGAGTCTGCTGCTTGGCTATTACCATCTATTTGCTGACTGACGCCATTGGTAACGGGACTAATATCATCACTATTTGCTGCTGTGTTATCTGTTTGGTCAGAGTTAGTAGTATTGTTGCTATTGTTATTCTGGCTATTATTGGTATTTATCTCGTTTTTAGCGTCTGCGTTCATGGCGCTATTTGTCGTATCAGTCTGCGCATCGTTATCTGTCATATTGCTATCAGATGACTTGCTATTGGTGGTCGTCTGCACACTGTTTTCAGTCGTATTGGCATTACTGCAACCCACCAATAGTATCGATGCAGTTCCCATTGCCAGAACGACACTGCCAACTTTGAGTAGTTGAGACATAAAAAAACTCCCTAAATAATTACTATGTATCGAAAAATTCGTTATAGGAGTATAGTGCCATAGCTCTACCACTATTCCCTAACAGCTTTATGTTAATAACTGACTATTCCTACTGTGCGTTTGTTAATAAGCACCATAATACTTGGCGTCATTTATACTTATGAGGCAGGTGCAATCTGATCTACAAAACAAAAAACCCATAAGCCATTCGATGACTTATAGGTTTGGAGTTTTGGGTGTGGAACTCAAAGATTATGCTATTAAAAACGCTATATAGTATTTAGCAACTTAGCGCAATTTTGCTAAAACGGCTTGCCCCATCTCTTGGCAGCCTACTTGCTTAAGTCCAGCTTCACTACGGTCTAAGATATCAACTGTGCGGAAGCCATCATCAAGGACATCGCTTACTGCTTGCTCAATCGCTTGCGCCGCTGCTTCTTGTTTGAAAGTATAACGCAGCATCATGGCAACAGATAAAATGGTCGCCAGTGGATTGGCTTTGTCTTGTCCAGCGATATCAGGTGCTGAGCCATGACACGGCTCATACATGCCTTTGCCATCTTCATCTAAGCTCGCTGAGGGCAACATACCAATTGAGCCAGTCAACATCGCCGCTTCATCAGATAGAATGTCACCGAACATATTGCCCGTGACCATAACATCAAACTGCTTAGGGTCTTTAATCAATTGCATACAAGCATTGTCAGCATACATATGCGACAGCGCCACATCGCTATACTCTGCTTGCTGCATCTGGATCATCGTTTGCTTCCACAGCTCAGTTACCTCTAGGACATTGGCCTTGTCTACTGAACACACTTTTGATGGTGTACCTGCTGCTTGGGCGCGCGTTTTCGCTAATTCAAACGCCACTTTTCCTATACGCTGAATCTCGCTGGTGCTATACACCATAGTGTTATAACCTTGCTGCTCACCGTTTTCTAATGTGCGAATACCACGTGGTTCACCAAAGTAAATACCGCCTGTCAACTCGCGAACGATCAGCAAATCTAAACCAGATATAATCTCAGGTTTGATGCTTGACGCATTGGCTAACTGCGGATAGAGCTTTGCCACACGTAAATTGGCAAACAGACCAAGCTCACCACGGATTTTGAGTAGACCGCGCTCAGGACGCTTACTGCGTTCAATGGCATCCCACTTAGGACCGCCAACAGCACCTAATAATACAGCATCGGCTGCGCGTGCACGCGCTAACGTTTCATCAGGCAGAGGCTCTCCTGTGGCATCGATGGCCACGCCGCCTATCAATCCAGACTCTAGTGTCAGGTCAAGCGAAAACTTTTCATTGACTGCCTTGAGTACATCAATGGCTTGAGTCATGATCTCAGGGCCAATGCCATCACCTGCTAGTGTTAAAATCGTTGCCATACTAATCCTTTTGGATATATTTTTATTGGTTAATGAGCTTTTATAATGTGGTTATTTTTTTGGACGTAGTGGCTGTGGAGTCTGTATTAACCATATCAGTCTCTACAAACTCACCTTGATGCTCGGCCCCTAGTTGCTTACAGAATCGGCGCTGCACCTTATTGCCTTGCAATAGCTCAATACATAAAGGCTCAGGTGATGCCGTTTCTAGTAAACTGCCCGATTGTGCACTTGTTTTCTTTTGATACGCACGTAACTGATAAGTACCTGACTCAACAAAATCATGAATCATCGCAAAACGCTCAACATATTCCATATTTTTTTCTGGATAAAAATTGACATGTATTTCGTGCTTTTTAGGCATCATGCGTGCATAGTAATTGGTTAAACCCGGCACACCAGAAGCAGTGAGTGGCACGACCTTTATGCTATTTTTGTTGAGAAGCGGCGTCATATCCATATTCATTTGAGCGGGGTTAGTCGCATTATAGTTTGGCGGCGCTTCTACCATCTGAGGATTGACTGGTTCATGACTGTCAGGCGCAATAATAAGCGTATGATCTATTTGCACGATTTCGCAATGATACGTTCCCACACACATGATATTGACTTCGCCATCAATAGGTTGAACCTTGCCTACCCACGCCTTAGCACTGTCTGCTTCATCTATTTTTTTATAGCCCGTCAATAACTGACAGCCTGACAAAAATAAGCTTGCAGCAACAATGGTACTTGTCCATAAAGCATAACGTTTTTTATTCATAATGGCGGCTACTGTTTATCAGAGAGATAATTTATAAGGAAGATAATAAAATGTATCAAAAACTGTCCTCCATTTTAGCCAGTTAACCGCCAGAACTCAACGCTGCGTTGCATCCGCACCGTTGTTTTATTCGCAATCAATGACAAAGTTGCTGTTTAAGCACGAACATCATTAAAGATCCACGGTGTTTTTTGCATCATTTTATGTTCATAGTCTTTAATTACATCACTTTGCTGCAAGGTTAAACCGATATCATCTAGCCCATTTAACAAGCAATGTTTGCGAAAAGCATCCACTTCAAAAGCATACTCTTCACCTGTTGGTGTAATCACGACTTGACGCTCAAGATCAGCGGTCAACTCATAACCCTTATTGGCGATAGTTGCTTTCATCAACGTGTCCACAGTCGCCTCATCTAATACGATCGGTAACATGCCATTTTTAAAGCAGTTATTGTAAAAAATATCAGCAAAACTTGGTGCAATAACCGTACGAAAGCCGTATTCTGATAGTGCCCAAGGGGCATGCTCACGACTAGAGCCGCAGCCAAAGTTTCTACGTGCCAGCAATATCGTTGCGCCTTGATAACGAGGCTTATTCAAGACAAAATCTGGATTAATAACGCGTGTGCTATGATCTTGGCCTGGATATCCTTCATCAAGATAGCGCCAATCATCAAATAAATTCACGCCAAAGCCTGTACGTTTAATAGACTTCAAAAACTGTTTTGCGATAATTTGATCGGTATCGACGTTTGCGCGATCAAGTGGGCAAACGATACCGGTTTGGGTGTTATAAGCTTGCATAAAATTTCCTATCAATTATATTTTTGCTGGCTGACGATCTTGATAAGCGTATTAAACAGCAAATAAATTTTTACCGTTTTGACACCATGCTCATATATTTATCGTTGATATAAGCATGATGTCAGCTACTTATTATCAGTCTTAAAACGTACGAACATCCACAAAGTGGCCTGCTAGTGCGGCAGCAGCTGCCATTGCTGGGCTAACCAAATGCGTACGACCACCATTGCCCTGACGACCTTCAAAGTTACGATTAGAGGTCGATGCACAATGCTCTTGTGGCTCAAGCTTGTCAGCATTCATCGCAAGACACATCGAGCAACCCGGCTCACGCCATTCAAAACCGGCTTCAGTAAACAAAGCATCTAAGCCTTCAGCCTCTGCTTGTAGTTTTACTTGTCCAGAGCCTGCTACGACGATGGCTTCTTTGACACTATCCGCTACTTTGCGACCTTTGATAACTGCCGCTGCATCCCGCAAATCTTCGATACGAGAGTTGGTACATGAGCCAATAAATATACGATCAAGCTGAATGTCCGTGATTTTCTGACCAGCTTCTAAGCCCATATAAGTATAAGCGCGTAACCAACCCTCTTCTTGCGCCTCATCAATGGCTTGGTCAGGTGTTGGTACCGATTGGGTGATATCAACGACCATCTCAGGTGAGGTGCCCCAAGATACTTGCGGCGCTATTTGACTACCGTCAATCTCAACCACCGTATCAAATACCGCATCATCATCTGAATATAATGTACGCCAGTAGGCCTCAGCTTGTGGCCACTGCGACTCGTTTGGCGCGTACGGACGACCTTTGACATAATCTATCGTCGTATCATCAACTGCCACCATACCCACACGAGCACCTGCTTCAATCGCCATATTACAGACGGTCATACGGCCTTCCATACTCATGTCTTCAAACACTTGACCTGCAAATTCAATCGCATGTCCTGTACCACCTGCCGTACCAATCTTGGCAATAATAGCCAGTACCACGTCTTTTGAAGTCACGCCCGCACCAAGTTGACCAGTGACGCGGATTTGCATATTTTTTGATTTCTTTTGAATCAAACACTGCGTGGCCAATACATGCTCCACCTCAGAGGTACCAATACCGTGAGCCAAACAGCCAAGTGCGCCGTGTGTGGCGGTATGCGAATCCCCGCAGACCACGGTCATACCAGGCAAAACCAACCCCTGCTCTGGGCCAACAACATGCAAAATACCTTGGCGTACATCGTTAATCGTAAACTCTGCAATATCAAACTTGGTGCAGTTTTCGTCCAATGTGACCACCTGCAAGCGCGATACTTTATCTTTGATACCAGGCACACCCGCGAGACGCTCTTGGGACACGGTTGGTACATTGTGATCAGGGCTTGCGATATTGGCAGACAGACGCCACGGTGCTCTATTTGCCAGCTCTAATCCTTCAAAGGCTTGTGGACTTGTGACTTCATGTAATAGATGGCGATCGATGTAAATCAAGCTCGAACCATCATCACGTTTGGTGACTTCGTGAGCATTCCAAAGTTTGTCGTATAACGTTTGACCAGCCATGATGCTATCCTTTATTAATGACTTAATTTTTCGCTTGCTTGCCTATCGGTAAGCTGGAGTGTTTTATTCGTTTATAGGTTCATCTATCTTATGATACTCATCTGCTTCATCGCCTTATTGGTATCACTGCATTAGTGTCACTGCGGTTTCAAGTGAGATTATCAAGAATATGATGAGAGCATTATTTTATCATCAACCCTGATGAATCGATATTGTTGAAACCTAACGCTTAAAAATCTGGGTGTATGCACCAAAATAATCGATCAAAACATGTTTTAGACCACAAATAATCAAGATAAGTGAATAAATATGTGACAATGCGTCTTGATGTCTTGTGATTATAGCAGGCAAATCCTATAATAATAATTGATGATTTTTAACCAGATGCAAACTTTTATTTCTAATACATTGTCATTGGATCCGCCCACTTTTATTTATAGCTCGCAAAGTAGCTAAGGAAATTCGTTTGAACACCACAAATTTGACGACATTCGTTACCGTTATGCACACTGGCAGTATCTCAGGAGCGGCAGAGAAGCTTTTCATCACTCAGCCTGCCGTCAGTAAACGCATCAAAAATTTGGAAGATGAGTTTAACATTACTTTGTTTGATACTGTCGGACGCGGGATTGTACCTACGCAGGCTGCTATTGAGATGCTGCCACACGCCAAACGCTGGCTTGAGGATTATGAGAATTTTAAGATTAACTTACAACACTCTCAGCATATCGTCTCTGGCAAGCTTGTCATTGGTACAAGCCACCATATTGGTTTGCACCACTTAGCGCCTGTGCTCAAGCATTTCATCCAGACTTACCCTGCTGTTCAGTTAGAAGTTCATTTTGTTGACTCAGAAAAGGCCCACAAAGCAGTACTGGACGGCGATCTGTCATTGGCGTTTGTAACACTGCCGCCTGTATATGATAAGCGCCTGACCTATCATACGCTTTGGTCAGATCCCCTGTATTTTATGACAGGGACACTATCACCTCTAGCGACCAAATCTAATGTTACTTTAGAGCAACTTGCGCGCTACCCTGCTATTTTGCCTTCAGCCAATACGTTTACCAGCCAAATTACCTTGGCTGAATTTGCCAAGCATAACCTGAAACCTTATGCCACAATGAGCACGAACCCCCTTGAATCCATCCGCATGCTGGTCTCTGTTGGCCTTGGGTGGTCCGTCCTTCCTCAGACGATGGTTAGTCAAGATTTAGAACGTATCGATATGGCGGATAATATTGAGTTACAACGATATTTGGGTGTGGTTATCAATCCAAAGCTCACACAATCTAGTAGTCTAACAGCTCTTCTAGACTTGCTTGCACCTATAGAATGATAATTATTCTAATATAACAATTTAGGCAATTAAGCTATTCGCATTTGTGACTCTCATACGTTATAATATGCTTGACGTTGTTTTAATAACAAAAATTTACCACAAGGACACTGATAGTCATATATTGAATACTTCTAGTAAGATATGATGGTTAACAGTAGGTTTTGATTGATGACGTAAGTTGCTAATACTCATATATAAATAGCAGATGCGAGCAATGACAGTAGATAAGTGGGATGCGATGTTCCCGTTGTTCTCTATCTCTATATGAGTGCTAGCCATATAACGATTATCAATTATATAAAACTACAAAAAATACTGAAAAAAGCCATTATGTCTTAATTAATGGCTTTTTTTGTCTTTGAATATTGGTCTTTAAATATTGTTTGAAACATCGCCTTGCAAGACATAACTTTTATAGTTAAAAATAATTAAAGCCAACGATGTTGGTTAAGGATAACTTATATGAACGGAGTTTCTAGTGGCGTGCTTATATCACTTGGCGCCTATTTTTTAGTGATGATTGGAATTGGTGTTTATGCTTATTTTAAGCAAGCCAATGATACCGAGGGTTATCTTTTAGGAGGACGTAATCTAGGTCCAGCAGTTACTGCACTTTCAGCAGGCGCATCGGACATGTCAGGTTGGTTGCTACTTGGTCTACCAGGCTACATGTATGCAGATGGTGTGGTGAGTATTTGGATCGCACTTGGTTTGACTCTTGGTGCCTTATTGAACTATCTCATCGTAGCACCGCGTCTTCGTGTTTATACCGAAGTTGCTGATAATGCGATTACTTTGCCTGACTATTTTGCCAACCGCTTCGAAGATAAATCGCATATGCTGCGTGTAATCTCCGCTTTGGTTATCATTTTATTCTTTACTGTCTACACAGCGGCAAGTCTCGTAGGCGGTGGTAAGCTTTTTGAAAGCTCACTTAACCTATCTTACACCACAGGACTTTGGGTGACTGCTGGCGTCGTTGTCGGTTACACGCTATTCGGTGGTTTCTTAGCAGTATCGATGACTGACTTTGTTCAGGGTATCATCATGCTGTTTGCGATGGTCATTGTACCTCTTGTTGCCTTTACGGATCTTGGCGGTGTTTCAGCCACGACTGAAGCCGTTAGAAACATTGATCCAAGCCTACTAAATATTACCAGCGGTATGAGCCTCATCGGTATCATTTCACTCATGGCATGGGGTTTAGGATACTTTGGTCAGCCGCATATTATTGTGCGTTTTATGGCAATCCGCTCAGTACGAGATGTGCCTACTGCGCGTAATATCGGTATGAGCTGGATGATTGTCAGTCTTATTGGTGCGCTCATGACTGGTTTTGCTGGTCGTGCTTATGTACAAAAGACAGCTATGACGTTAGATGATCCTGAGACTATCTTTTTAGTATTCACTCAGTTCCTATTCCACCCGTTGGTTTCAGGTTTTCTATTAGCAGCGATTTTAGCGGCCATCATGAGTACCATCTCATCGCAGCTATTGGTAGTATCAAGCTCATTAACCAAAGACGTTTATAAGCTATTCTTTGACAGAGATGCACCAGAAGCTCGTCAAGTATTGGTTGGACGTATCTCAGTTGTCGTGGTCGCTATTGTTGCTATCTTGTTAGCTTCTGATCCAGACAGCTCAGTATTGAACCTAGTATCAAACGCATGGGCAGGATTTGGTGCAGCGTTTGGGCCGTTGGTTATTTTCAGTCTCACATGGCGCCGCATGAACCGTAATGGCGCTGTTGCCGGTATGGTTGTGGGTGCATTGACGGTTATCTTATGGATCTATGGTCCTTTCCAAATAGATGGTATGGCACTAAATAGCTGGTTATATGCTATTGTTCCAGGCTTTATCTTAAGTACCATCGCTATTTTTGTAGTCAGTATCATGACGGGCGGTCCAAGAGAATCAGTCGCCGCTAAATACAAAGAGATGGAATTGAACCTGAACAAGTAGGTTTATACAGTAACTTTACCTTATCACTATAAAAAAACCTCGCCACTAATGGCGAGGTTTTTTATTGGTAGCTATTAATTATGATGTAAGTAGCTACTATTATAAGTAGGAAGGCTGCTCTAACCTTCTATTATGAGTATCTACTCTTAATAGAATAGCTATGTACTATTGCCAAATGGATCTGTCTAAACATGCCCCTACCTATATGGATAGCTAACTATCATATAGGTAGCGACAATGGATACATTGCTTACCATTCAATCAACTGGAAGGCAGATATCACACGTATAACAACATATGAGTAGTAAGTAGGTTGTAGCTATCAGTTATTAATTTACTCTCTGTAAAACACTCTAAATATCTTTCCATATCTAAGAGTTTTTATTCACTTCAAAATATTGGAATCAATAAAAAAGCGACCTATGATAGGCCGCTTTTTATTATCCAACAGTTATATAAGGAAGCTACTTTCCTTGATAAGAAAGCTTTAAACCAGCAATATAACCATCATTATCTTGGAAATCACCAACGATCTTTCCACTAGGTAGACGACCTTTTGCATCACCGAACCATAAGTATTTACCACCAGCAGACACGGCCCAGTTTTCCGTCACGTTGTATTTGGCACCAAGACCGACGCTGTAGTAGCCATCGATAGGACCTAACGACGTTGTTGGATCACCGGCACCACTATCCCAACCCACAGTACCACTGATAGCAAGTGCTGGTGCAACACGCTTGGCAAGACCAAGCTCCACTTGCCATTGGTCATCTTCGTATTCAACCAAGTCCAAACCATCAGGGCCGTAATTACGTTTACTAACGTCATTATATAATGGTGGTGTGATGACAAAATCGCTCCATGGTACCCAACGAACTTTTGCCGTTGCTAGAGTTGTAGGATTGATACCTGTTTGGAAATCAAAGTTGACTGATTTAGGGGTTGTAATCTCATAATTACTGTTCCGGTTAGCAGCCGCAGCCCCTATAGCCGCTGCCTGTGCTGGAGTCGCTCCTTGCTGCAAAGCAGCTCCTTGAGCCAAAATACCTGCTATAGGATAATTCTCAGAGATATCTATATCATGGTCAATCTCAGAACGATAAGTCAACGCCGCTTTTAAAGCAATTTCAGGCTTGCTATAGGCAATACCTGCTATATAACCATAATCCATATCAGGATTGCTGTTTGACGTATAACCAGTAGCAGGTCCATAAGCTAAGCCACGCAGCTTGGTTTCAGATTGGATACGCTGAGCAACTGGACCACCATAAATTTGGAAGTTTTTGTTGGCACCGAATTTCATTCCTAGAATACCAGTCAAGCTTTGGCTACGAACTTCAACGTTAGTATTCTCGCCTGCAGTGGCTGACTCAGCTAATGCTATGGCACCTGCAGTCTGTGGGTCTACACCATCACCTACCAAAGCCCCTCCTGAAGCGTTCCTGTCTTCACTTGCAACGAAATTACTTTGCGTGTATTCAGCAGCAGCACCAAAAGGCTCGTCATATAGCACACCCACACTGAACGTGTCGTTGATATCAGTCTTCACGCCATAGCGGAAGAAGTCATAAGATTCAGCAATATCACCTGTTTTGTCGCCGCGCTCATAGTCATTTTGGCCAGGGTTGACATTCGAACTATCGTAGCCGCTTACATCAGCGTCAATATAAGTATAGACCGCTTCAGCGTAAGTGCCATCTTGAAAAAAAGCAGTGACATCTTGACCTGAACGATCAAGACCAGCAGCATTGGTTACGCTAGCAACAGAGAGAGTAGCAATAGCTACTGCAAGGGTTTTCATGTGAAAGGTAGTGCGCATTGTGTATCTCCAACAGTCCTTGTTGTATTAATACTTTAATAACCATTACGTAGCATTGCTATGCTTAATACTGGTATTACTAAAGTTTCGTCCTAAGTTGAATACTAATGCCTTTTTGACACTAAAACAACATTTAAAGTGCTTTATTTCTCAATTATGACTGAACAGTACATATAAGATATAAATAAAATGCTGTGGTTTACTTTTTATCCTTAGTGTGATTTTTACGGTGAGGTCTATAGTCATAAAATAAATATTTTTACCTATAGTCTGTTAAATGTGATTTTTGGTGTAATGGACATTATTCATGCTGGCGTAGGCTCTAAAGCTATATACTGTC
>NZ_JAKDJE010000007.1 GCF_030454045.1 Psychrobacter sp. | reverse complement strand
TGTGTAATCTACACATCTCTCACTGCCAGTCCGTCTGATGAGGGCGTATTATAGACCCTTTATTTATTTAGTCAAGAAGTATTTTCTATTTAATTCAAACAATTTGCATCGTTCAAATCAGTAAATCACTTCTCTTTCGACTGCGACGCAGTATACGCGGGTTTGAGGCTGGGTCAAGGGGGGACTGATAAATAACTCGCACTCTTTAATTATATCTCCGACGACTCCTCCTAATCAATTGTTATTGCTATTAATATCTATTCATCATTATTTTTGTTTATCTCAGTCTATATCCTTAAAGACATAAAAAAGGGATCTACCTATCGGTAAATCCCTGGATACAAAGCCTAAAGGCAGCTCTAACTTTTTGCTTTTGCTTTAATCGTCGTAAAAATGCCCGATAACGCATAGAGAATGCCAATCGCCAAAATACCAACAGGTATGTCATAAAGCACAATACTCATGACAAGTACGCCAATGATAAGCACCACAAAGGGTACTTTCTTTTTATCAAACTCTTTAAAGCTGTAGTACTTAACATTACTGACCATGAGCAGACCACAAATGACTACCCACGCTGCGAACAAAAACATGATCGCCGTATCGTACTGACCAATCCATTCGTTATGATCAACTGCAACCATAACCGCTGCTGTTACTAATATGGCGGCAAGCGGACTGGCCAAACCAACGAAGTATTTTTTATCGACGATACCCACCTGCACGTTGAAGCGTGCAAGACGAAAGGCAGCACAGGCAGTAAAGACGAACGCACAACCAATCCCAATACGACCCAGCGGCTCTAACGCAAAGCTATAAACCAAAATAGCAGGGGCCACACCAAATGCGAGCATATCTGCTAATGAATCATATTGCTCACCAAACGGGCTTTGGGCATTAAGCATACGGGCAACGCGGCCGTCGGCACCATCTAGAATACCTGATAAAAAGATAGCCAAAGCCGCCTTGTAAAACTCGCCTTGCGTACTCGCTAAAATCGAGTAAAACCCTGACAGTAATGACAATGTGGTAATTAAATTGGGTGCTAGATATACACCGCGACTGACCACACGCTTACCTTCCGCGACTTCTGCCTCGACGACCTCAAAGGTCAAACCATCGTAATTGTCATTGTCCGCTAGACGAATATTAAACTCATGCTCATCCATGTATGGAGGCTGGGTCGCTGCATTATCCTGCAACGATCCCTCTCTTGGAAGCATGTTATTTGGTTCGCCTTCAGGTGGCTGCATATTCGTCATCTTGATATCCTTATTGGCCAATATTGCTGTTCAGTTACTCGCCAACCAGCCAGCGTACATTGGTTGCACTGTCAGGCGTTAAGTCTGGGGCATCTTCTACTTTTAGTATTGGCTGCAAGAAACGCAATATCTCGCGTGCATGATTATCAAACTGCCATGGCGGATTGATAACCAGTAGACCTGTACCGTTCAGACCAACGGCAACATCATTAGGATAAATATTTAGCTCACAAACCAGCTGACGACGCATTTCGGTACGCTTGAGCTTTTTGTAAAACAGCTCGACCGCTTCGATATTTTTGATTGGGAACCAAAGCGCGTAAGTACCTTGTGGCCACTTGTTATAAGCCGCGACCAATAGGTCGATAAGACGCGTAAAGTCTTTGTGCTCTTGCTCAAAGGGAGGATCAAGGAAAATCAAACCGCGCTTTTCTTTTGGTGGAATAACAGCGGTGATACCTTCAAAGGCATCACGATGCTGGATACCAATTGGCAACTTATGTAACTGATAGTTCAACGCATCGTATTCAGTCGCTTTGGCTTCAAAAGCTTCGGCGCGCACGCCAGCATCAGGTTTTTTAGCGGCGGTTTTTTCGACATGATGAGCAATCCACCACGGCGAACCCGGATAGACTTTATTGTCGTAAGTGAATTTGGCTTGTTTAATGCCTTCCATATAATCTTTGACAGCGGCTGGTGCTTTTTCGGTATCTGCTTTCAAAAAAGCCTGAATACCGCCTTTGGCCTCCCCTGTCTTGCGCGCTTCTTCACTGCTTAGTGAATACAGTCCGCGGCCGCCATAGGCGTCAAGCACATAAAACGGTTTGTTTTTCTGCCCCAATTGATTGAGCAGTTGTACCAATAAAATGTGTTTAACCACATCAGCAAAGTTACCAGCGTGGTAGGCGTGTTTATAGTTCATAATCTCAAAAGTTTAAATAAGAAAAATTGCATCTATGGTAGCATAGGCGGAGTAAAAGATAATGTGGTTTTAGTAAGCGCTTTCGATAAAAACGCATTGAATGGCGGTATATTGACCATTGATTGATAAGAATGAGATGAAATGACGCAGATTATTAGCAACCTGAACAAGACAGCGTTGGTCGTTGATCATCCGATAGGACAGGACAATCCTCCGTTACTATCTCCAGACAGTCATAACGACGACCCAAACGCGCCTACCCAGCAGGTACTGCAACTGTCTGATTTTGCAGTTGACTGGGAAGATAAACTGACCGACAAACAGTTTGATACGTTTGTCACTGATGGCTGGCTCACTATTGATAATGTATTTAATAAGACCGCATTACTTGCGCTACAGGCTGAAAGTGGTTTTATTGACTATCGTGATGCGACATTGACGGCGGGTGTTCGCCTCAGTGATATCCGTGGTGATAGAATACGCTGGATCACCGAGAACTTCTTTGCAGGCTACTATTATCTGCAAAGTATCAACGCGCTGGCCGCTCTGTTTAATCGTAGCTTATTCGCGGGTATTCGTCATAGCGAAGCGCATTATGCGTGTTATCCGATTGGCTTTGGCTATCAATGGCACAGCGACAATCCTGCTGGGCGCGATGAACGGGTGATCTCAGCGGTGTTTTATCTTAATGATGATTGGGAAGCGACTGACGGCGGCGCGCTAGAAGTCGTTGATAAGCATGGCACGCACCATGAAGTGATGCCAGTTGCCAATAGACTAATCATTTTTGATAGCGACCTACAGCATCAAGTGCAGATCGCGCATCGTCAGCGTTACTCTATTGCTACGTGGATGCGCCGTGACGGTCTTGTACCCTTTGTCGAAGTAGACGCTTAGCACCTGTTCTTCATTATCTATTTATATTTAACATTTTCATTATTATACAAAAGGCTAACCCATGTCAGACTCTCACCAACAGCCCACCCACCAACAAGCAACCTTAGATTTGAGTATTGCGCTACTCGAACGCCCATCTGTCACACCAGACGATGATGGTTGCCAAGACATATTGTCAGAGCGTTTGGAGCAAGCAGGCTTTGACTGCGAGTTTATGTACTATGGTGACAGACAAGCAAAGGGTGAACACGCTGAAGTTAAAAACTTGTGGGCGCGCCGTGGCACGACGGACCCCGTGATTTGCTTTGCTGGTCATACCGATGTCGTACCAACGGGTGATGAAAAAAACTGGACCTATCCACCATTTACGCCAACCATTGGTGATGGGTATCTATGGGCGCGCGGTGCGGCAGACATGAAGACAGGCATTGCTGCCTTTACTATCGCCGCCGAACGCTTTGTCGCCAATCATCCTAAGCACAATGGCTCGATTGCTTTTTTGCTCACCTCAGATGAAGAAGGGCCGTCAATCAACGGTACGGTAAAAGTCATCGAAACCTTAGAAGCTCGTCAAGAAAAAATCACTTATTGTCTTGTGGGTGAACCATCGAGCACGGATACGTTAGGCGATATTATCAAAAACGGTCGTCGTGGCTCGCTAGGCGCAGAGCTGACGGTCACAGGTAAGCAAGGTCATGTTGCCTATCCACACTTGGCCTGTAATCCTATTCATGCGGCGATGTCTGCCCTTGCTGAATTGACCTCTACCGCATGGGATAATGGCAATGACTATTTCCCAGCCACCTCATTGCAAATATCAAATATCAACGGTGGCACAGGCGCAACCAATGTCATCCCTGAAACGCTAAATGTTGTCTTTAACTTCCGCTTTTCGACAGAGACGACTGAAGATGAGCTAAAGGCAAAAACGCATGCTATCTTTGATAAGCACTTTGCTGATAGTAAGGCCAGTTACGACATCAATTGGAAGTTATCTGGTCAGCCGTTTTTAACCCCTGAAGGGAAACTGGTTTCAGCCTGTCAAAATGCGATCAAGTCAGTCACAGGTACAGACACGACGCTATCGACATCAGGCGGTACGTCCGATGGGCGCTTTATCGCACCAACAGGCGCGCAAGTTGTGGAGCTTGGCGTACGCAATGCGACGATTCATCAAGTAGATGAAAAGGTAGAAGTCGATGATCTAGGAAAACTTGCCCAGATTTATGAAGGTATTTTGGAAAACTTATTGTTGGACTGATTATAAGATTAATTACGCCTGTCTAATTGACTACATCTATCCAAAGAAAAAGCGCTACCTGATTTAGGTTAGCGCTTTTTTTGTCATTGTTTTTGTCGACAACAGATTGAGCAGATTAAGTTACTTAAGCCAATTACTAGTTTTACTCAATCCCAATATAAACATCCACTTGGCCGTACTCTAGATTACCACCGATATAATGCTCAAAATCTACAGCAAACGTTCGGGTATGCTCACAATCTGGCGCATTGAAATATTCCCAAGCACTCTCCCATGCATTCATGACGGTATTAGGCATGTGGCCTTCTTCAGAAAATATCAAGTACTTTCCTGCAAGGATGATGACTTCTACCACATTACTGGTGCTGGCGGTACTTTCACTGTCTGATTGGTCATCCTTCTCACTGGCTGTTTTCCAGCTAGCGACAACATCAAACGCGCCTGCTAAATCGTCACTCTCATAGTTATGATAAATACCGTAAATATCTTCGCCTTCAGGCAACTGTCCTGCGTAATTCTGGTAAAACTTCTGCCACAATCTACCAAGCTTGGCAGTATCATGGCTAATCTCAGCGTTATTGGTGGTACGAACGCTGATACCGCGACAAGCGATCGCTTCTGGCAGCTCTTTAATTTGTGATGTCATGATGCGGCCTTTCTAATGTATTTATTGAATTTTTATGGATAACACTGCTCAACGTTATAGAGTCGATTAGTCAGCTTCATCGATCCAATTCATTTGAATGGCTTCTAAGATGCCTTCATTTGATTTTTGTGGATCATCATCAAAACCTTCAAGCTCCGTCACCCAGCGATGCAAATCGGTAAAGCGTATGTACTGCGGATCAGTCTCTGGAAATTTTTCATAAAGCTCGATTGCTATATCTAAGCTGTCTGTCCATTTTAATTTTTGTGGCGTCATAACGGTACCTTTTTTTAGTCGTTTTAGAAATAGTAGTGTCGCCTTAGTATTGGCGATTTGATGGACTCTATCCTACCAAAATTTAGCAAATGATTATAGCCAAGTTGTTTTACCCTGTTATTGTCAGTACGCTTTCTTCGTGCTGTTTTTGACATTATTTATGCTGACTTGGCCGACTTAACAGCGACTTGGTGCTCATTCCACGTGTTAATAACATCCGTCAACCGCTCCCCTGTCATGTCCAATACATCTGGCGTGCGCATACCTGTGTCATCGGTAAACACAAACTTGGTCATACCAACGCCCATCAGCTGATTTTTGACAAAAAAGCGATGCTCAAAATACACGTATTTGTGATCCCAACCTGCGACCACACTACTGAGCGTCATTTTATCCAAAAATTTGATTTGCTTAAGATAAATCATCTCTTGCATGGCAATGACCCAGTTCAGAGGCTTAATACCTTTTTGATGACAACGCGCTCTTACCCAACGTGTCACGTTTAGTTCAATAAATGACAAGTAACGATAATTGGGCAGATGATCGCGAAACCCCATGTCATGCGGTAATACCCAATAGTTACGGACAGTCGGTGCGATCAAGGTCTCAAGACTAATCGTCTCACTCATGGGCTCATGCTTGAGCTGCTGCTTAAGCAAACTAACCATAATAAAAAAGCGCAGTAACATATTCATAAATAGTGCTCTTACTTTGTTGTGTTTATGACTGAAGGTTGAACGGCTCAACGATATTTTCTTATCGTTGTTTCCGAAGCGTTGATCACTTTAACGCAAAAAAAGCCACCTCAGTGACTTTCCTTGTTCGAAACCTAACGGGCGAGAGTCCTTTATTAACATCCTATTTTAAATGTTAATGACCACCACCATTGATACTACGCACCATCTCTTCGACCATTTTCTTGGCATCACCAAAGATCATCATGGTTTTGTCCATATAGAAGAGGCTGTTATCAAGACCTGCATAGCCGGTGCTCATCGAACGCTTGATGACCATCACCGTTTGCGCTTTGTTGGCTTCTAAAATGGGCATACCAAAGATAGGAGATGTCGGATCGTCTTTTGCTGACGGGTTGACGACGTCATTTGCACCGATAACTAAGACCACATCGGTACTGGCGAAGTCTGAATTGATCTCATCCATCTCAAGAATATCATCATAAGGAACGTCAGCTTCAGCGAGTAGTACGTTCATATGACCTGGCATACGACCAGCAACGGGATGGATGGCAAAACGCACGTTAACACCTTCTTCTTTTAGCAATTCATAAAGCTCTTTTACCGCATTCTGCGCGCGCCCTTGTGCCATACCATAGCCTGGTACGATGACCACATTGCTGGCATTGGACATAAGGAACCCTGCGTCTTCTGCTGAGCCTGACTTGTATGTTTTTGGTGCGCCATCATCACTGCCTGCAGCGGCCGCTGACGTGCCCATACCGCCAAACAAAACGTTTAGTAGAGAGCGGTTCATGGCTTTACACATGATATAAGACAAGATCGCACCTGATGAACCCACGAGCGAGCCTGCGATAATCAGCATTGAGTTGCCAAGGGTAAAACCAATCCCTGCTGCCGCCCAACCTGAGAATGAGTTCAGTAGAGACACGACCACTGGCATATCACCGCCACCGATTGGCGCAATCCACATCCAACCAAAAATAACGGCAATTACTGCCATCGCATAAAATGCTGGTAGCGAATCTGTGACGAAATATACCCCGCCAAAACCAATCATGGCAATGAATAATACTGCCTGAACAGGTTTTACCCAGCCGCCAGTGACTGTTTTTGCCCAGCTTTTTGCCGCCAGTTTACCAAAGGCAAAAACCGACGCTGAGAAGGTAATCGCACCGATGAAGCAACCGATAAATAGCTCAACACGGGCAATCGCGCCATGCGCCTGCTCAGTATGCAGTACCGTGGCCAGGGCAATTGCCACTGCTGCCAAACCGACAAATGAATGCATCAACGCCACGGTTTCTGGCATCTGCGTCATGGCAACGGTTTTTGCCTTCCACATACCAACAAGCGCACCTAAGATCATCGCGCCAATAATGAGCCAAAGGACAGGCCCTTCTGCTAAGAAAAAGGTTGTCACGACGGCAATCGCCATCGCTGCCATACCAAAACGGTTACCGCGAATAGCGGTTTTTGGACTCGACAACCCGCGTAAGGTTAAGACAAAAAGGATCGCACCAACCAGATAGAACCAATCCGCATTCGTCGCAATCATCGTTGATAAATCATTCATGCGTCGCCTCCATTATCAGTCGTCGTTTCAAGAGCAGGCGCTTTTTTTACTTTGGGTTTGAACATCGCAAGCATACGCTCAGTTACCGCAAAACCACCAAAGATATTGATACTGGCTAGAAATACCGCAAAGGCACCAAGCAAACTGGCCGGTGTAAACATCGAGCCGTCGATATGGACAGTCTGTAGCATCGCACCGACGATCACGATACTTGATAAGGCGTTGGTCACCGCCATCAATGGCGTATGTAGCGCTGGGGTCACGCCCCAGACGACGTAGTATCCGACAAAGATAGCGAGTACGAATACGGTAAAAATCGCGACAAATGGTGTGCTACTCATGGCTGCACCGGCAGGCGCTGCCGCTAAAATGGTGGCGATCATCTCATCCTCCTAAAAATTTATTCGTGTCTGGCAAATGTATGGCGACCAGCAAGGGCTAGCGTTTGGCCAGTCGTACCTGACTGTCATGTGTCACTGCCAGTGCGCCCTGAATTTCGTCTTCCATGTCTAGGTTAAGTGCCAGTTTGTTTGCTGACGCGTCATCTGTAGCAGCTGGTGCAATTAAGGTGGTGATAAAGTTAACCAAGTTATTGGCGTATAGATCTGACGACTGCGCCGCAAGCATTGATGGGATATTGGCGGCACCAACGATGCGTACACCATTATCTGTAGTAATGGTGTCATTCGGCACACTGCCTTCGACATTACCACCTGTTCCAGCTGCCATATCGATCAATACTGAACCTGCTTTCATTTTGGCAAGCGTTGCTTCGTGTACCAAACGTGGCGCTTGGCGACCAGGAATCTGCGCCGTCGTGATGACAATGTCAGCATTGCTGAGTGCTTTGTCGACGACGGCAGCTTGGTCTTTGATATATTGCTCTGATGGGGTCCACGCATAGCCGCCTGTGGCTTTGGCCTTTTGCGCCTCTTCTTCACTCATCGGAACATCAAGCCATTTTCCACCAAGTGATTCGACCTGCTCTTTCGCCGCAGGACGCAAATCACTTGCCTCAACCACCGCCCCCAAACGTTTCGCCGTTGCAATCGCCTGTAGACCTGCCACACCTACGCCTAAGATGACTACTTTGGCGGGCTTGACCGTGCCCGCTGAGGTCATAAACATAGGAAAAGGACGCGAATATTCGTTGGCTGCTAGCAATACCGCTTTATAACCAGCAAGGTTGGCCTGTGATGACAATACATCCATGTTTTGCGCACGTGACAATGTACGTGGTAGCAACTCCATCGCAAAAGCCGTAGTCCCTTTGGCAGCATAAGTGTCGAGCTGAGTATTGCGATACGGGTCAAGCATACCGACGACGATTTGGCCTGCACTCAAATGCTCTGCCACTTCGGCGGGCAAGTCGTGAATGGTGGTAATAATTTGAGACTGGGCAATCACCTCGGTGCTACTGTTGGCAATATCGGCACCAGCAGCTTGATACAATTCATCAGCATAATAGGCTGCTTGGCCTGCACCTGACTGAATGACGACTTCAAACCCAAGCTTGCGCAATTTTTTGACTGCGTCTGGGGTTAGTGCGACACGGCTTTCACTCGCGATATCTGCACTGATTACACCGATTTTCATATCGTCTCCTTACTTATATAGAATGACTTACCCTTAATACCCTCAACGCATTTTCAAAAGCATAGGGGACAAAAATCCTTAACCATGACTTATCCAATATCATAAATAAAGACTATCAATTTAATAAATGATGTATTGTTTACCATCATGCCTTTTTATTATAGAGACATAATCTGCCAACTTTCATTGTCTAATGATGACCAACAAGTAAGATAAAAAGTTAGGTATTGATACCATCTGCATAACTTTTGTTGTTATATTAAAGTTTTTTATTTTTTCAAAAAACCTCTACCCCTTATATAACAAGGTCTCGTTTCAATAGAGGCTAACTGTATGGACATTTACGCATTGCCATATCCCCTTAAAAAAAACATAAAACACTCAAGGTCAAGTCAAGTTAAGCCCGCAGCTGTCGTATAATAAGAATGCTTGACACCTGAACAGGTCGGTCATTGACTCACGATAATAAGGACTCACCATGTATTTTTTACTCTCTCCTGCCAAATCTTTGAATGAAACAGACGCTGTACCAGTGAACTTGGGCAACTACTATAGTCAGCCTGAACTGATCGCGCACTCACAGTCACTCATGAAAGTATTGAAGTCCAAAGAGCCCGTTGATCTGCAAGAGTTGATGAGTATCTCTGATGATCTTGCGCAACTCAATGCCACGCGCAATCAACAATGGCATTGGAGCGAAGATAAGCCGTTTACTGATGATGAGTCTGGTAATGCAGCAAAGCCGGCGGGCTACTTGTTCGACGGTGATGTTTATACCGGTCTTGATATGTATAACATGGATAAAGAAACGTCCATCTACGTCAATGAACATCTGGGTATTTTGTCAGGTCTTTATGGGGTATTAAAACCGTTGGACTTGATTCAGCCTTATCGTTTAGAGATGGGTACAAAGCTTAAAAACGAGCGCGGTGATAACCTTTATGAGTTTTGGGGTGAGAAGATAACTGACGTGATCAATGCCCGTATGGCAAATAGTGACGATAAAACGCTCATCAATCTGGCATCGAATGAGTATTTTAAAGCGGTAAAAAAGAAAGCGCTGAATGCGGACATCATCACGCCACGATTCGAAGATGAGAAAAATGGCCAATATAAAGTGATTAGCTTTTACGCCAAAAAGGCACGCGGACTGATGGTGAGATACGCAGCAGACAATAAGCTGACCAGTGCTGAGCAGCTAAAGCAGTTTGATTTGGCGGGTTATTATTATTGTAAAGAGGCGTCTGATGATAAGACATGGACGTTTAGACGCGATGCGGCGGATCAGTAACTTGATATAAAAAACGGCTGATAATGCCGAGATCTTAGCTAGGGCGTGTCCCTAATGGACCATTATTATTAGATGAAATCGGCCCCATGTGGTTTCCCTCCTAATAGCCATGGGGCATTATTAACGACCTTTTTCGATAGTGCCCCATAGCTAGTCTTTATTTTGCTTCATCTTTCATGGGTTACAAATCATGATCACCATGACACTTCTATCATTTATTTCGCTCGATTGGACAAGATGACACCGATGGTGCTGATTACAATGCCGCATATCATGATGAGTGATAGAGACTCCTTAAGTATCAGCGTCGCCAGTATAGCGGTTAATCCTGGCGACAACGAGCCAAGCAACAAAGTACGAATAGAACCCAATTGTTTGACCGCATAAGAAAATGCAAGGGTTGATACCACTCCTACCCCAAGGCCTTGTACTAAGATAAAAGGCAGCACCTCATTAAAGGATACAGACCCTATATTGGTCTCCATAATGCCAGATAAAACCATCACCAATGTCAGAAAAAAAGAGGTACAAGAGAGTACGATAGCGATCACTATTGGGCTTAGCTTGGTGCTTTTTAACCCCAAGGTATAACCCGCCCAAATCAGGCTTGCCAGCAACAGTAACCCCACACCATACAGCAAGCTAATGGGTATGGCCTCTGCCCTCCCGCCAATCATCGTCGCGATACCAAAGAAAATAAGGATCAATGCAGCAAATTTTCTGAGCGATATTCGCTGACGATAAAGAATAAAAGACAGCAAGGCAGCAAAGAACACTGGTGTCCCTGTCAAAATAGTCCCCATGTAAGCTGCTGGCACTGTGCTGGCCCCAAAAGCTGCTAACAGAAGAAAAGGCACGCCGCCAAGTAAAATAAATAGGATAGCTGGTAGTCTTATGCTTTTGATGTCTTGCCAATGAGCGCGTACCCAAGGGGTCAACAAGACTAGCGGCACACTAAAGCGAATGAGCATGACATCGGCAATACTAAGAGGCGACGCCCCAACCGCACGCACAGTCAACGCAAATCCTGACCAAATCAATAACACAACACTCATCGCCACATAGCCTTTGGTTAACGGCGACATAATGAACAAAGGGTTTTTGCGTGCTGATGGGAGAAATATCGTATTCATAATCATGTCTTATGCTGGTATACAAAGACCAATTATCGATTAAAATACGCGCTTTTATCTCTATTTATTTATTGCAATTTCCCAAATATTTGGTGGATAATGCCAATTAAATCAAAATTCTTGGCTTAAAAAGCCAAAGGATAAATTATGGATAAAATTGATCGTCATATCTTAGAAGTACTCCAAAAAGAGGGACGCTTATCTACGGCAGAACTTTCCGAACGCGTAGGGCTGTCGCCATCTCCTTGTGCAAGACGCCTAAAGCGTTTGGAAGATGAGGGTTATATAGAAAACTACCAAGCGAACGTCAATAAAGCCAAAGCAGGTATTACCATGAGTTTTTTTGTAGAGGTGAGTCTCAACAGCCACCAAGAAGAGTCTATTGCAGCTTTCGAGAGTGCATTGTCCAATATGGACGAGGTTATCAATGGACATGTGGTATCGGGTTCTTACGATTATTTATTAGAAGTAGTCAGCCCAAATCTCGATGGTTATGAGCGCTTCACACGTAAGCTGCACAAACTTGCTAGCGTCAAAGATATACACACTCATTTGTCGGTGAGAAAGGTTATTAACAAGACGACTTTACCTATTTTTGTGTGAGACTTTTAACACTAATGGGCAATCTCGAGCACGGCCTTCCCTGACGTTAAGTCTATTAAGATTAATATAAATAGCTAGTGAAATTGAATTATTACATAACTTTATTATCGAGCATAAAAAAGCCCTGCTATCTTTCGATAGCAGAACCTTTAGTAGTCAAATAGACTTTATGAGGTTGATTTTACTTTTTGCGAAAAGTGATTTATCAAGGAAGACGAGCGAAAATAGTACTTATTGTACATTGAGCGCGTCTAACAAAGAAAAACCACTTTGCAGCGACAGTAAAATTACATCATGCCGCCCATACCACCCATGCCGCCCATACCACCAGCAGCGCCCATACCTGCCATACCGTCATCTTTTTCTGGTATGTCAGTGATCATGGCTTCAGTGGTCAGCATGAGACCAGCCACTGATGCTGCGTTTTCTAGTGCTGAGCGTGATACTTTGGCTGGATCAAGGATACCCATCTCAAGCATATCGCCGTACTCACCAGAGGCAGCATTGTAGCCGTAGTTGCCCGTGCCGTTTTTCACTGCGTTAACCACAACTGATGCTTCTTCGCCAGCGTTGGTAACGATTTGACGTAACGGTGCTTCCATCGCGCGGCGTAGGATGTTGATACCTGCGTCTTGGTCTTGATTGTCGCCAGTTAGGTCAGCTAACACGTTAAGCGCACGTACGAGCGCAACACCACCACCAGGCACGACGCCTTCTTCAACCGCTGCACGAGTGGCATGTAGCGCATCGTCAACACGGTCTTTCTTCTCTTTCATTTCAGTTTCAGTCGCTGCGCCAACTTTGATTACTGCTACGCCGCCTGCCAGTTTCGCAACACGCTCTTGTAGTTTTTCTTTATCGTAATCAGAAGTAGACTCTGCGATCTGACGGTTGATAGACTCAACACGGTTTTCGATGTCAGCTGAGTTACCAGCGCCATCAACGATCACGGTGTTTTCTTTACCAACAGTGACTTTTTTCGCAGTACCCAATTGCTCAAGCGTCGCCGTCTCTAGGCTTAGGCCAATCTCTTCAGAGATTACCGTGCCGCCCGTTAGCGTTGCGATGTCTTCTAGCATGGCTTTACGACGATCGCCAAAACCTGGTGCTTTAACGGCACAAGTTTTTAGGCCGCCACGCATGTTATTTACAACTAGAGTTGCCAACGCTTCGTTTTCTACGTCTTCAGCGATGATTAGCAATGGCTTGCTTTGCTGCATGACTTGCTCAAGTAATGGCACGATCTCACGGATATTGCTGATTTTTTTGTCAACCAATAGGATATATGGGTTTTCAAATTCAGCAGTCAGGCTGTCTTGCTTGTTAGCAAAGTATGGGCTGATATAACCACGGTCAAACTGCATACCTTCGACCACTTCTAGGGTATCTTCAAAGCTTGACCCTTCTTCAACGGTGATAACGCCTTGCTTACCAACTTTTTGCATCGCTTGCGAGATCAATTCACCGATTTTGGTGTCTGAGTTGGCAGAGATAGAACCTACTTGCGCGATGGCTTTTTCGTCATCAGCTGGCGTTGATAGGTTATGGATTTCTTGAACGGCGGCGCGAACGGCTTTGTCGATACCGCGCTTAAGATCCATTGGGTTCATGCCAGCAGCGACTGACTTCATGCCTTCTTGCAAGATTGACTGAGCCAATACGGTCGCAGTCGTTGTACCATCACCAGCAACATCATTGGTGCGGCTAGCCACTTCACGAACGAGCTGAGCGCCCATGTTTTCGAATTTATTTTCAAGCTCGATTTCTTTGGCAACCGATACACCATCTTTAGTGATAGTAGGTGCGCCAAAAGATTTATCGATAACAACGTTACGACCTTTAGGGCCTAGGGTGACACGTACTGCGTTTGCTAGAACGTTGACACCGTCCATCATTTGTTTACGGGCATCTATGCCGAATTTTACGTCTTTTGCCATGTTAAATTACTCCACTATTATAAGTATGAGAATACAATTGAATGATTTGAGTTATTTTTATCAAAAATCAATGTCAGAGAGATGCTGAGTATAAAAGGATTAACCTTCTAGCACGCCCAATACATCAGACTCTTTCATAATCAACAATTCTTCACCGTCAACCTTCACCGTTTGACCAGCATATTGACCGAACAAGACTTTGTCGCCAGCTTTTACATCCAATGCGCGAGTTTCGCCGTTGTCACGAATTTGACCATTACCAACAGCAAGGATTTCACCTTGTGATGGTTTTTCTTGTGCAGAACCTGGCAATAAAATACCACCCGCTGTCTTTTGCTCTTCTTCTATGCGGCGGACGACAATACGGTCATGTAAAGGACGAATGTTCATCGATATGACTCCAAAAATTGGTTGTTTACATTAAGGGTTTATTTGAATTGATAGTCTCAATATCAGTATCTATAAGCGTTACTATTTCGTAATAGCAGCCTAAAGATACGCTTTGAGCTTGTAACAAAAAGTGGGGGCAATATAGGTTGGGTTCAAGTGTAAAGCCCAAAAATTTACAAGATTATTCTGCTAGCAGTTGATGCCATTCAATTGGCCCTTATTTCTGTTTATTGATCGTCTATTGCTGGCTTTACAGCACGTTACCTTTGATCGAGCTCTCAATGCTCATAGCAACATTTGCTACAGGCATTACACAGAGTAGTCGATGGTTACCCTTGAAAATGTAACAGAGTATGACCATTATGAGCGTTGTAACCATAATAAGAACGACAGATGCTGCTCTATCAGCATCGTATTAATAAAGAGGTATTTATGAGTTTTCTGCCAACGAATCAATCATCACTAAAAGATGGTTCTAATAACACGAACCGCAAACCGTCCAAGTTTTTGTCTGCACTGATCACAGGTGTCAGCATCTCTACCATTGGAGCTTTGAGTATGACCGCACCTACCCTTGCTAACGCCAAAACTGTTCAACCGTCAACGGCCAGTTATAGCTTTACTGTTGAAGACAAATATAAAGGTACGGCGACTCGCACGCTCAGCAAGTCTGGCAACACATGGAAATATAACGTCAAAGCTCGCGTCGCTGGCGTGGCTAGTGCCTCACAACACAGCACTTTTACGATCAGTGGCAACAATGTCGTCCCAACCCAAGCCAGTACCACGTACAAGCTATTAGGTATGGGCCGCACGCACAAGCTAGACTTTAACCCAAGTGCCAATAAAGTCACCAGTAACTATAAGGGCAAGAGTACGACCATGAATATGTCGCAGCAAGCCTTTGATGACTTGAGCCTTGAGGTGCAAATTCGCCAAGACCTATTAAATGGCAAATTCTCTGGTAATTACTACATGGCGAAGAAAGGCAAAATCGAAAAGACCCCATTTAAAAAATCTGGCAGCACCAAGATTACGGTACCAGCTGGGACATTTGATACCGTGCGTGTAGACCGAGTCCATGACGATAACAGTCGCTCTACCAGCTTTTGGTTGGCACCAAGCTTGGACTATCTGCCAATCAAAGTCAGTCAGATCAATGATGGCAAAAAAATGGATTTAGAATTGACCAAAGTCAACTAATCTAAGTATATGGACAGAAGCGTTGAAAGTAATATTGCAATAAAAAAGCGGCGTCCTATTTGGAGCGCCGCTTTTTTATGTTTGAAGTTTAAGAGTAGAAGCTATCGATATAAACCGTTTCTTTCATACTATAAAAATACTAGCGAGAACGTGGGGTTTTTACAACATTATTCATTGATGGCAGGCGTTTTAGCAAAATAAAGAGCCAGACATTAATGGCAAGTAGCCACACAAAGTCGATAAGGTATACGGCGATCTCAGCCCAGCTACTGCCATATATACGAGTAAATAGCACCACGCCACTTGCGCCCAGATATACCAGCGTAAACATACTACTGATTAAGAGAGCATAAGGTGAGCGTCCACGTAATATCCACGGTGTCAATATAAGTGCTGGCACCAACCATAACGCTTGCCAAACGATCCCGCCGATGATGTCTGGGCTACTTGGGTTAAAGATGCTAATAAAAATAGGCAGTCCAAGCAATCTATAAACGAGCCAAATCAGCCACGTGACCGCCAAGCGCTTGGCTATAGGCGCAACCGGCTTAATAGCTTTGGGGAATTTACTATCGGAGCGGTTTTTAGCCATTAGATATCTGTGTTTCCTAAATGATTAGCCTGACATTCAGCTATCAGCACGTCATTATCAATATGTAAGTGCAAAAGTGGTGAGGTATATCGTTCGAGCGATAGCATCCGTTATCTATGAATGGCTTAGCGGTCCCAGTTTGCTTGTGCTAAGGCTGTAGCAGTAATTGCCAGACGGCGTCCTTGTGCAATACCTAAGTCACGCTCGTCTGCCGATACTGGCTGATCATGCGCCGCACCACTGACATGACTGGCACCATAAGGCGTACCACCGCGGTGCGTACGATTCAATGCAGGCTCTGCGTAGGGCACACCCACGATGACCATACCGTGATGCATCAATGGCAACATCATGGTCAGCAAGGTAGTTTCTTGCCCGCCATGCATCGAGCCTGTCGCCGTAAATACCGAAGCTGGTTTGTTCTGTAAATTACCCGCCAGCCAAAGCGTCACGGTATTGTCCCAAAAATACTTCATGGGCGCAGACATATTGCCAAAATGCGTCGGACTACCGAGCGCCAGACCACTACAGTCTTTTAGGTCATCCATCGTACAGTACAAGTCGCCCTCATCAGGTATCGCAGGTTTGCTTGATGTCGTTTCAGGCGCAACGGTCGGCACGGTTCGGATACGTGCATTCATGCCCGCCTCTTCAATTCCTTGAGCGATAGCATATGCCAATGTCTTAGTCGTACCGTAGTTAGAATAATAGAGCACCAATACATAAGGGGCGGTCTGACTCATTAGCAAAGCTTCCTTATAAAATCGTTAATGTTATCTTTTATGGCAGACGCTATAGTCTAGTCTCATACTACCGAAATATAACCTATAACTGCATTGTAAAATATGTGCACATTATGCCCGAGTCATTCACTGACATGCAAATAACCGCGGTATATAACATAGTTTATATTATATCGGTTTTCACTCTACACTGCTGTGCGCTGTGCATTTTGACACAATTAAACCGCAGATGTGAGCAGCGCATGTTTGTTACACTATTGTCACTCTTACTTTTGCTAACTGGTCGACATGGAAAAATTCTCACAAAAACTGCCATTTCTACAACAACGCTGGTTTCAATTCTTGCGATTTTTGGTTCGACATTTTTTTGAAGACAACTGTCAGCAAAAAGCAGCATCGCTCACCTACACGACCATGTTGTCGATCGTGCCTGTGCTAACAGTATTATTGATGATTTTATCTTCGGTACCAGCGCTCGCCTCTGTAAGAGCACAGATATATGAGGTCATTTATAGCAACTTGTTACCCCAATCGAGTCTACAAGTAAGTGAGTATATCAATGACTTCGCCGAAAAATCCTCCAATCTAACCATTATCGGTGCCATCATTTTATTTTTGACGACCATCATGACACTGACAACCATTGAGCGCGCCTTCAACCAAATCTGGCGGGTAGAGAATCGTTCAGGTGGCCTTAAAAGCATGATGCGCTATTGGACGATTGTGACCTTGGGGCCATTGGTCTTAGGCACCGCTTTTATTGCCTCAAGTACGGTTCAAAGCTTGAGCTTTTTAAATCGACAAATTGCAGGTTATGGTATCGATTGGGGCTTTTGGGTACAGGCTGTATCGATTGGTATCACCATGGCCGGCTTTATAGGGATGTATTGGTTCATTCCTAAGGCGCGTGTACCGCTAAAAAACGCAGCCATCGCAGGCGTGTTTGTCGCTATCCTGTTTGAGCTGATGAAGCATCTGTTTGGTACCGTCATGGCCAACTTTACCAGTTACGAAGCGATCTACGGGGCTTTTGCCGCGCTTCCTATATTTTTGCTATGGATTTTCTTGTCATGGAACCTTATTCTACTGGGCGTTGAGATCAGCTATACCTTGACTATTTTTGAGACAGAAGAAGTCTACCCTCGTCATCCTTTGTTAAGTCTATTGGACATGCTCAACTTGATACATACCCATCACCTAAAGGGTGAAGCCGTCAGCGAGCAGGCACTTCGTAATGTATTGGGACGCAAGGAGTTGCCAAAATGGTATACCTATATTAATTACCTACAAGACAGCAATCTCATCACCATGACCGAAGACGATGACTATGTACTCAAAAAAGACTTGAGTAGAATGACGCTATGGGATTTTTATCGCACATTGCCTTATCCCTTGCCGATCAAAGATGAGCTTGATGAGATGAAGCTAGAAGATCAAAAACCTTGGCTCAGCTTATTGGTAGACCGTTTTGAACATACAGAAGCCTATGCGAAGCAACAATTAAACCTGCCATTGAGTGCTATATTCGCCAATAGTGAACCGCGCAAAAAATCGGCTTCTAATAGAAAAAATGGTCATGACAAGTTGTTCAGAAAAACGGCAGCGGCTGATGCGTCTTTGACAGGTCACGACCTAGATAATGGTCGCCATGAGATAAGCCATGCAGATATCGAGTCATCACCACATTTTGACCCTATCGCCTATGACAAAGACAGCCATATTGAGTACGATGATCATCATAATGAGGCCATTATTCCTCTCGGCTCTGGCGAGACGTCAACTGAGCGTGAGTCAAGCAGGCGTGATGATAAAAGCGCCATTATTACTGAGGCTGACAATCCAAAAGCGGGTGGCTGACACAGTAGCAAAAAGATCTTACCTAAAAAATGCTTCACTTAATAGTTTGTAAAGCATCAAGCTGTCGAGTAGCTTTACTATTATTTTGGATATCTTGAGTATATGACAACGCACAAAAACGATAAAACAAGCGTGTGGATCCGTACGGTTAATACTGCCCAGAGTAAGCTTAAGCAGTTTACTCAATTGTGGTCACTGCAAACGCTGACTGACTTACCTGATCGCCTAAGAGCTTTATGGCAGCAGCTTATTGGATCTTATTGGTTTATCCCAACGGCTTGCGTGATTGCTGGTATTTTACTTGCGCCTTTGCTGGTGACGGTTGATCAGCATTTTGATCGTAAAACGATACGCAATATCTCTTTTGCCTTTACTGGTGATGATGATGCAGCACGCGCGATTATGACCGCTATTGCTGGTGCCGTATTGGGTGTGGCAGGTACAACGTTTTCGATCACGATTGCCGTGCTCTCTATGGCATCGTCACAATTTGGTCCACGGTTATTGCGCAACTTTTTGACAGATACGCCCAATCAATTTGTACTTGGCGCTTTCATTGGTACCTTTAGTTATAGCCTACTCGTCTTAAAATCTATCCACAAATACGATGTGTCCTTTGGCGTACCGCAACTAGCCGTCACTTTCGCCATCATCATGGCCATTATTTGTGCCCTTTTATTGGTATATTTTGTACAGCATATGGTACATGCCATTCAAGCCTCTCATGTTATCCAGAATGCCAGTAATGATGCGATTAATAATATTTATTATTGGTACAGCGATCAGTGCGATATTCAGCATCAGCGAGATGCTGAGCATCATGACGTTGAGGTATTTCACCACTGGCCTGCCATGCCTATTTATTCACCAAACTCAGGCTATCTACAACAGATCTATTTTGAGTCATTGATTGCCCTGTCACAAGATTATGGTGGGGTGATAAAGCTACATGTCAATCTTGGTGGGTATATTACCGATAAAAACGTCATTGGATATTTTTATCAACGACCAGCAGAGCACCCAAACAATCGGCAAAAAACAGCGTCACCGCATCTTGCCATCATACCGCGGTCACCTGATGGCATGTTTTGGCAGCGCTTTACCGGCTGCGTGCGTATCGAACAACGATTGGCGCATTCTGATGACATTGCCTACAGCTTGGGACAAATGACCGAAATTGCGATACGAGCTCTGTCTCCTGGTATTAATGACCCAAAGACAGCCGTCAATTGCATACAGTCTTTGACAAGTTGCTTGAGTATTATGTTGCGGCGTCAACCGCCAAGCCCTTATCATTTTTATATACCAAAATCAGAAGAGACCAGCTCTGACGATGAGGTGGAGCAAAAACGACTGGCCATCTTAGCGTTGGTCACTCACACACCAAAAATATCTGATTTTATCAACCTATCACTTGGCGAGATACGTCGCTATGCAGCCGCTGATTTGATGGTACTAAAAGCCTTATGTTATGCCATGGTCAATTTAAATTATGCACGGGTCAACAGCGCACAGCAGCAAACACTGTTGCACGAGCTCAATCTAATCAAGCGCGCTGGAGAAGAAAACTTAAGCTACCAAGAGTTGATAGACGATCTAGTCGCCATGTGCGATCAAGCCAAGCAGTTTATTTTAGATGAGGATGCACAGCATCAGCACTTTACCTATGTTAGCGAATTTACCGCCAATATCCGTCAAGCCCTGCAATCGCAGTCGAGCTGATGACAGGTTAAGCCAATCACTCAGTATATTGGTAGCTTTGATACCGCTATCGTCAGTTTTTATAGTCAAAAAATATTTACGCAATCCTCATAAGTCTCAGGCTTAGGATTCATCTTATATTCATACGAGATCTGCTTTATGGCATCTGCAACCAGCCTAACCATACTTGAAATCAGCGCCATATTTTTATCGATTACCGCGTCTTTAACCTATGTCAATCACCGCTTTATAGGCTTACCCACCACCATTGGCGCCATGGTGATTTCTATATTGCTGTCTATTGGGGCCATCTTCTTAGGCTTTTTAGGGTTTGATCAACTGATTGATTACGAAGTCAGTCTGCTAGAGCAGCTTGATTTTACCGAAGTGCTCTTAGATGGCATGCTGTCGATGCTGCTATTTGCAGGGGCATTGCATGTCAATATTGGTGATTTGAGACGCTATAAACTGCCTATTGGCATCCTCGCTGGGCTTGGTACGATCGTATCCGCCATGCTCATTGCCACCGCTGTTTATTTTATGCTTCCCCTATTCGGCTTTGGTTTACCGTTTCTGTGGTGTCTGCTATTTGGCGCTCTGATCTCCCCCACTGATCCTATTGCCGTTATGGGCATTCTCTCCTCGGCAGGTGCGCCAAAGAGTATTGAGACCGTCATCGCTGGCGAGTCATTGTTCAATGATGGCATCGGAGTGGTGATTTTCGTGCTACTGCTGGGAATTTTATCCAGCGGTGATATTCCAACGATCAACTATGTGGCTCATACCTTGGCAGTCGAGGCGGGTGGCGGTGTGATATTTGGTTTAGTATTGGGTGCAATTTTGTACTATCTACTCAAGAGCATCGATAGTTATCAAGAGGAGGTACTATTGACACTAGCAGGCGTTATTGGTGGCTATGCGCTTGCCAGCCATTGGCATTTGTCAGGGCCGCTTGCGATGGTGATGATGGGACTGATGGTGGGTAATCGCGGACGCGAGCTTGCGATGAGCGATCAGACGCGTCATTATATTGATCTATTTTGGGAGTTGATTGATGAGATATTAAACGCCATTTTATTTGTACTCATCGGTCTAGAGGTGGTGATGATTGCGTATTCAGGCAATCTATTTATCGCAGGTGGCCTAACAATCGTGATTGCCTTAGTGGCTCGTTTCATCGTTGTTGGAATGACGACCAAAACCTTCCACCGTCAGCTTGATTTGCCCATTGGTGCTTGGAAAGTACTCACTTGGGGCGGGTTACGTGGCGGTATCTCAGTGGCATTGGTACTACAACTTCCAATCGGCACCGAGCGCGATATCTTGCTGGCGCTCACGTATGCAGTCGTAATATTTTCTATTTTGGTACAAGGCCTGAGTGTTGGTAAAGTGGCCAAGAGTATTCGCCCATCACATAAAAACAATTAGGTAGTTAATTGGGTCAGTAGACATCAAAAAACCGCCGTCAGCATCATGGTAAATAAATGCTAACGGCGGTTTTTTTGGTCCAATCTATATAGCGGTCAATGTCAATTATTCACTAAATCAACCCTTTGCGCTTCATATTGCGATAGACCACCACGACGATCAAAATATTTAAGATTAGAATACCAAGCTTAAACCAATCAAAAGGGCTGATGACTAGGTAATAAACCTCTATAGGAATAAAGACACCATAGCCCAAAACGCCGAACCAATATGCCCACGTTTTGTCGCGCCACAAACCATAAGCTTCTAAAAAACGTAAACTGGCATAAGCGAATATCAATAATAAAAATACTGACCAGTTTTTGCTGGCTTGTTGAGCAATCAGTACCGCACTATCGATCTGCGGCGCAAGCAGTTGCCCAAAGGTATGTTGCCAAGATTTTGTGGCAGTGGTTAACCAATGCTCAAGATTCGTGTGCCACCACCATAAGGCCACTGCTCCTAATAACGCACCGATGCCTTTAATAGCCTCATAAATAGCCACTGCCTTGATAGATTCACTGGCTGTGCTGTGCGTTTTTTCTAGAGGGTCAATCATTTTTACCCCTTTTATCCTTCGAGGATAGCGGCAAGCTATCGTCCTGTCGGGGCAAATTAGCCAAAGAATGTCTCTACAACACGCCCTTGCAGCTGCTGATTGAAAAACGGTGTATTTTTACCATTCGATAGCATAGACTGTGCAGTTACTTGCCATTCAAGATTGGGGTCAATCAATACAGCCCCACCAATGGCTTCATAATGCTCACTAATACCAGCAATCTTTGCAGGATTGAGACAGATCTTATCAACCAGTTGCGCGAGTGTTAATACCCCATCCCCAACCAACTGACACGCCAGCGCCATAAAGGTATCAAAGTTTGAAATACCGGGTGTGCTCTCCGCAAACGGTGCTTTCTTCGCTGTGCTGTTCAGTGGTTCATGATGACTACAGATGGCATCAATCGTCCCATCGGCAAGACCGCGACGCAGTGCTTGCTGATCGGTATTACTACGCAGCGGCGGTAATACGTAAGCCTGCGCGTTAAAACCTTCTAGATTATCATCGGTCAGATATAGCTGATGCATGGCCACATCACAGGTCACAGGCAGCCCTTTGTCTTTGGCCCAGCGCATCAGCTCAACCGATGATTTACAAGTGAGTTGGCTAAAGTGCGCCGCAACGCCTGTCTCTTCGACCATCAAAAGCTGGGTAGATAAGGCAACCGTTTCAGCGATCCAAGGGATGCCCTGCAAACCATGATAAGAGGCAATATAACCCTCATGCGCCACGCCATCTCCAGACAGACTTGGCTCATCAGGATAAAAGAATACTTTCATACCAAAAGTCGCCGCGTACTCTAGTGTTCTTAGCAATACTAAGTCATTGCGAAAAGGTCTACGCGCATTGGATACTGCGATACAGCCGCCCTTTTTAAGCCCTGCAATATTAGACGGTCGTTCGCCCTCTAACCCTGTGGTCAATGCGCCCAAAATATGCAAGTAAATACCGCCATCACTCAAGGCGCGCTCACGCAAGCCCTTTAAGAGTGAGCCATTTTCTAAAATAGGATTGGTGTCAGGTGGCGTGACTACATGCAAGAACCCGTTACCACGAGCTGCCCTACCTTCTGATTCCAGCGTACCGTGTTGCTGTTGGCCCGGCTCACGCAAGCGCGCGCATAGATCTACTAATGGTGGTAGTAACCATATTTCACGGCCAGAATCGAGTGTAGACAGTTTTTCTGTTACAGTTTGCGGCAATGCATCTTTAAATGCTTTTGGTAAATGGTCAAAGATGGGTGCATCCGTATTAAGCATGGTAGACATAACGTTATTACCGTATCAATAAAATGAAATAAATGAGAATAAGTCGCGCGGCAAGCTGTTACTTGCCAGCCGCTTGATGAGCACGTTGGCCTTCCATCGCAAGCGACAAGACCGCCATTCGTATGGCAATACCGTTATTTACCTGCTTTAAGATCACCGATTGCGCGCCATCAGCCACACTAGAAGCAATCTCAACACCACGGTTCATTGGCCCTGGATGCATAACTAGCGCATCGGGCTTGGCCAATGCCACTCGCTCTGGCGTGATCCCATAATGCTTATAGTATTCACTTGACGATGCCAATAGCGGCGAACCGATACGCTCATTTTGTATTCTTAATCCCATAATCACATCACAATCAGTGACACACTCATCCATATTTTCATATACTTTTACGCCAAAGCGCTCAATACCTTTCGGCAATAAAGTACGCGGCGCACACACACGGATATCTGTCACACCTAGGGTTTGCAAGGCGCTAATATCAGAACGGGCGACGCGTGAGTGCTTAATATCACCAACGATTGCGATAGACAGCTCTTCAAATGGGCGCGGTGCCTCACGGTAAATGGTCAACATGTCGAGCATTCCCTGAGTAGGATGCGCATGCCAGCCATCACCACCATTAATGATAGCAATATCAGGGGTCACTTCTGTCGCCATAAAATGCGCGGCACCTGATGCTGAATGTCGAACTACAAAAATATCTGCGGTCATTGCCTGTAGATTCCACAAGGTATCGCGTAGACTCTCGCCTTTTTTGGTACTAGAGCGTTCGATATCGATATTGAGTACATTAGCACCCAAGCGTTTTTCTGCTACTTCAAAAGTCGTCCGGGTACGAGTCGATGGTTCAAAGAACAAATTCATGACCGTATAGCCATCTAACTCAGGACGATTGATGAGCTGCCCGTTTTCATCAAAGAAAGTCTCTGCTTTTGCGATAATAGCTTTGAGCTGTGCTTTATTAAGACCTTCAACACCCAAGAAATGCCTGATACTGCCATCGGTGTTGAGCTGCGGACGACTCAGTGAGGTATTGAGTCTTTGATGAATTGTATTGGGATCAAATTTTGCATAATCAGTCGGTGAGACTGGTTGTGTAGCGCTACTATCGAGAGAATTTGACATAATGGCGAGTCTTTATTGTGGGTTTATATGAGTCTGTCGTAATCGCTTATTCATCTTTGTTCAATCATTTAGCACCGATAGGCACAGAGACGAGGACATTTTGACGCTTATTTGCTACAATTTACCGTAATCAAATTCGACCAAAAACCGCCTCAGCAGACAATCAGAAAGCGTAAATAGACATGCTATATTCTCATAGAGAATAATTCTGACAAATCTATAAATGAATAACAATAGATATAGTGTAGCCGATTTTGTGGTCAGGACAAAGATACCGTATAGGCTATTTAAAAATTCACCCATTTAAGGTGTGCCAAATGCCGCCTATGGCCTGACTCTAAGACCATCCATTTTTTACTTTCCATACCCTCTATTAGGAAGCTTTATGACGACCTTAGCAGATTATCTAAACCAACATGCCTCTAGTCCTGCACTCAACGACGTAATTACCACGGTCACTAATGTTGGTAAAACCATCTCACAACTACTTAGAAAAGGTGCTCTGGCAGATATTTTAGGCGAGGCTGGCAATCAAAACGTCCAAGGCGAAGATCAGAAAAAACTAGACGTACTGGCCAATGACTTACTGCTAGATGCATTGGCAAAGAATACCCATTGTGCCGGCGTTGCATCAGAAGAGCTTGATGATGCCACCCCTGCTAATGACGATGGCAGTCTATTGGTTTTGTTTGACCCACTAGATGGCTCATCAAATATTGATATCAATATGGCAGTAGGTACGATTTTTTCTGTTCTGCCGTACGAGCGTCAAGGTCAAACCAGTGAAAACAGCGACTATCTACAGGCAGGTAACAAACAGCTAGCAGCAGGGTACTTGTTATATGGCACCTCTACGGTACTGGCGTTGACCATCGCAGATAAGGTCGTGATGTTTAGCCTAGATCCAGAAACTGAAGACTATGTGCTGATAGAAGACAACGTGCAAATCGATGCCGATACGAGCGAATATGCGATCAATAGCTCAAATTATCGCTACTGGCGCGCACCGATGCAACAGTACATCGATGAGTTAATCGCTGGCGAGACAGGCGTACGTGGACGCGATTTCAATACGCGTTGGGTCGCCGCTATGGTTGGTGACGTCCATCGTATCTTATGCCGCGGTGGTCTCTTCACTTATCCGTTTGATACCAAATACGCTCATAAAGCAGGTAAACTACGCTTGATGTATGAAGCCAATCCAATGAGCTTATTGATTGAACGCGCGGGTGGCGGTGCGACAGACGCTGTCAATCGTATCTTAGATATCGAGCCCACTGACATTCATCAGCGTGTTCCTGTGGTGCTCGGTAGCAAAAACGAAGTCAATTATGTGAAAGACTTACACGTCAATTATTCTGAGCAGTAATTGATATAAGTACTTTCTAAAAATAACCAGCTTACAGCGAGATTATAAGCTTGATGCTGGTTATTCACCCTCCTACTCTTCTCTAAGCGATCCACTATGGTATTAAATCCCACCGAGCTGATTACCTCAGATAAGAACACCACCGTCAAGCTTGTAAAAGCCCTATTGGTACAAGCACGCCAGCGTAAAAAGAACGGCCAAACAGTCATAGAAGGCGTCCATCTGATAGATGCTGCACTTCGTAGTGACTATCCATTTGTTCAAATACTACTGTCCGAATCAGCACGTAGTCATCCTGAAGTTCAGCAAATACTCACTCGTCTGCCGACTTATACGCCTATTCTTATTTTATCCACTTCACTGTACGAGAGTATTCGCAGCTTAGGTACTGGTATCGATATCATGGCGATTATCAACGTACCAGCGCCTAGCTTGCCAGTGATTGATGAAGATTGCTTGATCTTAAATGATGTACAGGACAGCGGGAATGTCGGCACACTCCTGCGTACAGCAGCAGCCGTTGGTATTCGCAATATCCTATGTACTAGCGCAACTGCTCAGGCTTGGTCTCCAAAGACGTTACGAGCCGGTATGGGTGCACAGTTTGCGCTGACTATTTATGAAGGCTTGAGTACGCAAGATATTTTAGATCACGTAAAAGTGCCGCTTCTGGCGACTAGCTCACATACCGATACTTTGATTTATGATCACAATCTATCGGCACCTGTCGCTTGGATTATGGGTCATGAAGGTCAAGGCGTCAGCGATGATTTGATGCAATGTGCCACCCCTATCGCTTTACCGCAGCCAAATGGTCAAGAGAGCTTAAATGTAGCGATTGCAGGCTCTTTATGTCTGTATGAGACCTTACGTCAAAGACAATACTCTTAGCCTCCATTCATAACTACTATCAAAACTCAATCTATCAAGCATAAAAAAACCCACTACCAATTGATAGTGGGGTTTTATTATCTGTCTACTACTAATATAGTCAAAGAAGTCTAAAACGAATACAAGGCAGCCGACTGCAGATTGTACAAGTAGTACATCTAATGAGAATAACGCCGTAGCCGTTTAGTAACTCTGTGACTATCCATTAAACCTTGCTAGTAAGCTCAGGAAGCGCTTCAAACAAATCTGCTTCTAAGAAGTAATCAGCAACGCTAGCGATTGGCGCTTCTGGGTCATTATTGATCGCTACGATGACTTTAGAGTCTTTCATACCGGCCAAATGCTGAATTGCACCTGAGATACCAGCTGCGATATATAGCTGCGGCGCAACGATCTTACCGGTTTGACCGACCTGCATATCGTTTGGTACATAGCCTGCATCCACAGCGGCACGTGATGCGCCAACCGCAGCGCCTAGCTTGTCAGCTAATGGCTCGATGTACTTGGTGAAGTTTTCACCGTTTGCCAATGCACGACCACCAGAGACAACGATACCAGCTGATGTCAATTCTGGACGGTCAGATTGCGCCATCTCTTCATTGACAAAGCTTGCTTTCCCCGTCTCTTGCACACTGTCAATAGTCTCAACCGTCGCCGAGCCACCTTCGCTTGCTACTGGATCAAACGCGGTCGTACGTACGGTTAGCACAACTTTATCTTCAGACGTTTTAACGGTTGCCGTTGCATTGCCTGCATAAATTGGACGCTCAAACGTTTGCGCATCTACTACGCCTGAGATCTCTGACAGCATACTGACGTCAAGTAATGCGGCAACGCGTGGCATAAAGTTTTTACCAGTCGTAGTCGCAGCTGCTAGGATATGGCTATAATCACCAGCGACATCAGCAACCAATAGTGCAACGTTGCCTGCCAATTGATGCTCATAGGCCGCGTTATCAGCCAAGAGTACTTTTGTCACGCCTTCTACTTTTGCTGCTTCATCAGCAACGGCCTGCGCGCCACTACCAGCAACCAATACATGGATGTCATCACCGATTTGCTTAGCAGCAGCGATGGTGTTCAAAGTTGCCTTTTTTAGACTGGCATTGTCATGTTCTGCATATACCAAAATTGCCATGGTTTTAATCCTTTATTTATTCGTATTATCAATTCATGCGATCGTGTGTGTACAAAGCTATTCGAGCGAGTTTTTTTCAAAATATTAAACTATCTACTGCTAGAGCTTTATACAAGATATGCCGTAACGAAGCGTCAAATAATTAAATGACTTTTGCTTCATTTTTTAGCTTATCGACCAACTCATCAACTGAGGCTACTGTAATACCAGCTTTGCGCTCAGCAGGTGGCATGACTTTAATAATTTCTTGCTTAGAGGTCATGTCAACACCAAAATCGGCTGGCGTTTTCTCATCAAGTGGTTTTTTCCTCGCTTTCATAATGTTAGGCAATTTTGCATAACGTGGCTCATTCAAACGTAGGTCAGTTGTAATAACAGCTGGCAAGTCAAGCGCAACGGTTTGCAGACCGCCATCGATTTCACGCGTGACGTTGACTTTATCGCCTTCAACCTTCACTTCTGATGCAAACGTACCCTGACCGATACCCATCAATGCCGCTAACATCTGACCCGTTTGGTTATTGTCATCATCAATCGCCTGTTTACCCAGCAAGATAATATCAGTGCTTTCAGTTTCAGCGATATTTTTTAGAATTTTGGCAACTTGCAATGGATATGGTTTTTCATCGCTGACAACCAAAAGACCGCGATCAGCACCCAGTGCTAGGGCTGCACGAATTTGCTCTTGTGACTCTTTTGGACCAATTGATGCCACAATAATCTCATCAATCACACCAGCTTCTTTTAGACGAACCGCTTCTTCTACTGCAATCTCATCAAAAGGGTTGATTGACATTTTAGTGTTTGATAGATCAACGCCAGAGTTATCAGCTTTTACACGAACTTTCACGTTATAATCAATGACACGCTTGACCGCTACTAATGCTTTCATACGTTCCTCGTTTATTAATGTTATGAGTTAAAAAATATCAGTTAAGAACCAAATTTTCTTTGTGGTTCAAATTGTCGTTCAAAATACTGCTCAAGGTTATTACTATATCAACAGATGTATGATTAATTAAGAAAAATAAGCAAATACTCAAAATAGTATTGCCGCGTCCTAATGACTAATAAAATCTGCTAAAGCTAAGCCAACCGTTATTATCAGACCTATGTATCTTGCGTCAGCATGCTAATAAGGTCAAGACAACGCCGTGAATAATGCGTCATAAATTTGTCACTATTCTATAATAAATAGTTTATAAACACGTGATCTGGTGATTTTCCTTTGATAATAGCCTTAAGAGCCCTCCTCTTTATAGCACTCTCAATGGTATGTTTATTTAATATTTTGTTATTATTTATTTCCTAGGGTTCAACTGATAGTAGTCGCGAAGAACCCAACAGCTATATGTCGCTGTCTTTGCTAGAGCTCATTAACAACTCACTGTCACGTATGTCATCAAACAACGCCCAGTCAGGAGTTACATCATTGTTTTTGATGACACTCATATCTCCTGTGGTCTCCATAATGACCGCAAATATTTCAGTTTTGGCTTTGATGCCATTTTTGCGCAGCACTTCTTGAACATCGCTGGTCGTAAGATTCGCTTCTTTTAAGTTGTCTGAGAAGTATTCGCCATGTGCCATGAGTATGATGGCACGATTGTCTATCAGCGCTTTTAGAGGTTTAATCTTGCGCCTCAATATTGAGATAGCACCTTGAATCAAAAACAATACCGCAACCGCAAACAGTCCTTGGAGTAACGATGGTTTATCCGCCAATACAGTCGATGCCAATATACTACCAATACCAACTGTCATGGCAAAATCATGACTTGATAGTTTGGAAAAGCTGCGCAGACCCATCAGTCGGGTAAAAAGCATCAAACCTATATAGAAACCCACCGCAGACAATGAAATGCCTAACAGCTGTTGCCAGTCAATTGAAAACCAAGTATCCCATTTCATAATTGAACCTTATTTATTGTTGTTTTAGCATAAAGTGATGAGTATAAAAGATAGGAAGAAGCATTTGATCGTAGATACCGGAACATAAAAAAAGCAACCTGATAAGAGGTTGCCTTTTTTTAAAGTCGATACAATATTTTTATTGTTCTAACAAACAAAGTAGTCGATGCTTATTTGTATTCTCTTTATCAAGCCAGCTGATAGTCAACCAACTCAATAATAGATGAAATTAAAGAGCTTCGATTTGCTCAGCTTGTGGGCCTTTCTTGCCCTCACCTAAGATGAAAGACACTTTTTGGCCTTCGGCTAGCGTTTTGAAACCGTTACCTTGGATAGCGCTGTAGTGAGCGAATACGTCTTGTCCGCCGTTGTCTTGAGCGATAAAACCAAAACCTTTAGCTTCATTAAACCACTTTACAGTGCCTTCAACTTTATCTGACATAAATTTTCCTGACTCTTTAACTGTTGGCGAGACTTTCGTCATCACCGATTAATTGATATATACCCATGCATTTTTAGACAAATGCCGCAGCGAAACTCCAAAATAATCTAATAGAAAATTCGAATTTTTCGCCTCAAACTCTCTGAGTACATCTTGATTATAACAGTTTTCTATGCAGGTAACAGTCTTAATTGATGATTTTTGTAAATAAATTCAAATTATTATTGCATATCAAAATGATCACTGAAAAATATCATATCCTATTGATATTAAATAAATTCCATACGTTTCAACAATCATCTTGATGAGATGCAAAACTGTTAGATTAAGAAAAATTATAACGATAAAAGAAAATATTTGTCATCGCCTATTGCAATATTGGCAACCATGATGAACTCAGTACAAGCAGGCATAATCCAAAAAATATCAGTGAAAACGATTGGCTATAAGCAATATATTTGGCTGGTATGACCAAGTCTTTTGGAGAATCAGGAACGCCTCGACGCTTCAACAATCGCGTGCCATAGACCCAACCAAACGTCGTGTAAATGCCATAGGCAGCAGGAACGGCAATCGCAAGCGGCGCCAAATCGATCACATAAAGAACAATGACAGAGATGAAAAACCAGACTGTATCTAGCAGTGAGCTGATTTGAAAAAACTTAGACTTGGGTAGTTTACCCTCAGTTTTTTTGAGCATCTCTCCTTCTATCCAAATTAAAACTGCTACCACAGCACTAAGAGTAATATATACGAATTGCGGCGTTAGCCAGTCTGGATAAGATATTTGCACAGCATACAACCTGTAATCTATAAAAAATAAGAAGAGGATCCGTCTCTTTGATGATCCAAGGATAAGCGAGCACCCTAAAAGCCTGTTGGCTAATGTAGAGATGCCTGCTTATATTGGGCAGTCGCTATCGATTTTCAACCAGTATCTATAAGGGTGTTAATACTATTAAGCGCAATGCATAAAAAACCCGTGCTATCTGGTGATAACACGGGTAACTTAACACTCTATAAAACGCTTTATCTGGCCAGTATCGAATTAGTTTTTGTCTTTATCGATGATTTTGTTGCCACCAATCCAAGGCATCATAGCGCGCAATTTGGCACCTGTGGTTTCGATCTCATGCGCTGCATTGTTACGACGACGAGCTGTCATTGATGGATAGTTGGTCGCACCTTCAGAGATGAACATTTTTGCGTATTCACCAGACTGGATGCGTTTTAGTGCATTACGCATGGCTTCACGAGACTGCTCATTGATAACTTCAGGACCAGTCACATATTCGCCGTATTCAGCGTTGTTACTGATTGAATAGTTCATGTCAGCGATGCCGCCTTCATACATTAAGTCAACGATAAGCTTTAGCTCATGTAAACACTCAAAGTAAGCCATTTCTGGCGCGTAGCCTGCTTCAGTAAGGGTTTCAAAGCCCATTTTTACCAATTCAACCGCACCGCCACAAAGAACCGCTTGCTCACCGAATAGATCGGTTTCAGTCTCGTCTTTGAACGTGGTTTCGATGATACCTGAACGACCACCACCAACGCCAGCAGCGTAAGATAATGCTAATTGCTTAGCTTGACCTGAAGCATCTTGGTAGATGGCGATTAAGTCAGGAATACCGCCACCTTTGGTGAACTCTGAACGTACGGTGTGACCTGGTGCTTTTGGTGCTACCATGATCACGTCAAGGTCGCTACGTGGCACTACTTGGTTATAATGGATAGCAAAACCGTGGGCAAATGCAAGGGTCGCGCCTTCTGTGATGTTTGGCTCAATGACATCGTTGTAAAGCTCTTTTTGGAACTCATCAGGTGTCAAAATCATGATAACGTCAGCAGCTTTTACCGCTTCTTCGACTTCAGCAACTTTTAGGCCCGCATTTTCAGCTTTTTTCCATGAGCCTGAATTAGCACGTAGACCAACCGTTACATCAACGTCTGAGTCTTGTAAGTTAAGCGCGTGCGCATGGCCTTGTGAACCATAACCGATAATGGCCACTTTTTTACCTTGGATAATTGATAGATCACAATCTTTGTCATAAAAAACGTTCATAAATAGAGTCCTTGTCCTCAATCATGGCTTACCATGGATAGTAGACGCTTATACTGTAATCAAGATAGTGATTAAGATAAGCGCTTTGTTGATTTAGATAAATAGTTCTTCAATAAAATAGGATATTTGGGCATTAAGTCTAGGTGCTAAGGGTTTTCTCACCGCGGGCAATACCAATCACACCCGAGCGAACCACTTCCATAATACGCTCACGTCCAAGCACATCGATAAAACCGTCAAGCTTGGCTTTGTCACCAACGATTTGAATCGTATATAAGTTGGCATTCACATCGACAATCTGCGCACGGAAGATATCTGCACTGCGTTTTACTTCTTCGCGTATGCTACCAGTTGCTCGTACTTTGATGAGCATCAATTCACGCTCGACGTGTACGTTCTCTGTCAGATTATGCACTTTAACCACTTCAATCAATTTATGCAATTGTTTGGTGATTTGTTCAATTCTTTCTGGTGACGTAATGGTCGTTAAGGTCAAGCGTGAAATGCTTGGGTCATCAGTAGGCGCGACGTTGAGCGTTTCGATATTGTAGCCACGTTGTGAGAACAAACCGACTAGACGCGACAACGAACCCGCTTCGTTTTCCATCAATACCGAAATCAGATGTTGTTGTTGCATTAGGTGCGCTCCCCTTTTGTTAACCACATATCACGCATGGCTTGTCCAGCGATTTGCATCGGATATACATGCTCATTACGATCGACATAAACATCGATAAATACCAACTTGTCCTTCATGGCCATCGCTTCAGCCAACTGCTCTTCCATCGTTGCAGGGTCAGTAATCTTGATACCGACATGACCATAACTTTCAGCCAATTTGACAAAATCTGGCAAGGAGTTCATATAAGACTGTGCATGGCGACCTTCATACAGCATGTCCTGCCACTGCTTCACCATACCTAGCTGTGCGTTATTTAAATTTAGAATTTTAACTGGCAAGTTATACTGCAAGCAGGTTGATAGCTCTTGGATATTCATTTGAATAGAGCCTTCGCCTGTGATACACACCACATCACGCTCTGGATTGGCAAGCTTGGCTGCCATGGCATATGGCAAACCAACACCCATCGTACCTAGGCCACCTGAATTCAACCATTGACGAGGCTCATTGTAAGTATAGTAAAGGGCTGCAAACATTTGGTGCTGACCGACATCACTGGTGATAATCGCATTGCCATCTGTGACTTTGCATAGTGCCTGTATTGCGCCTTGTGGCTTGATACCATTATCTGTACTGGTATCATAACGTAGACCATGACGCTTGCGCCATTCATTGATCTGTGACCACCAATCTAGCAGTGCGTGTTGCTCTAGCTGCTTTTCTTCTCCAACGATCTCTAGCATATCGGTTAAGACAGATTTTACATCACCAACGATAGGAATGTGCGCAAGGATGGTCTTTGAAATCGACGCAGGATCGATATCGATATGGATAATCGTCGCGTTCGGACAGAATTTTTTGACATTATTGGTGACGCGATCATCGAAACGCGCACCCACTGCCAAAATAACATCGGCATGATGCATAGTCATGTTGGCTTCATAAGTACCATGCATACCAAGCATACCTAGGAACTGACGATCAGAGCCAGGAAATGCACCAAGACCCATCAATGTATTGGTCACTGGTAAATTAAGGCGATGAGCCAGATCAGTCAACTCTTCGTGAGCATTGCTCCAAATAACGCCGCCACCTGCATAAACCACTGGACGCTGGGCAGATAGTAGTGTCTCGACCGCTTTTTTGATCTGACCACTATGGCCTTTGAGTGAAGGTTGGTATGAGCGTATAAACACCTCTTCTGGATACTCATACGCGTATTTTTCGCTAGGCGCAGTCATGTCTTTTGGCACATCAATAACGACAGGACCTGGTCGGCCAGACTGTGCAATATAAAAGGCCTTTTTGACAATCATCGGAATTTCGCTAGCATGGCGCACTTGGAAGCTATGCTTAACGATCGGACGCGATACCCCCACCATATCCGTTTCTTGGAAAGCGTCTTCACCGATTAGACTACTTGGCACCTGACCTGAAATCACGACCATCGGTACTGAATCCATAAAGGCGGTCGCAATAGCAGTAACCGTATTGGTGGCACCAGGGCCTGAGGTTGCCAATACAACACCCGTCTCACCAGTGACTCGTGAATAAGCATCTGCCATGTGTCCTGCCGCTTGCTCATGACGCACCAAGATATGCTCAATGGCTTCTTGCTGAAATAGCGCATCATAAATGTGTAGAACGGCACCGCCTGGATAACCAAAGATATATTTGACACCTTCGTCTGTCAGCGCTTGTACCAGCATTTCAGCGCCCGATAGCATCACAGGCTGAGCGCTGCCTTCTGCAAGACGTTGTTGCTTTTCTTCAAAATTTTTGGCGGCATTACCCGTTTGGGTATGTCCCGTCATATTCGGACTTTGCGTGGTTTGCGTCACTGTCATCACCTTTTTTTGCGGCGAGGATTTGCGTTATTCTATGATAAGAGATAACCCCATATAGCTATTACTTCAAAACTCATAAAATGATCGCTAATCCTTGTCCATATCAAGAATATTTGCCTATCATATTTAAGTAACGTTGTTTTTTAAGACAGCAAATTACTCAAATACAGCAATGTATGTAAGGTCAGTTTTGCGAAGGAGGATTATCGATATACAGTGACAAGATGCGAGCGCACCTATGAAAGAAGCTTATTATTGAGTCTTTCTATAAATAAGTACTGATAATAAATTCATGAGTGCAAAGACGTAGAGATAACAGGATATTTATACCCAAATACTATGCATAAGTTACTAAAACTTATAATAGAGGCTTTGGCGCACTTTATAACCAGTACTGTATCGTATTTTGCACAATTACCAGAATTACATTTAGCACAGTTCAAATAATAAGTTTATCTTAGTCATTGTAGACAGATAAGTCCGGAGACAATGTATAGTTATGAGTAGTCAATGCTACGTGTGCTATATCATCATCACAAAGAAAATAACACTGCATAAACTACCGATAAGTAGCTCGTAGTGATCATTTTCAAGTGCCACGGCAATATCATAGAAGCCGTTCACTGACCAATCAACTTCTATTATATTCGATGGTTTGCCCGCTATTGTCAAGAAAAACTTCTAAAGCCCATACCTAACTATTAGTTATTAAATAATACACATTGATAAGTATTATTTGCTAGAATCGAAAGTCAGTATATTACTACTGCCAATCAACCATTCAAATGTTATATTTATACGAATCTGCTTTTATCAAACAAAAGGATTGCTGCTATGGCATATGCGTCTAAAATAGCGACTGCTACTAAATGGCTAACGAGTACCACCTGTATGCTAATGCTATCCATGAATGCCAGTCAGGCTATTCAAGTTTATAAATCCATTGGCGCACATGGCGAAGTTAAATATAGTCAGCACGCGCCGCAAAATGGTAAAAACGTTGAGTTGATTGAATTTCGTAGTGACGGTAGACAAAATAACGCCGGACAAATGGCTGGCAAAACAGACCCCAGCCAAAGCAATAATACTCAAACGGCAGAAGAACAGCGCGTAGCCGCACTTGAAGCGCGTATCAAAGAGCAAGAAGCGCAAGCCAATGCTCAGCGCTGCCAATCGCTACGTAACAATTTAACGAATCTAAACGTTGGCGGACGTATCTATGAGATGGATGCAGATGGTAAGCGTCAATATCTAGATGGCCGTGAGATTGAGCTAAAGCGTGAACGCGTACAGCAGGCAATCGACCAATATTGTAGTGGCTCTACAACCTAGTCGACCCAATAGTGAGGGTTAGTCGACCATCACTAGCTGCATAACATAGCGAATGGCTGCTGGCATATCTTGCGCTTGCAGCCCTCGTTGTCCAATCATAAGTCTGTTTTCACTATGACAACCACTATTTTGGTTGACCAATACATCTCCTGCAAATCCATGTATAAGTACCGCCTGATGTAAGCTTTGTGACGCTGCCGCTAAATCTTGCTGTGCCAATAAGCCAGTAATCACACCAGATAAGACATCACCCATGCCAGCGGTTGCCATGCCAGCATTGCCAACACTACAAACATATACCTGCTGACCTCCTAGGCCTTGCTCCAGAACTAGTGACCCTGCCCCCTTAAGCACCCAATCACCGCCATAGAGTGTCGCGCATTTTTTTATCGTTTGCAATCTATTGCTTTCCACCTCACCTATGCTTTGGTCAAGCAGTCTTGCCACCTCGCCGCTATGCGGTGTTAAGCAAACCTGATGGCTCATGCTATATTCACGCAGCGCTGTCACCAATTGGTGATTGTTCGCTTGTAACGATGCCAAATGGTAAAGTCCATCTGCATCAATAACGATTGATTTCTCATGAGCTATGGCAGCCTGTATATAGTCGATAAATAACATTTTTGCTTTTTCGTCACGGCCCAAACCCATACCAATCGCGATAACACTGGCTTGTTTGATAAGTGCCTTTACGCCATCTGTATCGTGCAGATTGATAGTCATCGCATCAGGCAATGACGTTAATAATGCCACATGAAAGGCTTCATGACAGGCAACCGTCATTTTTCCAGATCCTGTTGCCATCGTACTAGAAGCAGATAGTATCGCAGCACCGCCCATACCTTGAGAGCCATCTATACGGTTGCCACCGATAATAAGCGCGTGACCATAGCTACCTTTGTAGCTGTTTTGACGACGAGGTTTCATACTATGGGCCGCTAACAACAGCGTGGCAACTGGTTCAGATGCGTGTTCGGCGTTTTTATCAGACGTTTTATGATTATCAGCTGATTGCTCAGGGGCAACTTGATAAGGTATCAGCGGTATATCAATTATATGGCCGCTATAATCTGTACCGTCTTTGGTATGCAAACCGAATTTGCGCGCAATCAGACATAAGGTGACATCAGCTTGTACGGCTATACGATCGAACACCGCACCAGTAGACGCCACCAACCCACTTGGAATATCAACGGCGACCGCTATTGATTTTTGTTGCTGAATAGTGCGATTAAAAGCGCTAATAGCCTCTTTATAGATGCCTTCTGGAGCGCGATCCAGTCCAATCCCAAACAGTGCGTCAACATAAACGTCAGCTGGCAAAACCTTCTCTTTTGCACTATCTTGATCAACAATCTCTTCAAAACGTTGATAATGACAATTGGCAGATATTGCTATCTGTCGCGCTTTGTCAGCATCAGTTATATGGTCATTATTGTGGTCTTTCTTATTAGAGATGGCCGACTGAGTACGAGTATCAAAATCATTGACATCAAAACCGACAGTGACCACTTCTACTTGCCAGCCTGCTTGCTGCAAGTAATAAGCAATAAGCCAGCCATCACCGCCATTATTGCCCCTACCTACCCAGATACTTGCTTGGCGCGAACGAGTAGCACGATGATAAACGCAAGTGTTATTAGTATTGCTAGTATTATCAGCCTCGTAACACTGCTCTATTTGTTGTGCCATTTGCCAAGCGGCTTGCTGCATTAATCCAAAACTGTCATATCCTTGTGCAAACCACGCTTGTTCCATGGCATAAATCTGCTCGCCGCTATAAAGCGCGATTGGTTTTGTATTTGTTAGCATTGATAACGGGGTCCGATATGTCATTTTTTATCCTCGACTATTTGTTACGGTGTGACAGTATGGGTGGCAATCTTGCGTATCAGCTTAGCAAAAGCTTATGCTCACTTATGTATCAATATGAATGTAAGTTTATTGTCTTTTATACTTGCGCTCTATGCTCACTGTCTTATCATAATGGTGCTCACACTGCCACTGATTGTGAGAAAATACCATTCTAAAAATAGACCGCCAATAAGCACCTATCTCTATGCCTACCGATAACAATAGTATTGCCGTTAGTAACTCACCTACATTTGCGACAACAGCAGACGTAAAGCAATGGATCAAAGTGCAAGCGCAAACGTTAGGGTTTGCTGATTGTGGGTTTTTGTCTGTTCACCACCCATTGTTCAGCAAACAAATTGAGCAGCTTCAAAAATGGCTCGATAAAGGCTATGAGGGACAGCTGCAGTTCATGCACAATAACCATCACCTGCGCGCTCATCCTGAGCAGTTGGTAGAGGGTGCAAAAACCATTATCAGTGTGCGAATGGATTATCTCACTCAGGCACCAACGCCGCGCACCGTCACAGACAATGACCATCCCAATCAAGGCATCATTGCGCGTTATGCTAGAGGGCGCGATTATCACAAAACGATGCGTAGCCGTTTAAAGCAACTGGCGTTAGTCATTGAAGACATGCTCCCTGAATGGCAACATCTCGATATTGGGTCAGACAAAGAGTTTATCTTTAGGCCTTTTAGTGATTCTGCGCCTATCTTCGAGCGACCTATTGCTGATGCCGTAGGCCTTGGTTGGACAGGTAAGCATACGTTATTAATCAACAAACAAGCTGGCTCATTTTTTGTGCTAGGTGAGCTGTTTTTAAGCTTAGAGCTGCCCGATGACCAGCCTGTTAAAGAGCATTGTGGCAGTTGTAGCGCTTGCATTGATGTGTGCCCTACCCAAGCAATTGTAGCGCCTTATGAGCTCAATGCCTCTGCCTGTATTTCTTACTTGACGATTGAACACGATGGTATTATTGATACCAAGTATCGACGCGCGATTGGCAATCGGGTGTTTGGCTGCGATGACTGTCAGCTGATCTGTCCATGGAATCGTTATGCCAATCTGACTACCGTTGAGGACTTCGCACCAAGGCATGGTCTCGATAACAGCAGTTTGCTTGAATTATGGCAATGGCAAGAAGCGGATTTTTTGAACAACACACAAGGAAGCCCGCTCAGACGCACAGGCTATGTGAATTTTTTACGTAATATTGCTATTGGTTTGGGTAACGCTAATGCTAGTCCACATGTCATTGAGCAGTTGAAGTCTAAGTTGACGCTACATAACGCCATGCTTGATGAACACATTGAATGGGCAATAGCTGAACAGGGCAGAAAACTAGACGCTAGTAGTAAGCCAACGACTTGATGTACATCATAACGGAGCAAGTCATTATTTGCTTTGATAGATGTTCATAAAAAAAGCCTCTTAACGATAAGAGGCTTTTTCATATTAAATACTTTTTAGAATCTGAGAATTATGGCTTGGGGATGCGTAGTACTTGGCCTGGATAAATCTTATCTGGATCAGAAAGCATTGGCTTATTGGCTTCAAATATTTTCATATAATCACCAGACTCACCATAGACGTCTTTTGCAATCTTAGACAGACTGTCACCAGATTTTACCGTATACATCGTTGATTCAGGGGCATCTTCTTCGATATCGATATTATCAATAACCTTTGCAACATTCTGTACGTTACCGATAGCAATAATTGCTTTTTCGCGATCAGCTTGAGTTTTCGCATTACCGCTGATTTCTGCTGTATCTGTAGAGCCGTTATATTTGATTTTTAAATTACTGATGTTTAGATTCTGTTGTTGTATACGGCGTAACAAAATATTAGCAACGGATTGTGCTGAAGGTTCGCTACTTTGTACTGGTGTATTGGCATCTGCCTTGGTCTCTGATTTGGCATCATGTTTTTCGTCATCACGATTAAAAATTTTATCACCAATATCTTTTGCAAAACTGAACATACCCATGTAGTTACTCCTTTAAATGATATTATTTATTATTTGAATTTATTTTTGATAAGGTGTTATTAAATATTACTACTCTTAGTAGTGTTTACCCTGATGAGTATAATCAAAGGTATACAATGTGAATAGTAAGAATATGTTAAGTAATGTTGATTTGACGTAGCTTATGTTAATGAGTTCACGATACAAATCACATATCCATAAAAAAACCGCCTATCGATAAGATAAGCGGTCTTCTATAAGTGACTAGATAGCTAGCGAATTATAGCTGAGCCTGTACATAGTCAATTGCTTTTTGAACAGTAGTCAATTCTGCAGAATCTTCATCAGGAATAGTGATACCAAAATCACTTTCAAAAGACATCACCAATTCAACTAGGTCCAATGAGTCCGCACCTAGGTCTTCCATGAATGAAGCATCGTTATTGATGTCTTCAACGTTCATACCTAGTTGCTCAGCAACTGCTGATTTTACTCTTAGCTCGATATCATTACTCATATAGATTACTCCGTTATCATCTATTATTTTTAATAAACTGCTATTGTGCCTTATTTAAGCTCTATAGCATGATATATAAAATGTATTTGCCAGATCAGCATTGCTGTCTGATTGCGCTATAACATATTACACAGTCTGTCTGATGTCTAATAAAGCCCTGTCATCATACAGGGCTTTGACTCAAAAGTATCCGTAATTATAGCACCCTTTATTATAGTTTACACTCGTTCACACAGTTTTTTATTATAACTGTGTAACGTCCGTGTATTGACTACATATACATGCCACCGTTGACAGGAATCACAGCGCCTGTGATGTAGCTGGCCTCATCGCTGGCCAAGAAATGCACGGCTGCAGCGATATCTTCTGGCTGACCTAGTCGACTGATAGGCACTGCATCTAGCATGGAATTTAACAAGCGCTCATCAAGCTCATCCGTCATATCTGTTTCGATCAACCCTGGTGCTACGCAGTTGATTGTTACTTGTCTTGAGCCGATTTCACGCGCAAGTGTGCGACTAAACCCCTCTACACCAGCTTTGGTCGCAGCATAGTTGGACTGTCCTGCATTGCCCATTTGTGCAACGACAGATGTGATATTAATGATGCGACCACGGCGTGCTTTCATCATACCGCGTACGGCACGTTTGCTCATACGATAGACTGACGTTAAGTTGGTATCAATAACATTTTCCCAATCATCGTCTTTCATACGCATTAGCAGACCGTCTTGCGTGATACCTGCATTGTTAACCAATACTTGTACCGCTCCATAGACGCTTTCGATCTCTTCAAATAATTTATCAATTTGGGCAGTATCACGTACATCTAAAACACGACCAATACCACCTTTATCATGAAGATAGTCATCAATAAGTTCAGCACCTTTTTCGGTGGTCGCGGTGCCAATCACAAAGTGTCCTTCTTTAGCAAAGCGTTTGGCGACTGCCTTTCCGATACCGCGACTAGCGCCAGTTACTAATGTAATCGTACGGCTCATGATAACACCTCCAATAGTTTTTCTAGACGGGCAGGCTTGTCTGTAGGATAGCTTGCGATTGGCTGCGCTTGACGCTTAGCCAAATTGCTTAATACGTTGCCACTGCCACATTCGATTAATAGATTAATTTGCTTATCGGCCAGTTCCTGCATGGTTTTTGACCACAATACAGGTTCACTCAATTGTTCAGTCAATGCTTGTTTGATACCGGCGGCGCTGGTCTCAACGCGTGCATAGCGATTTTGGATAACAGGGATTGCTGCTTGATCAAACTGAATGCCTGCTAGTATCTCAGCTAAAGCATTGCTTGCCGGCTCCATTAGCGCACAATGAGACGGTACACTCACCTTCAGAGGAACAGATTTTTTGCCCGTGTTTTTCACTTTATCAACAACTGCAATGACACCCACAGCATTGCCTGAGATAACCACCTGTCCTGGGCTATTGAAGTTAGCAGCGCCAACAATGGCACCCTCGACATGCTCTGTTGCCTGCTCACACAAGTTTTCTACTCGGTTGTCTTCAAGTCCCAATACAGCAGCCATCGCCGTATCGATACCGACAACGGCCTCTTGCATTAATTGGCCGCGCTTATGTACCAAAGTGACGGCATCACCAAGTGATATCACATTGGCAGCACATAGCGCACTGTATTCACCCAATGAGTGACCTGCTAAGTAACAAGGCGTTTCATCTATTTTTTGTTGTAAAACGCGCCAGATGGCAATGCTAGCTGTTAGGAGTGCAGGTTGAGTATACTCAGTTTGATTGAGTTTTTCTTCGTCTTGACAGATTGCCCATAAATCCTCACCAAGTGCTTCACTCGCTTCGATAAAGGTATCACGTATTTCTGGATAAATTTCAGCAAGCTCGCTTGTCATTGCGACTGCTTGAGATCCTTGTCCAGGAAAAATAACCGCGATACGAGCGGATTGCTTTTTCACCATATCGGGTACAGAAGCCATAACCAATATTCCTTATCTGATTAGAAATATCCCTAAAATAATGGGGTGTATTATATTATTAGATGTTTTACAAAGCCGCTCATACAATTGCTTGTCTGAGGAAACGGATTATCAGTAAACTATACACTGACATATACTATTATCATAGCGCTTGCCAATGAAACACTCATAGAAAATCATCGCTCAAGCCAAAAGCAGAAATGATGACTGTGTGCTTTTTAATGATTAAAAAAGCAGCATTAGGCAATGACTGTCGTCATAAATGACAAAAAGCCAAGTTATCTAGCCACATAATATATGATAGCGAAATAACTTGGCTTGTCTTGACTCAAAGCTCATCAACAAATGATAGCTGGACAAACATAATAACAGCCACTTGCACAGTCATTAATTTGCTTAAACTAACATAACGTCAATGTCTTAGGCATCTTGACTAACTTTGAATAGCTGACGGCCACGGTAGAAACCATCTTTAGTCATATGATGACGACGATGTTTTTCACCAGTAGTAGCATCTACGCTTAGTTCAGCAATTTCCATACGGTGATGTGAACGGCGCATGTCACGACGAGAACGGCTTTTACGACTTTTTTGAACAGCCATGATATAGCTCCTATACTTAAAAGGGATAAGCTTGAAATTCAGCTTTAGTCGATACTAACAGAGGCTATATAATCACAACAACCTAAGTCTTAAGCATCATTAGTTAAATAGATTGTTACTTGCATAAAACGCAAACTATGTCTGAAATTTATAAAAAATTTACCTAGTTAGCTTCTATTAGCACGCAACAGGTTGCTCGAATGCAATAAACCGGACATTATACGCATGTTTATTAAATTAATAAAGCCCTGCCTTGCACTCTTCTGAACAAAGTGGATAAAAGGCTCTTTGTACCTATTGAATCGATGGCACTGCTTCTTAGAGTTTGCCTTTTAGCGAAGCTAAAGCAGCAAAAGGATTCTCACCTTCTTCTTCCTCTGGTATCTCACCAAATTGCTCTACCGACATTTCACAATCATCATGCTTTGGTGCCAGTGGAGTTTTGAGTAAAACCTCATCTTCCACCAACTTTTTGAAAGGTAGCAATCGCTCTGGAGATTGTACGGCCACAATTTCATCGAGTAACAAGTAGTCTTGCTCTTCATCAATCAAGCGTACTTGGCTATCATTCTCTAGTAAGGCAATATTATAATCATCGGATAAATCTACGGCAACGGGCTGTAAACAGCGTTGGCATGTTAGCCAGATATCGCCTTTTAATGTAAACGCCAAATGCAAAACATTATTGCGGCGGTACAGCTCAGCACTCAAATGAAGGTTTGATTGATCGTGTTCGGTGCTAAGCATCGCAACAAGACGCTCAAAATCGTTTGGATCGACTTCGCCTGACCACTCAAAGCCTGTGTCTGCCCACTTGTCTAAAGAAATATGCTCAGGCATGCTAGTAGATACAGGCGCTTTTTTACTGTCAGTGTGAAATGCTGACGAATTAGTTTCTGGAGTGCTTGACATGCGCGGCCTCATTCATAAAAACGGTGTATAATATTGCCTGCCATACTAACGGAAAGTGCCATGCTGCGCTAGCGCTAGTATGTTAAGATTTTTTGATAGCGAATTGTTTAAACGCCTCTAATTTTCCTTTTTTAGTTAAAGATTTTTCTGTCTTTAACATTTATTGAGTCACTGTTTTGTCTATGGACTTGTCTAATAATAAGATCGATTTTTCCACTCTTACCTCCTCACTTCAGTCCGATGTGCTGCTACAGCGCTTGACTCAACTAAATGATAATGCAGACAGACACTCTCTTGCTACTTTGTATTTTGGTAGTATTGAGTGCTTAGAGAAATGGAGCAACCAGTGGCATGAACTTTCTACTATCGATGATACGATTCAAACAGAATCCGTACGCGAACGCTTAGCTACTGAATGGCTCATACAGCTGTTCAATACTTTATTCTACAATCAGCGTGTCGTATTGGCTCGTAGCGAAAGTGAGCCGGAGTATTTTCCTGCCAAAGGGAACAAACCTGCTAGAATCGAATTTGCCCATGGCTTTTTTGCCAGCGCATTGCACGAAATCAGTCACTGGTGCCTGGCTGGTGACGCTCGTAGACGTTTGCCTGACTTTGGCTACTGGTATGCCCCAGATGGTCGAACGGCAGCTCAGCAGCAAGCATTTGAGCGCGTAGAGATCAAACCGCAAGCATTAGAATGTCTGTTTACTCTAGCGTGTAATAGACGCTTTCAAGTATCACAAGACAATCTGTTTGCTGATTTTGATACCAGTGGCAGCACCTTTGCTCATGATGTCTATCAGCAGGTAGAAAGCTATATCGCAAAACCACAGACCCTACCACGCGATGCTAAAACGTTACTTGGTGCACTGCTTAGTATTTGCATAAAAGCATAATTGTTATTTAAAGAAAAACATAAGTATCAATATATTCATTTTTTCTCTTGTTAACGATTTTCTACGGTTGGTAACGCCTTGCCACTAAACCTGTATTTGCTTTGAGATATACTGATGATTCAAACGATATCGTTATTTGAGTAATATCGGCTACATTTTAACTTGCTCTTATTCATCTCCATATCGATTAGAATCGTTTAGATAAACAATAAAACCAATAATTACAAAATAAGGAAACTATTATGGACGTATTTTATATTCATCCAGACAATCCACAACCGCGTCTGATCGAGCAAGCAGCTGACTTACTGCGCAAAGATCAGTTGATCATTTATCCAACAGACACCAGCTACGCTTTTGGTTGTCGGTTAGGAGCAAAAGACGCTTTAACCAAGCTTAAGCAAATTCGTGAGCTTGACGACAAGCATCAATTCACTTTGCTGTGCCGTGACCTAAGTGAAATTGCTAACTATGCAACCGTAGATAACGTGCAATTTAAGCAGCTGAAAGCACACACACCTGCCCCAATTACTTTTATTCTTACTGCCACCAAAGACGTACCAAAAAAGTTGGCGCATGCAAAGAAAAAAACTATTGGTATTCGTGTACCTAGTAACTCCATTGCTCAAGCATTGTTAGAAGCGATGGATGGGCCTATTCTAACCAGCTCATTAATCCTTCCCAATCGTGATGACATATTGGACGATCCATTTGAGATTGAGGATTTATTAGGCAATCAAATAGACGGCTTGATCAATGCAGGCATAAAAACAACGAAGCTGACTACCATTATAGATATGACCAGTAGTAGACCTGAGCTGGTCAGACAGGGTGCTGGTGATGTCGAGTCATTACTCCTGTGACCAGTCAACAATATTGATAGCCAAATTTTAGACAAAAAAAGCTCCAATTCAATTGGAGCTTTTTTAAAATATGTCTTTATTGCAAAATTAGTCACGATCAACCAATTCTACATAAGCCATTGGCGCGTTGTCACCATCACGGTAACCGCATTTTACGATACGCAAGTAACCACCTGGACGCGTCTGGTAACGAGGACCTAACGTGCCAAATAATTTGCCTACCATAGCTTTGCTACGCATACGGCTGAATGCTAAACGACGGTTAGCAACGCTGTCTTCTTTAGCCATAGTGATCAATGGCTCGGCAACGCGACGTAGTTCTTTAGCTTTTGGTAAAGTTGTTTTGATCAGTTCATGCTCAAATAATGAGTTGGTCATGTTCTGAAACATTGCCTTACGATGACTGCCGGTACGACCCAGCTTGACTCCACTCTTACGATGGCGCATAGTCAAAAATCCTTAAAGTTTAACGGCTACGATAAGAAAAGCGATCATCAACACGTAAATCAGCTGGTGGCCAGTTATCTAGGCGCATACCGAGCTCTAAATCTTTAGACGCTAGTACGTCTTTGATTTCTGTTAATGATTTCTTACCAAGATTTGGGGTTTTTAGAAGTTCAGTCTCTGAACGCTGTACCAAATCACCGATATAGTAAATGTTTTCAGCTTTCAAGCAGTTGGCTGAGCGAACCGTTAGTTCAAGATCGTCCACAGGGCGTAATAGCACCGGATCAACCTCTTCTTTTTCTTTCACAGGCTCAGGCGCTTCTTCAGCTTCTAGGTCAACAAAGATTGAAATCTGTTGCTGTAAAATAGTTGCTGCTTTACGAATTGCTTCTTCTGGATCTATAGTGCCATTAGTTTCAAGCTCAACGATAAGACGATCAAGATCAGTACGCTGCTCAACACGAGCGTTCTCAACCTGATAAGCAACACGTAGCACAGGGCTAAAACTTGCATCAAGCTTTAAGCGTCCAATTGCTCTAGTATCACCATCTTCACGGCGTTGATTTGCTGGCTCATATCCACGACCCATCACTACACGCAAACGCATCTTAAGATGACCACGATCGCTCAATGTACCCAAAACCAATTCTGGATTGATAATGTCAACATTGTGCGGCAACGAGATATCTGCAGCAGTGATAGTGCCTGGACCTTGTTTATCCAAGGTCAAGAATACTTCATTTTGGTCATGAAGCGTAATTGCCAAGCCTTTTAGGTTCAAAAGCAAGTCAAGTACATCTTCTTGTAGCCCTTCAAGCGTTGAATATTCATGGTCAACACCATCAATTTCAGCTTCAATGACTGCAGCACCAGGTAATGAAGATAACAAGATACGACGTAGAGCATTACCTAGGGTATGCCCAAAGCCGCGTTCTAACGGTTCGAGCGTGACTTTCGCAATCGTTTCATTAACCGTATCCACATTAATGGCATTCGGCGTTAGAAACTCAGTTGCATTTAGCATCATGATGTCACCTCGATTTATTAAACTGGTTTAATTAACGTGAGTTGCTCAATGCTATTTCTATAACATTGAGCATTACGTTATTACTTAGAGTATAGCTCAACGATCAAGCTTTCGTTAATTTCAGCAGGTAGATCAATACGATCAGGTGCTTTCTTGAAAGTACCTTGTAATTTGCTGTGATCAACGTCAAGCCATTCTGGAATACCACGTTGTGACGCTAGTTCGATAGCGTTCTTGATACGTAGCTGTTCGCGAGACTTCTCTTGAATAGCGATGACATCACCGTCTTGCAACTGGATTGATGGGATGTTCACACGAACAAACTCATCACGGCCAGCTTTTTTAACCATAACGGTACGATGGCTAACTAGCTGACGTGCTTCGGCGCGAGTTGAGCCAAAGCCCATGCGGTATACTACGTTATCTAAACGACTCTCAAGCATTGCTAACAAGTTTTCACCAGTAGCACCGCGCTTACGAGCAGCTTCTTTATAGTAGTTAGCAAACTGACGCTCTAATACACCATAAATACGCTTAACTTTTTGCTTTTCGCGCAGCTGTAAAGCATATTCTGAGGTCTTATTACGGCTTACGCCATGTTGACCTGGTGGACGACCAGCTTTCTTCGTTTTTACGTCATATGGTTTAACGCCAGACTTAAGACCTAGATCTGTGCCTTCACGACGTGATAATTTTAGTTTTGGTCCAATATAGCGGGCCATTGTTATGTCTCCTATAAGCTTTTGATATAAAAAGCTTCGTCTTTAATATTAGACGCGGCGCTTTTTCGGCGCACGGCAACCATTGTGTGGGATTGGGGTTACATCAGAGATGCTGTTAACTTTATAACCCAATGCACCTAGTGCTCTTACCGCAGACTCACGACCCGGTCCTGGTCCTTTGACCAAAACGTCGATATTCTTAACACCATATTCTTGAGCGGCTTTACCAGCAACTTCAGCTGCAACCTGAGCTGCAAATGGTGTAGATTTACGTGAACCACGGAAGCCTTGTCCACCTGAAGTGGCCCAAGCCAATGCATTACCTTGACGATCGGTAATCGTAACAATGGTGTTATTAAAAGACGCATGGATATGGGCTATGCCCTCCGATACTGAACGACGAGTCACCTTCTTGCGACTACGAGTGTCTTTTGCCATCTTTTAGCTTCCTAAGTTAATTATCTTTTGAGAGGACGTGTCGGACCCTTGCGAGTACGAGCGTTGTTCTTGGTGTTCTGACCTCTAACTGGTAGGTTACGACGATGGCGGATGCCACGGTAACAACCAAGATCAACTAAACGTTTGATATTCATTGAAACTTCACGACGAAGGTCACCTTCAGTCATGTAATTTGCAACTTGTGCACGGATAGCATCCAACTGTGTATCATCTAACTGGCTAACTTTAGTATTAGGGGCAATGCCAACTGCTTCTAAAATTTTCTGAGCAGTGGTACGACCGATACCAAAGATGTAAGTTAATGAAATAACAGCATGCTTATTATCCGGAATGTTTACGCCGGCAATACGAGCCATTGATTTCTCTCCATTAAAGAAAAATAAGCGTTATTTATCAATAAGGCGTTATTTTTCAGATTTGTTGCTGTTAATACTAGAGCTTTCATAGTCACTATCGATGTTTTGACTATAAGTCTGCTCATCGATTTTATTATAAAAGATTTTGTATAAACACGGCAAGTGGCGGATGATATACCATCCGCCGTTATTTATCAAGTATTAATTTATTTAATAGCAAAAGTTAAAGAACTTTTAATATCAAATATTAACCTTGACGTTGCTTGTGGCGTGGTTCTGCTGTACAAATAACATGTACACGGCCTTTACGGCGCACAACTTTACAGCTACCACAAATCTTCTTAACTGATGCTTGAACTTTCATAGCATGCTCCTTGAAATATCGTACCGCTCATTAAGATTGAGTGGGCGATTGAATTAACGTCTGATCATGATATTGATGGGTCATCAAATGTGCTTGAATCTGTGAGATGAAATCCATTACCACAACCACCATAATCAGTAGCGACGTACCACCAAGATGGAACGGTACACCAAACGATGACTGGACGACCATTGGCATTAAACAAATAACCGTCATATACATCGCGCCAATAAAGGTCAGTCGGTTTAATACATGATCTAGGTAACGCTGAGTTTGTTGTCCTGGGCGAATACCTGGGATATACGCACCACTACGTTTAAGGTTTTCTGCTACTTCGCGTGGGCTAAATACTAAAGCCGTGTAGAAATAACAGAAGAAAATAATCATTGCGCCAAACAGTACTAAATATAGTGGTTGCCCTGGAGACAATACCAATGCCATATTCTGTAATATTTTTTGTATAAAGGTAGGATCTGTTGATTGACCAACCCACTGCCCTAAGCTTGCAGGAAATAACAATAAAGAGCTTGCAAAAATAGCTGGGATAACCCCTGCCATATTAAGCTTTAGCGGCAGATGTGACTGCTGCTGAGCATAAATTTTGCGGCCTTGTTGCTGCTTCTGTGCATAGTTGACAGGAACACGGCGCTGAGCACGTTCGATATAGACGATACCAGCAGTGACCGCGATGCCTAACAATACAAAAATAAATAGTACAATCAAGTTCATCTGACCTTGATTGACCTGTTCAATCGACTGCGAAATCATACTTGGCGTACCAGCCACAATACTCGCAAAAATGAGCATTGAGATACCATTACCAACGCCACGTTCTGTAATCTGCTCACCAAGCCACATCAAGAACATTGCGCCCGCTACTAGTGACGTGACGGCTGGAATATAGAAGGTAAGACCAGAGGATAACGTAAGATTTTGACTGATTAAGCCAGCACACATCCCTAATGACTGTACTAGTGCTAAAGCAAGTGTCCCTTGACGAGTATACTTATTTAGCTTGCGCCGTCCTGCCTCACCCTCTTTTTTGAGGGCTTCAAGCGATGGCAATACCGCAGACATCATCTGTACAATAATCGATGCTGAAATATATGGCATAATACCAAGTGCCATGATGGACATACGCTCTAGCGCACCACCTGAGAACATATTAAACATGCTCAAGATGGTGTTTTCGTTGCGCGAAAACAGATCAGCCAAGTTGACCGGATTGATACCCGGTACTGGAATGTGTGACCCTAAACGATAAACAATCAATGCGCCGATTAAGAATAATAAACGCGACCATAATTCATCATACTTACGTATAAATGTGAATGGATTAAGCGGTATACCACTTGAGGTCATTGATTGTTTTGACACGTTACTACTCCTCGATGCTACCACCAGCAGCTTCGATTGCTTGCTTAGCACCTTTAGTCACTTTGATACCTTTAAAGGTATAAGCTTTAGTAACTTCGCCTGATAGCATAACACGAGCACGCTTCATATCATGACGGATAAGATTAGCGGCTTTAAGTGTTTCGATGCTAACTACATCGCCTTCAATTTTATTCAGTTCAGAAAGACGTACTTCAGCAGTCTTCATAGCCAGTTTACTGGTAAAACCAAATTTTGGTAGACGACGATATAAAGGCATTTGACCACCTTCAAATCCTGAGCGAATGCTAGAACCTGAACGAGATTTTTGACCTTTTACACCACGACCACCAGTCTTACCAAGACCTGAACCGATACCACGACCACGACGTTGGGCAGTTTTCTTTGCGCCAACACCTGGTGATAATTCATTTAATCTAAGACCCATTACGCTTCCTCCACTTTTACCATGTAGTTAACGCGATTGACCATACCACGTGTTGAAGGAGTATCTTCTACTTCAACAGTATGATTAATGCGGCGTAAACCCAATCCTTTCAAGCTCGCTTTGTGGCTCTTTAGGCGATGGGCACCCGATTTAAATTGAGTGACTTTCATTTTTTTCATCGTAACTCACCTAGTCTAAGTTAACCCAAGATTTCGTCTACAGATTTACCACGTTTAGCTGCCATCTTCTCTGGAGTTGACATATCACGTAAACCGTTAAACGTTGCACGAACAACGTTAGCAGTATTGGTAGAACCATAACATTTAGTCAAAACGTCTTTGACACCAGCAACTTCTAATACAGCACGCATTGCGCCACCAGCGATTACGCCAGTACCTTCAGATGCAGGCTGCATGTAAACTTTACTAGCACCATGACTTGCTTTGATCGGATGATACAAAGTTGCATCATTTAATTCAACAGTAATCATATTGCGTTTGGCAGCTTCTAGTGCTTTTTGGATAGCAGCTGGCACTTCACGAGCTTTACCACGACCAAAGCCAACACGGCCATTTCCATCACCCACTACAGTCAATGCAGTGAAAGAGAAAATACGACCACCTTTAACAACTTTTGCAACGCGATCAACGGTAACTAAGCGTTCTACTAAACCGTCAGTCTGTTCATTTTTTTCATTTTTATCATTTCTAGCCATGATTAAAACTCCAATCCGTTTTCGCGAGCAGCTTCTGCTAAAGCTTTAACTCGACCATGATATTTAAAACCACTACGGTCAAAGGCAACTTTAGTAATGCCAGCTGCTTTTGCGCGTTCTGCGATCATTTGGCCTACAGACGTTGCTGAATCAGCATTACCAGTCGCGCCTGAACGCAAGCTGCTGTCTAAGGTAGATGCCTGAGCAATCACTTCACCACCATTTGGAGAGATAATCTGGGCATAAATATGTTTTGACGTGCGGTTAACCGTTAAGCGATGAACGCCTAGATGACGGATATGCGCGCGTGTTTTCTTAGCTCGACGCAGACGAGCTGCTTTTTTATCAAACATTTCAACTCACCTTATTTTTTCTTAGCTTCTTTGCGAATCACATGCTCGTCACTATAACGAATACCTTTGCCTTTATAAGGCTCAGGTGGGCGGAAACCACGGATATTAGCCGCTGCTTGACCAAGCTGCTGTTTATTGTTTGATTTCAAAACAATTTCAGTTTGCGTTGGGGTTTCAGCCGATACACCTTCAGGTAGTGTGTACTCTACTGGATGAGAGTAGCCAACGTTCAAGGTTACTTTGTTACCAGCAACTTGTGCGCGATAACCAACACCAATTAGCTGAAGACGTTTTTCAAAGCCTTCGCTCACGCCTGTTACATAGTTGTTTAACAGTGCGCGCATGGTGCCTGTGTGCATCATAGCTTCTTGTGAATCGACTGCAGGTGAGAAAATGATAGCATCATCTTCCTGTTTCAGCTCGACCAATTCATGCAGGTGTAAAGACATAGTACCGTTCTTGCCTTTAACTTCGACCTGCCGATCGTTCAAAGTAACGCTTACGCCACTTGGCAGCGTTACTGGGGCTTTAGCCACACGAGACATAGGAATATTCCTTAAAAAATTTAACTTGCTTTTATTAGCGAAAAAACTAACAGGCTAAAAAGCGTGTTAGTTTAGCATAGTTGACCGTGTTAGACACCTATCAATTTGAAATAATTTAATATTACTCAATCAATAGAAGTCTAACCACCATCAAATAGACTTCATCGTCGTATAGCTTACGCTACAAATGCAACGATTTCACCACCGATACCAGCAGCGCGTGCAGCACGATCGCTCATGATACCTTGGCTTGTAGATACGATAGCAACACCCATACCTTGCTTAACAGTAGGGATATCATCTTTACCGCGGAACTGGCGAAGACCAGGACGGCTATAACGTTGAATTGTTTCGATGACAGCACGGCCTTCGAAATATTTTAATTCAATAGTAAGGGTTGCTTTGTTGTTTTCTTCTTCAGTAACAACAGCACTTGCCACATAACCTTCGCTAACTAGCAAATCAGCAATTGATTTACGTAATTTAGAGCTCGGCATTGTTACCGATACTTTGTTAGCCATTTGTGCGTTACGGATACGGGTTAGCATATCCCCAACGGTATCTTGCATACTCATATAGTTACTCCTTACCAGCTTGCTTTACGAACACCAGGCACATCGCCTTGCATGACACGTTCACGCAGCATATTGCGTGATAAGCCAAACTTGCGGAAGTAACCGTGAGGACGACCGGTGATAGCACAACGATTACGGAGACGTACTGGTGAGGCGTTGCGTGGTAGTGCTTGTAGCTCTAACATCGCGTCCATACGCTCTTCGTCTGATGCGTTGATATCACTGATAGTTTGTTTTAGCTTGATACGCTTTTCAGCATATTTAGCAACCATTTTTTCGCGTTTTAATTCGCGGTTAATCATGCTCTTCTTTGCCATAACGTCTTTACCTTATTTAAATGGGAAGCCGAATGCTTTAAGCAACGCACGACCTTCTTCATCAGATTGAGCTGACGTGGTGATTGTCACATCCATACCACGGATACGATCAATTTTGTCAAAATCTACTTCTGGGAATACGATCTGTTCTTTGATACCCAATGAGTAGTTACCACGTCCGTCAAAGGCTTTAGGTGAAAAACCGCGGAAATCACGAATACGAGGAATTGCAATGGCAACGAGACGATCTAAAAATTCGTACATTTGCTCACCGCGTAGCGTTACTTTACAGCCAATTGGCCATTCTTCACGAATCTTAAAACCAGCAACTGATTTACGCGCTTTAGTGACAATAGGTTTTTGACCAGCAATCGCAGTCATATCAGCTACAGCACCTTCAAGTAATTTCTTATCTTGAGACGCACCGCCTACACCCATGTTAAGTGTGATTTTAGTGATTTTAGGCACTTGCATCACATTGTCTAAACCAAGCTCTTCTTTGATTTGCTGCTTTAGTTTATCGTTATATAAAGATTTTAATCTTGCCATTACCATTACACCCTTAGTGTCTTACGCAGTCGCCACTACTTCACCGTTTGAACGATAGACGCGTTGTTTCTTGCCATCTTCGCCAAACTGATAAGTAATACGGTCTGCTTTTTGGGTTTGCGCATTTAAGATTGCGACATTTGAGATATGCATAAAAGCTTCTTGCTTAAGAATGCCACCTTCAACGCCAGTCGCCTGATTTGGCTTCTGATGTTTAGTAACAATATTAACGCCTTCAACTTTAATACGATCGTTTTTTACAGCTTGTACAGTGCCTTGCTTGCCTTTGTCTTTCCCAGCAATCACGATAACTGTATCGCCTTTACGTAATTTTGACATGGATTACCTCACAATACTTCTGGTGCTAGTGATACAATTTTCATAAACTGATCACCACGTAGTTCACGAGTTACCGGTCCAAAAATACGAGTTGCAATTGGCGCTTTGTTTTGGTTCAACAATACCGCAGCATTGTCATCAAAACGTAACACAGAACCATCTGGACGACGAACGCCTTTTTTGGTACGTACAACTACTGCATTCATCACGTCGCCTTTTTTGACACGACCACGAGGAATGGCTTCTTTAACCGTTACTTTAATAATGTCGCCAACTGATGCATAACGACGATGAGAACCACCCAGTACTTTAATGCACTGAACTCGCCTTGCACCGCTATTGTCTGCAACTTCCAGCATTGACTCAACCTGAATCATAGCGTTACTCCACACGTATGAGCAATAAAAACCAGTTGCTGCCGCTAGCACAGAATGAGCAAGGCGGCATTTTAATATAAATAACCGCAACTTACTCTTAATGTGAGTGATATACGCTCGGCGCAATCAGCATCCTTAAAAAGGCGGCTATTTTAACAGCTTCTGGCTTTCAATGCAATTTACTTAGATTTTTTCTACTTTTTCAACCACATCAACTAGAGTCCAAGACTTAGTTTTTGAGATTGGACGCGTTTCTTTGATGCGGACAAGGTCGCCTTGTTGACAAACATTGTTCTCATCATGTGCTTTGATTTTAGTAGAACGACGAAGCTGCTTGCCATACAAAGGATGACGAACCAGACGCTCAATCAAAACTGTGATGGACTTGTCCATCTTGTCGCTGACAACTCGTCCTGTCAATACGCTAGCATTGGTAGCTGTTTGATTGTTATCGCTCATGAGTCGCCTCGTTGTTTCTCGTTAATCAAAGTCTGAAGCTGAGCAATCGTACGACGATTTGCTCTGACTTCATGGGTATTACCCAACTGACCAGTTGCTTTAGCCATACGAATACGGAAAGCATCAAGTTGCTTTTCATCAAGTAACTGGGTCAGTTCTTCTAATGATTTATCACGTAATTCACTGATCTTCATTACATTATCGTCCGCTTAACAATGGTAGTTTTAAAGGGCAGTTTTGCTGCAGCAAGCGTTAATGCATCGCGAGCAAGCTCTTCAGATACCCCTTCAATTTCATATAGCACTTTACCAGGCTTGATTTCGCATACCCAGTACTCAACTGGACCTTTACCTTTACCCATACGTACTTCTAATGGCTTGTTGGTAATTGGCTTGTCTGGGAATACACGAATCCAAATCTTACCACCACGCTTGATTTTACGAGTAATGGTACGACGTGCTGCTTCGATTTGACGGGCTGTCATACGACCACGCGTCAATGATTTTAGACCAATTTGTCCGAATGCAACGGTGCTTCCACGATGAGCTAGCCCAGTGTTACGACCTTTATGCATTTTACGAAACTTGGTACGTTTTGGCTGTAACATAGTTTAACCTCTGTCTGAGTTTCGACGGTTTCCACGACCACGGCGTTTTGGCGCACGAGTCTGCTCTTCTTTAACGGGATTATAAACGCTGTTCATACCGTCAAGGATTTCGCCGCGGAAAATCCAAACTTTAACACCGATGGTGCCGTAAGTTGTCTCTGCACGAATTGACGAGTAGTCAATATCTGCACGGAGTGTATGCAATGGCACACGGCCTTCACGATACCATTCGCTACGAGCAATCTCAGCACCGCCAAGACGGCCAGACAGCTCAACTTTAATACCTTTAGCACCAGAACGCATGCTGTTCTGTACAGCGCGCTTCATCGCACGGCGGAACATAACACGACGCTCAAGCTGGCTTGCGATACCGTCTGCTACCAAACGTGCATCAAGATCAGGTGACGTGATTTCTTCAATGTTGACCTGAGCAGGTACGCCCATAATTTTGGTCAATTCTTTTTGAAGTCTTTCGATATCTTCGCCTTTCTTACCGATAACGATACCAGGGCGCGCAGTGGCGATAGTAATCTTAGCAGCGCCAGTAGGACGCTCGATCATGATGTTGCTGATCATTGCGTTATCTAGCTTTTTGCGTAGATATTCACGAACTTGAATATCGTTGATTAGGTATTCTGAGTATTGTTTAGGATCAGCATACCAGTTTGCGTTATGCTTTTTTACAACACCAAGACGAATTCCAATTGGATGTACCTTTTGACCCATAACTTATTCTCCTACCTTTATAGTGATGTGACAAGTACGCTTGCTGATACGATCAGCGCGACCTTTGGCACGTGGTAGGATACGTTTTAGCGTAATGCCTTCATCAACATAGATAGTAGCGACTTTTAGGTCGTCAATATCTAGGCCGTGATTATGTTCGGCATTGGCGATGGCTGAGTTAAGACATTTCTTAACAAAGATAGCGCCTTTTTTATTGCTATACGTTAGGATATCCAAAGCACGCTCAATAGATTTGCCACGAACTTCATCAGCAACGAGTCTAACTTTTTGTGCCGATATGGCGGCACCGCGTAATTTTGCAGTTACTTCCATGGTAAGCACCTTATCTCTTAGCTTTTTTGTCAATGCCATGACCACGATACGTACGAGTCGGGGCAAATTCACCTAGTTTATGACCAACCATCTGCTCACTTACGATAACCGGTACGTGAGTACGGCCGTTGTGGACAGATAAAGTTAAGCCAACCATTTGTGGTAGGATCATCGAGCGGCGCGACCAAGTTTTAATTGGCTTGCGTGAGTTGGTGTCTAATGCATTCTCAACTTTAGCAAATAAGTGCGCGTCTATGAATGGACCTTTTTTCAATGAACGAGGCATGAAATTCTTCCTTTATTTCTTCTTGGCGCGGCGGCGGATGATCATGTTGTCAGTACGCTTATTATGACGCGTTTTAAGTCCTTTAGACTTCTGACCCCAAGGGCTAGTTGGATGGCGACCTTTGTTACGACCTTCACCACCACCATGTGGGTGATCAACCGGGTTCATCGCGACACCACGAACTGAAGGACGAACACCACGCCAACGTGAAGCACCAGCTTTACCAAGTGATTTCAAGTTGTTTTCAGTGTTAGAAACTTCGCCAATAACAGCACGGCAGTTTACGTGTACACGGCGAGTTTCGCCTGAACGTAGACGTAGAATAGCGTAGATACCGTCACGGCCTAATAACTGAACGCTAGCACCCGCAGAACGAGCCATCTGTGCACCTTTACCGATTTTAAGTTCGATATTATGGATCACAGTACCCAATGGGATGTTTTTTAGCGGTAGGCAGTTACCTGGACGTATTGGAGATGTTTCGCCTGACATTACTGTATCGCCAACTGCTTGTTTTTTAGCAGCGATGATGTAACGACGTTCGCCATCAGCATACTTAAGTAATGCAATATGTGCAGTACGGTTAGGATCGTATTCAATACGCTCTACCACAGCTGGGATATTGTCTTTAGTACGTTTGAAATCGATAATGCGATAATGTTGCTTATGACCACCGCCAATGTGACGAGTAGTGATACGACCATTATTGTTACGACCACCTGACTTACTTTTTGATTCTAGAAGCGCTGCATAAGGACGACCTTTGTAAAGGTGTGGATGCACCACTTTTTCAACAAAACGACGGCCTGGTGATGTTGGCTTTGCTCTTACGATAGGCATGAGTGTAATCCTTATTCGTTATTCGCTGTTTCACTAGTAGAGGCAGTCGTGTTTGCGACTTCTTCACCAGCATCAGCCATTTGTACATCTTGACCAGCTTTTAAGGTAACATAGGCTTTTTTATAGTCGTTACGACAGCCGATACTTTTACCAAAACGCTTTGTCTTACCTTTAACATTCAAAGTGTTTACTTTAGTAACTTCAACACCTTCAAACATCAACTCAACTGCTTTTTTGACTTCAAGCTTAGTAGCGTTAGAGTCAACTTTAAATACCTGCACACCAAGTGAGTCGCCAAGCATTTGAGATTTTTCTGAGAATACAGGCCCTCTTAAGACCTGATAAAGTCTTGCGTTGTTCATGCTAGTGCTTCCTCAAATTGTTTCGCAGCTTCAACTGACATGATCACTTTATCAAATGCGATCAAGCTCACTGGATCCACTTCATTTGTACCAAGTACATTGACGTGCGGAATGTTGCGAGCAGCTAAGTATAAGTTTTCGTCAACTTCTTTGGTGACGATCAATGCACGTGGTGCATCAAGCTCATTTAGCTTTGCAATCAGTTCTTTAGTTTTCGGCCCAGAAACGCTCAACTCTTCTACCAAAATCAAACGCTCTTGACGAATCAATTCTGCTAGGATGCACTGCATCGCACCGCGATACATTTTACGGTTTACTTTCTGTGACCAATCTTGTGGTTTTGCAGCGAATGCACGACCACCTGAACGCCAGATTGGGCTACGAATAGAGCCCGCACGAGCGCGACCAGTACCTTTTTGGCGCCATGGCTTGATACCACCGCCAGAGACTTCGGCACGGGTTTTTTGAGCGCGTGTACCTTGGCGAGCACCAGCTAAATAAGCGGTGACGACTTGGTGCACTAATGCTTCATTGAATTCACGACCAAAAGCCGTATCAGAAAGCTCAACCGCCGCACCTGTAACTGTTTTTAAATCCACGTTAATCCCCTTGCTTAGGCTTTGACTGACGGACGTACGATAACATCGCCACCGGTGGCACCTGGGATAGCACCCTTGATGACAAGCAACCCTTTTTCGGCGTCAACCGAAATCACTTCTAGGCCTTGAACAGTAACACGTTTGTTACCCATCTGACCCGCCATCTTTTTGCCTTTGAATACTTTACCTGGTGACTGGTTTTGACCAGTTGAACCATGTGCACGATGAGACACTGAGTTACCATGAGTAGCATCTTGCATACTAAAGTTGTGACGCTTCACGCCGCCTTGGAAGCCTTTACCTTTGCTTTGTCCTGTCACATCAACTATCTGACCTTGTTCAAACAAGTCAGCTAGAATCTCACCGCCAATCTCACGACCTTCAAGATCGCTATCGTTGACACGAAATTCCCAAACACCACGACCAGCTTTAACGCCAGCTTTCGCGAAGTGACCTTTTTGTGCAGCAGTTACGCGGCTGTCACGACGGGTACCTGTGGTGACTTGGATGGCTTGATAACCATCTACATCAGTATTTTTTACTTGAGTAATGCGGTTTGCATCGACCTCAACCACTGTTACAGGGATAGATGCGCCTGCTTCAGTGAAGACACGGGTCATGCCGCATTTTTTACCGACTAAACCGATCGCCATTTTAGACCTCTTTATATCTTATATTAATGGGTTGGGTGTGTAATGTGCATTAACCCAAAGCAATTTGGACGTCAACACCCGCCGCTAAATCTAATTTCATTAGCGCATCCACAGTTTTATCAGTAGGCTGAACGATATCAACCATACGCTTGTGAGTACGGATTTCGTACTGGTCACGAGCATCTTTGTTAACGTGTGGTGAGGTTAGAACGTTGAAGCGCTCAATGCGAGTCGGCAACGGTACAGGACCACAAACTTGCGCACCGGTGCGCTTTGCAGTATCAACAATCTCTTGTGCAGATTGATCAATCAGACGATGATCAAAAGACTTAAGACGGATACGGATTCTCTGGTTAGCCATGCCAGCAAGCTCCTAATATGTGCTTTCGTCATTCTTGGTTTGCAAGACTATGATCAAAAGCAGTTTGGTTAAATATTCACTTAAAGCGGCCTTCTGTTCTTAACCAGAATGAGTTCTTTATCCGAACTTATAGCGTGCCAAAAGTAAAATAGTTTAAAGCCCCGCCAACTCTCCTATAATGGATGTCAGCAAAGGCATAATGAAATAGTGCTAGAAACGATGCTCTAGCTGTCATAGCGCCAGCTTTTTTAGTCAGCCGCGCATATATAATTCAGTGGTGTGTATTATACAGAGTATTTTAGGTATTGCAAGGGCAATCTCTAGCGTGATTGAAGACCTACATTTTTCAGAAAACTGTTTTATTGGTCAAAATACTTGTAGCAAGTCTCTGGCAGTAGGCTCAGTAATATCAGTCCAAAACAATATCGTACTGCTCTTGGGTATATAGATTTTCTACGTCAAATGTAATCACTCGACCCAATAGATACTCTAAATCTGCTACTGTATCTGACTCTGAGGTCAGTAGTAAATCAATGACCGCCGCATGAGCTACAACGGTGAATTTTTTGGGTGAGTTGTAAGTACGAGCGCAGCGCATGATCTCGCGAAATATCTCAAAGCAAACTGTCTCTGCCGTTTTGACAAACCCGCGGCCTTGGCAGGTCGAGCAAGGCTCACACAGCTGCTGCCCCAAGGATTCACGCGTGCGCTTACGGGTCATCTCTACCAATCCAAGCTCACTAACCTGTGTGATTTTGGTTTTGGCATAATCTTGAGTCAGCTGTGCTTGCAGACTCTCTAACACATCATCTTTGTGCTGCTGCTCTAGCATATCAATAAAATCAAGTATGATAATGCCGCCCAAATTACGCAAGCGTAGCTGACGAGCGATGGCATGCGTGGCCTCTAAGTTAGTTTTGTAGACAGTGTCTTCTAGTGAGCGACCACCTACAAAAGAGCCAGTATTCACATCAATAGTAGTCATAGCCTCTGTTTGATCGATGATCAAATAGCCACCAGATTTTAGATCAACACGGCGTTTTAAGGCGTCACGCAAGTCATCCTCGACACGGTGTACGTCAAACAGTGACTGCTCTGCTGTATAGTGTACGATTCGATCATACACAAAAGGCACAAACTCCTTGGCAAAGTATCTGATTTGCTCATAGGTTTGGGTATTATCGATGATCACTTTTTCGGTATCGGCATGAACCAGATCACGGATAGAGCGTAGTGGTAGCGATAGCTCTTGGTAAATCAGCTCCGAGCTTTGATGATGATTGATCTCTTGGCGACGAGCACAGATGGTACGCCACAGCTGCAACAGGTAATAAATATCCTCTTCTAGCTTGTTTACAGGAACACGCTCGGCGGCAGTACGAGCGATGAGTCCACCTTTTAGATTGACCGTTTGCATTAAGCTACTAAGCTCAGTTTTTAGACGCGTGCGCTCTTCTTCACCATCAATACGCTGTGATATACCGATATGATCGCTTGATGGTAGATAAACCAGATAGCGAGATGGCAACGATATATTGGTCGTTAAGCGAGCACCCTTACTGCCTAATTGGTCTTTAGTGACTTGTACCAAAATACGCTGGCTCTCATGCAAACGATGTTGAATCAGTGTCTTGGAGACAGGCACAATCTCTGTACTTCGCGCACTGACAACAGGTGGCGTCATGGCTAACCCATCGTCGGAGGTTTCTATGATAGAGCCATTATCATTATGTTCTTTTTTGGCATTTGTCGCGGCTTTGCTTTTACTTTCAGAGACAGCCCGAGGCTCACGCTGCATGTCGTTCACATGTAAAAAAGCTGTCCGCGATTGACCGATATCGACAAAAGCGGCCTGCATACCTGGCAGGACACGTACAACTGTACCCAGATAGATATTGCCGACCAGACCCAGCTTATGATGTCGCTCAATATAAATTTCACCCAAGATACCATTGTCTAAAACCGCAACCCGGGATTCCATTGGACTAATATTAATCAGCAGCTCTTCAGACATAGTTTTTTCTCTTATCTCTTAGCTTTCTTGTCAGACGTTCATCGTCTATTGGTTTTATAGTGTAACAAATGCGCCTTGCTCTTGCCCATTGCCCTACCGTGTCATTATGTGCATCTCTAACTGTCATCAAGTGACTGTTCTTGCATCATGCCAAATAGTCACATTACCTATCTGTTTTCACTGCACTTATATGTTCACTGGGCTCTGTCATCGTTTTTATTAATGCCAATGTTTGGGCGAGTGGTAGTCCGACAACATTGGTATAACTGCCATTGATGCGGCTGACCCAGGCGGCACCTAGGCCCTGAATGCCATAACCGCCCGCTTTGTCCGCTGGCTCTCCACTCTCCCAGTAATCACTCATCATCTTGATGGTTAATGGTACAAAAGCTACTTCTGTACGCTCAGTGATTTGCTGTTGGTCGATGAGGTGAAACGCTCTGGTAGACCCTAATGTATGGTGCTCTGCTGCTTTGGGTAATAATTGCAGTTTGGTTGCTTGTACGGCAGTCCACACTTCATGGACATTGTCTGACATCTGCTGCCACATGCTATAAGCGTGATCACGACCGGTTGGTTTGACCAATACCGTTTTGCCATCTAGTAGCACACCGATGGTATCAGAAGTCAGTATGATGATTGACTCGTTGGCATCGCTTGCGACGATTTTATCAAGTTCTAACGCGTCGTTTAATTGCTCTATAGCGGTAGCGGCTTTGGTGGCAACCATACGTTCGATATAGTCTTTTGGCGCTTCGTTGTCTTGCAAAGATTCATCAATATCTACGCTCAACACCCGAAAGTCCAACTGTGCTCTTGCTAATAATTCACGGCGGCGCGGTGAACCAGATGCTAAAATGATATTCATCGCTCTTCTCTTTCTTAATGCATGGATAGGATATGTGTGTTTATAGTGTCTAGAGGCAGGGATAGACTCGCCATCAACGAGCAAACTTGCGTAATGCCAATAACACGAGTGGCCAACTGATGATGCTCATCATAAGTGACAAGGCGGACTTTGCGACAAAAATGTTTTGTATGAACATCTGTAGTATCCACAAATTGAACTGAAAAACAACCAATCCTAGGCTGGCTATCAGCCATGCGCTGATGGTGTTTAATTGCTTAACATAAATGCTTGTGATTTTAATCACCAACGCGACCACAACAGCGGCAAAAGCCTGCTGCCCCAGATGGGTATCCATTAAAAGATCTGCGATAAGTCCAATGGTAAATGCGGTAAAAATACCGACATAGCGCGGTTGAAACAATAGCCAATATATCAGCACCATAATCATAACCATGGGCCGTAGTGTTGCCATATTGGGACTTAGGGGATAAACATTAAGCGAGGAGGCAATGATAAAGCTTAGAACAATGACCACAATCAACAGTGCCGTTGAATTCTCAGAATCAGGATACGACATGAGTACTTACCTTCGATTGTGTAGCGACCGCTGTTATAGGATGCATTGGGTAATAATGAGATAGTACGATAGGCAAAATTTTGATAAAAAAGGCAGCTGGCATTGTTGGTTAAAACGTTATGACATCAGAACTCATTGACTAATGCTCTTACTCTTAGCGAGCATTTTGTCTTGTAATATCAAGACATAAGCGTTGTCAATAAAGTTTGCAGCTGGCGTGACCTCAATGCTTCTAAAGTTATCAGCCTGCTCATCTTTGATATGAGCGATACGGCCAACACGGTAACCCGCTGGGATACGCCCGCCCAATCCCGATGACACCAGCTCATCACCCACACGGACATCTGAGGTTTTAAAGACATAGTTTAGACTCAGTGCAGATGGGATGCCCTGACCTGTCACAATAGCCCGTTGACCTGTCCGCTTGACGGTGACAGCCACTGATTGCTGCTCATCTGTAATCAATAACAAACGGCTCGTATTTGGATAAACATTGATAATCTGCCCCAAAATACCATTTTCATCAATGACCGTTTGTCCAACTTGCACGCCGTCTTGCTTGCCTTTGTTGAGTACGACAATCTGTCTAAGCAAGTTGGTATCTGTACCAATGACTTGCGCCAAATTCAAATCAAACTGCTCAGGCTTTGTGGTGGATAAAATCCCTTGCAAGCGCGCATTTTGTGCCAAGATATAATCTTGCTGCTGCAGTTTGGCATGTGCATGAATAAGTTGTGATTTTAGCTGCATGTTTTCGCGGCGTAGGGCTTCTTTTGACTGGATGCTGCCACTCGCCCAATGCGTGGCATAGCTTGGCAATAAAGACAGCTCATAAATAGGCTGCATAGCGGCGTGGCTGGTACTGCGCACTGGATTGAACCACTCCGAATTTTTGCTATCAAACCACATCAGAATTAAGGCCGCTATCAACACGATAGCAGTCTTACGAAGTGATAGTGCTTGGCGCGCAAAAATACTTGGAGTCATAAGTCGTCTAATTTAAGAATTCTAAAATGAACAATCACACTTATTGAGGGTATACGTGTTTATCGGTAGCATTGAGTTACAGCATGGATTAATGCAATTAAAGGCAGCGCAGTCGGCTACCTTTAATTTATATAATTGTGATCGCATCGGCTACATCAATGATTGATGCATAAATCATGAGGCATTATAGGTATCCTAACCAGGAGACCATGCTCATGAGCAAAAGCTATTTAGACAAAAATCATGTTCAAGCTTTTGTTATTGATGAAATCAAGGGCGATACCACCACCACGACTGACACAAGTTAAAGGGTCTTCTGCTACTGTCACTGGCAAGCCTGTCTCTTGTGAGATCAGTTTATCTAAATCGCGCAATAACGCCCCACCACCTGTCAGCACAATACCACGCTCTGCGATATCTGATGACAACTCTGGTGGAGTCTGCTCAAGGGCTACTTTTACCGCGCTGATGATACCGCTTAGTGGATCAGTCAGGGCTTTTTGTATTTCTTCTGAGTTTACGATAAAGGTCTTTGGTACGCCTTCTGCCATGCTACGACCACGAACCTCTACTTCTAGCTGGCTATTTTCATTCAATGCAGAGCCAACTTCTTTTTTGATGCGCTCAGCGGTCGTCTCACCAATCACACAACCATGCGTACGGCGCACATGTGTAATAATCGCCTCATCAAACATATCACCGCCAATGCGAATAGACTCAGCATAGACACAACCAGATAGCGCGATAACAGCAATCTCAGTTGTACCACCACCGATATCGACGACCATAGAACCACTGGCTTCATGAACAGGCATGCCAGCACCGATAGCCGCAGCCATTGGCTCTTCTAGTAATAAGACTTTGCTCGCGCCCGCTGATGATACCGCCTCGCGAATCGCCTTACGCTCAACCAAGGTCGACTTACATGGCACACAAACCACCACGTTAGGCTGTGCCAAAAAACGCTTGGCTTTTACCTTAGTGATGAAGTGTTTTAGCATTTTTTGCGTCACTTCAAAATCAGCAATCACGCCGTCTTTGAGCGGGCGAATCGCTGTGATATTGGCAGGCGTACGACCCAGCATTTGCTTGGCATCGATACCGACAGCCGCGACAGTCGGGTTTTGAGTACGATTGCTTCGTAATGCGACCACCGTAGGCTCGTCAAGTACGACGCCTTTATTAGGAATAAAAATAAGGGTGTTCGCAGTACCGAGGTCGATAGCGATATTATTTGATAAAAATCCAAACAGGTTCATGACTAATATATCCAGCGTCTTACGAATGAGGCGAATGAGATTGACTGAGGTGTTACTCGTCAGTGTTGAGCAGGTCGTCGTTAGACATTAACGGGAGCGAAAGTGAATCATCGCAACCAGTCAAACCTAAGCAATAATGATGATATGAAAAACTGAGCTAAATTATACCGATTTAGCTCAAAAAAAACATAGCTATTTGCATCAGTAAGCAAGGATTTTTGTCTGAGACGCTAAAAGTTGTTACAAAGTTTGAAATAGTAGTGACTATCATTCCACTCAATGGAACAGTATTTAATTCGATAACTAACAAGGCTCTACAGGCAGATAGTTGTTTTGCTTAGTAGTAGGTGCATACTGTAACGCATTTTAGAACCTAATTGGGAAGCAATTGAAAATCAATCATGAATTAGGGGGTCAATTTTATAAATGGGAGTGTATTTTTATACCATCAAACCTTCTTGATTGATGCTAGTTAGTGACTGACCTAGCCTATTGATTGATATTGTGGCCCAATCAAGCCTCATGCTCTGTAAACTTGAGTCAGATGCTTTATAATAAGCCAACTTTGTAACCTATTTTATTTTAGCGCTTACGTATTCTGACTTGCTCTGACTTGCGTAGTCACCTACTCTAACAAAAACTGTCCTTAACTGGAGAAACTATGTCTCAGCAACCAACAACGTCTGACAACACTGTCAGCCGTGAAGAAATCTTAGAAGTTGCCAACCTTGCGCGCTTGGGTGTCGATGAAAGCACTGCCGATAGTTATGCCGATGATATCAGTAAAGTATTAAAGCTGATGGACACGCTATCTAATGTTGATACGACAGACATCAAGCCATTAGCCAATATCCATGAAGCCTGCCAAGAGTTGCGTGCTGACGTGGCCAAACACGATATCAATCGCGAGCGTAATCAGTCCGTCGCGCCTGCTGTCGAAGAAGGCTTGTATCTTGTGCCACAAGTCATCGAATGATCGAGGCTGACTAATATTTTGGCTAACTGATATCGTTACGCCCTCTTCATGACCCCATTTTATTTTATGTTATTCACACTTTGACGGACGACACCTTATGTCTGAACTTCATCTATTAAGTACCGAGCAGCTGATTGCAGGCTTGCAAGACAAGCAATTTAGCAGCGCAGAATTAACCGAGCACTATATCAAGCGTATCGACGCGCTAGATGGCAAAATCAATAGTTTTATCACGCATACCTCTGAGACAGCACGTGCACAAGCAAAGGCGGCAGACGAGATGCGCGCACAAGGCGATCAGCGTCCGCTGCTTGGCGTACCGATGGCACACAAAGACATCTTTTGCACCCAAGGTGTCCTGACCACTTGTGGTTCAAAGATGCTACATAACTTTGTCTCGCCATATGACGCGACTATCGTATCTAACATCGACAAAGCTGGCATGATTAGCTTAGGTAAGCTCAATATGGATGAGTTCGCCATGGGCTCAGACAATAGTAGCTCTTACTACGGCACCGTACAGAACCCTTGGAACCTAGAGCGCGTCCCTGGCGGCTCATCAGGTGGTAGTGCTGCCGCGGTTGCTGCAGGTTTTGTCCCTGTTGCGACTGGTAGTGATACGGGCGGCTCTATTCGCCAGCCTGCTTCATTCTGTGGCCTAACGGGTATCAAACCGACTTATGGCCGTGTGTCACGTTTTGGTATGATTGCCTACGCCTCAAGTCTAGACCAAGCGGGTAGCATGGGACGCAGCGCCAAAGATTGTGCTTATTTGCTACAGCCAATGATTGGTCACGATACGCGCGATGCCACTTCTATCAAATACGATATGCCTAACTACGTACAAGACATCAATGATGCAGAGGCTGCGGCTGGTGATAAGCCATTTGACGGTTTGCGTATTGGTGTGGCCAAAGAATACTTTGGCACAGGGCTTGATAGCGAAGTCGAACAAGCAGCACGTGCCGCGCTCAAGAAATACGAAGAGCTGGGCGCAACAATTGTAGAAGTGAACATCACTGACCCTGAAATCACGCTTGCCACTTACTACATGCTAGCACCTGCCGAAGCATCATCGAACCTATCACGCTTCGATGGCGTACGTTTTGGCTATCGCTGTGAAAACCCAACGGATCTGATCGATCTATACACGCGCTCACGTTCTGAAGGCTTTGGCCCTGAAGTACAGCGCCGTATCCTGACGGGGACTTATGCGCTATCGGCTGGCTACTTCGATGCTTACTATACTAAAGCACAAAAAATCCGCCGCCTAATCGTCAAAGACTTCGATGAAGCCTTTGCTAGCTGTGATGTGATCGCGAGCCCAACGGCACCGACCGCGGCTTACAAGCTTAGTGAAGATCTTGATCCTGCAACGATGTACTTAGGTGATGTCTATACCATCGCGGTCAACTTGGCAGGTCTACCTGCACTCAGTCAGCCAGTAGGTCTAACCGCAGCTGGCCTCCCAATTGGCCTACAATTGATCGGTAAGCACTGGCAAGAGAGTCAACTGCTTACAACTGCCCATCTGTTCCAGCAGCATACAGATCACCATTTACAACACTCAGCCATCGCAAAGGAGACGGTATAATGAGTACAGCAACTACTGATAACAATACCGTGCGTAAAGAGCTATTCGTTGATGGTTATGAAGTGGTCATCGGCATCGAGATTCACTGCCAGCTAAATACAGAAAGTAAGATATTCTCTAGTGCGCCAACTGACTTTGGTCATGAGCCAAACAGCCAAGCCAGTATCGTCGATTTGGGCCTGCCTGGCGTATTGCCAGTGCTAAATGCGGGCGTAGTCGAACGTGCCCTAAAGTTTGGTATCGGTGTCAACGCTGAGCTGGGTCTGTTTAATACGTTTGATCGTAAGAACTACTTTTACCCTGACTTGCCTAAAGGCTATCAAATCACTCAGATGGCTAATCCTATCGTAGGCGTTGGCTATATCGATGTCGTGGTCAACGAAGGCGAGAAAAACGAATATCCAAAACGTATGGGTATTACCCGCGCCCATCTAGAAGAAGATGCGGGCAAATCGGTACATGATGCCGTCGATGGTATGACAGGTGTGGATTTGAACCGTGCGGGTACGCCGCTGATCGAAATCGTCTCTGAGCCAGACATGCGCTCTGCTCACGAAGCGCTTGCCTACATCAAAGCCATTCATCAGCTAGTCACTTGGCTCGGTATTTCAGACGCTGTGATGGCTGAAGGCTCATTCCGCTGTGACTGTAACGTCTCTGTACGCAAGCCAGGCGCTGATCTCGGTACCCGTACTGAGCTTAAAAACCTAAACTCTTTCCGCTTTATCGAACGTGCTATCAATCGTGAAATCGAGCGTCAAATCGACATCCTAGAAGATGGTGGCAAAGTCGTACAAGCAACGATGCTATATGATCCAGAGCGCGATGAAACACGCACCATGCGTACCAAAGAAGACGCCAACGACTATCGCTACTTTCCTGATCCTGACCTACTGCCAGTCCGTATCGAGCAGCATACGGTCGATGAGATCAAAGCAGCCATGCCAGAGCTACCAGTCGCTCGTCGTGCACGCTTTGAAGAAGCACTGGGTCTGTCAGAATATGACGCTCGTATCTTAACGGCCAGTCGTCAGATTGCTGATTACTTCGAAGATGTGGTGGCTGAAATCGGTCAGTCAGATGCCAAAATGGCTGGCAACTGGGTCATGGGCGACTTGCTCGGCGCACTGAACAAAGATGATAAAGACATCGTCGACTCTACTATCAGCGCCAAACAGTTGGCTGGTATGCTAAAACGTATCAAAGATGACACGCTATCTGGCAAACTGGCTAAGAAAGTCTTTAGTGCGCTATACGAGCGTGAAGGCGGCACTGGTGATGATGCAGCAGACAAAATCATCAAAGACAAAGGCCTCAAGCAAGAGACTGACACGGGCGCTATCAAAGCCATGGTCGAAGACGTCATTGCAAAAAATGAAGCCATGGTCGAAGAATATCGCGGTGGTAAAGAAAAAGCCTTTAACGGTTTGGTCGGGCAAGTGATGAAAGCCAGCCGCGGTAGTGCGAACCCGCAGCAAGTGAACCAAATTCTAAAAGAATTGTTGGGTTAATTGTATTAAGGAAAAAGGATGGCTAATTCAGACCCAAGTACACATAAGAAATTTGCTTACTCTTATTTTTGGTGGTGTTCTAAAAAGTATGCTGGCATCAGACATAGCCATAATTGA